>CAIJFT010000001.1 GCA_903820035.1 uncultured Opitutia bacterium
CCTCGATGCGCCGGAAGGTCGCGCGCTGCCGCTGGAGAGCCGCGTCCTCGCCACGCTCGCCCTCGGTGGCAAGGACGCCGCGCTTGGGCTAGCCCGCCTTGCGCCCGACTTGAACCGCCCGCTGGGCGACGAGGAGGTGCGGCTGCTGGCGGCGCACTTCGCCGAGCCTGCCGTCGCGAACGTGCTGGGCGCCGTGCTGCGTCAGCCGGCGAGTCGGGCGTCCGCGTTGCGGGCGCTGCTCGCGCTGCGGCCTGGTTCGGAAGTCGCCGCGGTGTTGACGCCGCTCACCGAGGCGGCGTCGGCGTTGATCGGCGGCAGGGTGGCCGCCGACGTTACGCTCGGAGCTGAATTGGCGGGTGGGTTCAAATTGACCGGTTTGGCCGGCGGCTTGGCCGAGGTGGTGCGGCGCGACCTCGGGGCGTCGCCGCCGGCGCTGGCCGCGCTCCGTGCCCTGCGGGAATTGGGTGCCGGGCCGGTCGACTTGCTGGATCGTGTCGCGCGGGAGGGCGCGACGCCTGCGGTGCGGGAAGAGGCGGTCGCTGCGCTCGGGGCGGTGCGTTCACCGGAGGCGATCGCGACGTTGCTGCGGCTCGTGCCCGCGTTGCCGGCTCGGGCGCGCGGGATTGCGCTCGACCGGCTCGCCAGCACGCCGGCGGGGGCGGATGCGTTGATTGCGGCGGTCGGAGCCGGAGCGGTGCCCCGCGGGCGGCTGGAGTTGTCGTGCGTCGAGAAGCTCCACACCGTGCGACCGGCGCACCCGCAGGTGGCCGCGTGGTGGCGCGAACTCAACGGCGATGCCCGGCGCGCGCTGCGCCTGCCCGGTGGGCGCGACGATGTCGTTGATACGCGGCTGACGCTGGCCGGCGCGTTCACGATCGAGGCGTGGCTGAAGCTGGATGCCGGCATCAATCAGCGCGACGGGCTCGCGGGGGCGCCGGGACAGTTTGACCTGAACTTTTTCGACGGTCGCTTCCGCGTCTGGCTGCCCGACGGCAACGACGTGATCGTGGCGACCAAGCGGGCTGTGCCCGGGGTCTGGGTGCACTATGCGGTGACGCGGGATGCGGGTGGGATCTTCCGCCTTTACCTCGACGGCGAGTTGAACGGCACCAGCGCATCGCCCGCGGCCGGGCCTTACACCGACGTGCGCGTCGGCCGCACGCGCACGGATCCGGCGGGCGGGGTGACCGGCGGCTGGCTCAGCGAATACCGGGTGTGGACGGTGGCGCGTTCGCCGGCGGAGATTCGGGAAAGTTTCGACCGGACCTTTGCGGATCTCCCGCCCGACCACCGGCCGGCCGGTCTGGCCCAGGTATTCAGCGGGGCGAGTTGGGGTCCGCTGGCGGGTGCGGCGCGGAGCGAGGTCGTGGAGGATGCGCCGGTGTTGCTGACGCAGACCGAAGCGGCGGCGCAGGCGGCGAAGTTCGCGCGGTTCCGGGTGCTGGCGAACGCGCCGGGAGATGCCGGCCGCGGCCGGGAATTGTTCACGGCGATCTGTCTCGCGTGCCACCAGCAGGGCGGGAAGGGCGGGTCGATCGCGCCGGTGCTCGACGGCGTGGGGCACACGGGCGTCGAGGCGCTCCTGCGTAATTTGCTTACGCCGAGCGCGGCGATGGAGAGCGCGTATCAGACGTTCCGCGTTGTGACGAAGGACGGGGCGGTGGCGGATGCCTTTTTGGTCGAGGAAAGCGCCGAAGCGGTCGTCCTGCGCCAGCCCGGCGCCGCGGACCGACGGGTGGCGCGGGCGGACATCCGCCAAGCCGGTTTCCTGCGCCGCTCGCTGATGCCCGAGGGACTGCTGGAGGGCATGACGTCTCAGCAGGTGGCGGATTTATTCGCGCACCTGAAGTCGCTGCGGTGACGGAGGCTGGTGCGAGGTGTCCTTCGCCCCTACGATGGGTGCGGCGTAATATCCTGAAAACGGGGTGGTCGGCGCGCTTACTTTGCTCGCAGCTGTTCGAGGGCCGCCCGCACGTTTGCGTCGTTTGGGCGTAGTTTAGCCGCGGCATTGAGGTGCGTTCGTGCTTCTACGGATTGCCCTTGTTGCAACAGGAGAAGGCCGAGGTTCAGCTCGGCTTCGAAATACTGCGGATTAGCGCTGATCGCGGTGCGGTAGTGTCCGCTTGCCTCGGCGAACTTACCTTCCTGCGCCAGTAGGTGACCGAATAGGTAGTTGGCTGCGGGATCGGTTGGCGCTATCCGCAGTGCTGCGGCCAACTGGGTCGCGGCCTCGGCGTTGCGGTTCTGTGAAACGAGCAGGAGGGCCCGATTCACCGCGGCATGGACATTGGTCGGATCCGCGGCGATCGCGGTACCAAGATGCTCAATGGCCTCAGGCACGCGCCCTGCCCTTGCGAGCGCGACCGCGAGGTCAAGATGTGCCGGTGTAAAGTCCGGCTTGGCGTGAAGCGCGGTCTGAAAATGTTCGATGGCGTCACGGAGACTCCCCGCCTGCAGCAGTTCATAGCCCAGTTGACCTTCGCGGTTAGCAAGTTGCCCCTGCGCCATGGCAGGGGTGACTCCGGTGCCCCGCCAGATGTTAGTCGGCAAGGGGAATCTTTGGCCGGAGGCGGCTTCCAGCCGAACATCCACGATGCCGTTCGTGGCGGAGAACTGCGCGAGGAACCGCGGGCGCCCGAGATCGAACCAATTTTCCGTGAGCCGGGTCGGATGGCGGAGTTGATCGTGCCACTCGGTGAAAAGAATCAGGTTTTTGGCGACGAGTTCACGATCGCTGAAGAGCAGAAACGGCACGCACCGCAGATAGAAGGGATGAATGGCGTCCAGGTTGGATGCCCTGAGATATGCCCCCGACACCTGGGTTTTTAGCAGGGAGGTGCGGGTCTGATCCAGGCTGGCTCCGATCTTCCCGCCGAATTGCAGCAGCGGAATTTGAGCGTACGCCAGCGCGGCCAAAATGGCGACCGGGCAACCCCATAATATTGCGGGGTAAACCCGCCGATTCGTCGTGGCAGACGCTCGCCCAGTCAGGTAGCGTTGAAGCAGGTAGATCGGGCCGGCCATTCCCGCGACCAAAAGGAAGGGGCTGTTGAAAGTGAGGATCCGTTGCGGCCACCACGGGATGATCGGGCTTCGATTAGTTGAGGTAAAATAGAGTACAGCCAGCGCCGTTTCATACACCATTAGGGCGCGCAGGCGGGGAGAGTCTTTGGCCAAATAGGCCACGGCGGGCGCGGTGATGAAGCCGGCGAAACGGATCGCGCCGAGCAGTGTGAGGTAGGCGGCCAGCACTCCTGGTGCGTCACCAAAAAGCTGTCGCAGAATCGCGTGATCCGCGACAAAAAGTTCGGTGAAACGCCGGCTGACTTCTCCGCTGTCCAGCGCGATCATGGACGTCAGTTGGGCCGTGGTCGCGGTCTCTACGGAATCGTTTCGAATCGCCCATCCGAGCGCCAGCAGGCCAATCATCCAGCCCGGGGTCGCGATGCGGGCCGCCGGCACGAATACCATGCGCAGTGCACCGACGAGTAGAGCGAACGGCAGAGCGAACGGGTGACAAAGGACGCTGAGCAACGCCAGCAGGGCCACCCGGCCATTGCCGACTGGAGGTGATTCGGCCTCACGAATGGTAAGGAAGGTTGCGCTGGAGAGGGCGGTCGCGGCCAATGAGAATGCGAGCGGACCGCCCCAGATGAACAGGCCGTCGCAGAAGGCCAGGGCGCCTAGGGCGATTCCGATGCAGCGCAGAAACGAATCCGCTATGAAGTCCTCCAAGCAGCGCCAGATGATGAAGAACGAAACACCCGCTTGGAGCAGGTACAGGAGTTTGACCTGGGCCGGGAGCGAAATCCCAAGGTCGCCCATCAGCCTCGTGATCGCATAGTGGATGATGTAGGTCAGCTGGAATACCGCGAAATGGAACGGCCCGCTGGAGAGCTTGGCTGGAAACGAGTTTAACCCGACGTACGCGACAAGATCCAAAAAGGGTAGCCATGTAACCACAAGTAGCGGCGGCAGGGCGATGACCAGTGCGGCCAGTAACGCCATCATGCGTGAAGGAGATCGGAAGTGATTCCTGAAAAAGGTGAGACCGGTCATTCGTGAGTCGGGGACAAGGTGAAATGGTTTAATTTAGGACCAAGAGGCGCGAAGCGAGGTCGGCGCCCGAGGGTGGTGTTTGGCCCGCTAAGCGTCGCCACCGAAGCAGGGATAAAAGGCGCGCCAACCTTGGGATTTTAGCCGTCAAACCTGCTGCGGTGGTGTGGACAAGGGCAAGTTTCAATTCGGCGCGGATCGTCGGGTTTCGAGGCGCCGCGGCTCCGCCGCCGATGGCGGATGTATTCGCGCACCTGAAGTCGCTGCGGTGAGCCGGGAGCGGTGCTGCTGGTGAAATATTTCAAGGCGGTTGGCCGCAGGAAGGCACAAAGGGTCCGTCCGGCAGGCGAGAAAGTCCCGCGCGCCTCGGGCGCCTCAATCGCTCTCCGATTCTTTGCGCCTCTTGTGGCCAATGTTCTGATGGCTCGGAGTGGGTTCCGGTCCCACTGCCCCGCTTGACCCGTGCGTGGCTCCGCGGGAAGGATGCACGGATGCGTTTGTCGCGTCTAATCCTTCTCTCCCTTGCTCTGGTCGCCGGCGGGCTGCGCGGTGCCGAAAAGCCGGCGGCGCCCGAAGCGGGCGTGCCCACCAAGCCGCAGTCGCGCGAAGAGGCCCTGCAGCAGGCCGGCGTCAAACTGCAGTCGGGGCCGGTCACCGTGCCGCTTGGTCAGACGGCGGAAATCAAGCTGCCCGCGGGCTACCATTTTGTCGGCAAGGACTCACTCGATCGCTTCTACGAATTGACGCAGAACATGCGGAGCGGGACCGAGGTCGGCGTCGTGCTCGCGCCGGGCTACATGCTTTACTTCGACTACGAGGAGGTCGGTTACGTGAAGGACGAGGACAAGGACAAGCTCGACGCGGAGAAGCTGCTCAAGTCGATGACCGAGGGTCAGGACGAGGCCAATGAGGAGCGCAAAAAGCGCGGCTGGGATCAGGTGAAGCTCACGGGTTGGGCGACCAAGCCGTACTACGATCCCAAGACGAACAACCTGAAGTGGGCCCTCAACCTCACGTCCTCGCAGGACAACTACAAGGAGGTCTGGATCAACGAAAGCATCCGCTTGCTCGGTCGCGGCGGCGTGATGAACGTCACGCTCGCGGCCGGCACACCGGCTTTCAAGGCGGCGGAGGCCGATGCGGACAAGCTGCTCGCGGAAAGCTACACCTATGTCGCGGGGCAGAAATACGCGGAGTTCAAGGCGGGCGACAAGATCGCAGCCTACGGGCTTTCGGCGCTCGTGCTCGGCGGGGCGGGTGTGATGGCGGCGAAGATGGGACTGCTCGCCAAGCTCGGCGTCTTTTTTGGCAAATTCTGGAAGGGCCTCGTGTTCGTCGTCCTGGCGATCGGGGCTTCGATCAAGAAGTTCTTCAATAAACTCACCGGCGCCCGGCCGGAGGAGTCCGGCACGCCACCGTCTCCGCCGACGCCGCCTACGGCATGAGGTATTTCCGAATGGTCGGGCCCGGCCGGCGGCCGGGCCTACAACGGGGCCGAGGTCGGCCCGCCCGTTGGGCGGGCTGGCTTTCCGTCGGGACACCACGTTGATGTCCGAGTGGGTCTCAGTCCTCGCGGTCTTTTGGGTGCTCTGGCTGATCGACGGGGCGAAGGTACTGTCGCGGCGTGTATTCACCTTCGGGCCGGGTTGGGGGCTCCGGGGTGGGTTCACGTTTGGCCGAGTGTCGCGGCCCCCGTTCGCGCCGGGCGGTTGGCGGATCAACGCGAGTGATGTCCCGCTCGCTCTCGGCGCGACGGGGGTGTGCAACCGGCCCGCAGGTGCGGCGGGTCGGCCGGCCAACGGGGACGCGACGCCGCAGGCGTGGCGCTGGCCGGAAATCACCGAGGTGGGTGTGGCGGCGGGTTGGGTTTACGTGAACGGCCGGCGGTTTTGTCCGGATACCGGGCATGTGACCGGACCGGAACTGTGGGCGATCGCGCAGGCGACGCCGGCCGAGCGCGGGCGCTGGCAGGCGGGTTTGCTGGCGCGGTGGTTTCAGTCGCGTCGGACCGCGGTGCGGCAACGGCTGCTGGTCGGGCGTACCCGGGTGATCGCCGGGCTGAATACCGTGGTGTTGGCCGGCGCGGCGGGGCTCACGCTTTACCTGGCCGGTGACATCGCGGGTCGCGTGCCGGCGCGGGCGGGCGAACGGCTGGCGCAGGTGCTGCCCTGGGTTGTGCTTGGGCTCGCGCTCGTGCACGCGACCGCGGTCGTGCTCGCGTGGCGCGTTCTGCGCCGGCTCAAGGCGGTCGGGCCGGAGAAGCGGCGCGCCAACCTGTTCAGCGCCCTGCTGCTGCCGCCCCAGGCGCTCCGCTTGCGGGCGTTGCTGGCCGAAGGGTTTTTCCCGGTGCAGCACCCGCTGGCGGTGGCCTTGGCGGTCGGCTTGCCGCGGACGCAGGCGGAGCTGGCCTTTAATGTTGTTGCCGACCTGCGCTGGCCGGTGGGCGAGGAGGAGGCTTCGCCCTTGGAACGCGCAATCCGAGTGGAATTTCGCGCGGCGTTGGCGGCCAAGGTGGCGGTGGAACTGGCGCCGGCGGGTCTGACGCCGGAGGGGCTGGTGGTGCCGCCGTCGGCGGATTCCGCGGGGAGTCGGCGCTATTGCCCGCGCTGCCGGGCGCAGTTTGTGGCGGGGCTGACGGTTTGCCCGCAGGGGGTCACTTTGGAGCGGTTCGAGAACCCGCCGGGCGATCGGAGTTCAATCGCTAAGCTGCGCCAATGAGCGCTTAGGCGGATCATCGATCTGCCCGGGTTGGGTCCAGGCCTTAGCGAGTCTGAGCGAACGGTAGCGGTTCCCGGCATTTTGTAGTTTGGATTGAGGTAGGCGCGCCCGGTGGGCGGGCTTTTTGTGGGAGCACCTCCTCCGTTTAGCCCGGTCGACGCCCGGGCCTCCAGGCTGAGTTCGAACGTGAGGCCTGCAGAGTGGCGGTGCCCTTCACGGGCAACTCCGGCGGCCCGCATCCGTCCCTCCCGATTGCTGCAGGGTTGGTGAAACCTTGCGGACCCGATCGTGTCGCATAGCGTGCCTTCAGCCATGAAAACCTCCCTCTCGCTCTGCTTGGCGCTCCTCGCGGTCACTTCGGCCCGCGCGCAGGTGTTTCGTCCCGAAGCCGTCAACGGCGCCCTGCTCGGCGGCATCGCCGGCGCCGTAATCGGCAACAACAGCGGTGATTTGCGGCACAACGCGTGGAAAGGCGCCGCCATCGGCGCCGGGGCCGGCTTGATTCTGGGTGAGGCGATCGGCAACGCGAACGCGTCCGCGCGCAACCCGCAGGTCGGCGGGCCGGCCGGCGGTTATGTCTATCGTGGTGCGCCGGCGGTTTCGATCGGCGTGGGCTACCATCGCGGTGACTATGGCCATGGCTTTCCCCGTGGCGGTTACGGCTACTCGGGTTACGGTTACCGCGCGGCGGTGCCGGTCTATGGCTATTACGACGGCTACGGCGCCGGTTATCCGGACTACGGCACCGGCTATTATGGTTCGGGCAGCGCGGCGGCGAGCGGGCTCTGGCTCGGCGCGCTGGCCGGCGGCATCATCGGGCACAACCGCGGAGACTTTCGCCACAACGGCTGGCGCGGGGCGGCGTGGGGCGCCGGCGCCGGTTGGCTGCTCGGCAGCCTGATCGATGCGAACCGACCGGTCGTGTACGAGTCGGCTCCGCCGGTTTACCAGATGTCCGCGGTTCAGGCGCAGCCTGCCGCCCACGCTGCGCCGCAGCCGGTGACGATCATCAACAACTACTACAATTCATCGACGCCGATGACTGCGGCGAACGGCATGTTTGGCCGTTGAGTGCTTGCTGGGGCGTCCGCTCGTTCCGCGGCCGCCTTTTTCTTTTTCCCCATCTGACACCATGAACTCCTCCTCCCGATTCCTCCTTCTGGTCGCCGCCGCGGGCGCGGCCCTGTTGTCCGGCTGCGCCACCGCGGGCGTCCAGAATCCCGCCGGCGTGCCCGTCACCGAGATGCGGCCCGATGAGCGCGGCTTCGTCGCCGGCACCGGCATCGAGTCTCAGGACATGGTCGCCGTGACCGACCGTATGGCGCGCAGCATCCTCGCCATCCCGCAGATCGCGCGGGCCCAGGTGCCGCCGAGCATTGTGCTCGACCCGGTCGTCAACAATACGCGCTTCCCGATCAACAAGGAAATTTTCCTCACCCGGATCCGGATCCAGCTGAATTCGAAAGCGATGGGGCAGGTGAGCTTCCTCGATCGCGAGATGATGAAGACGCTCGAGCGCGAGCGTGAGCTCAAGCGCAGCGGCCAGGTCACGGCGAGCTCCGACCCGCGGGCCTCCGAGTTTGGCGGCGCCGATTACTTCCTCACCGGCAAGCTTGATGGCATGACCACGCGGACCTCCGCGGGGACCAGCGATTACGTGCTCTACAGCTTTCGCCTGACGGATGCTCGCACGAGCCGCATCGTCTGGGAGGACTCGGCTGAAATCAAGAAACAGGGCCTCGAGGACGCCGC
>CAIJFT010000002.1 GCA_903820035.1 uncultured Opitutia bacterium
ACGGCCCCCTCGGCGTCCCAGCGTTCCCCCGCGTCGGTTTCGAGCCGCACCGCCGTCTCGACCCGGGCGAACGTGGCCGCCGGCGCGGTGGTCTCGAAGAAATCGGTCAGGCCGCCGGCGCCGCGGATCAGGACGGTGTGATCGGTCGAGAACAAATCCCCGTGTTCGGGCTCGTCGGCGGCCGACCCGGCGCTGAACCCGCCCCGGCCGAAGGCGACGCCCAACTCGTCAAACCGCACCAGTAGCGGTCGCCCCTCCGGCGCCGCGGCCAGGGTGGTGACACGGCCGCGGCCGCGGGCGGGCATGATCCGGTAGGAGCGGCCGGAGGCGGTCCGGCTCAGCCCGCCGCTCGTCACCGGCAGCGCATGACGATGGGCCGCGGCGGCTTCGGCGTGGATGTCCCATTGCGCCGCGAGTCCCGCCAACTCGAGGATGTCGGCGACCAACGAGCCGGCTGGGACGACCACCTGGGCCCGCCGGCCGCCGGCGCGCAGGCGGCGGTCCAACGTCAGTAGGCTGCGGATGCCGGCGCTCGAGAGAAACACGAGTCCGCTGAGGTCCCACACGGCCGGTATGGCGTCGGCGCCGGCCAGCCAGGCGTCCAGTTCACGGGCGCCGGTGGCGTCGAGCCGTCCGGAAAAGACCAATCGGTTGCGATCGTGCTGCAGGTGGAGCGTCATGAAGAAAGTGGGTGGTGCGCGCGGCCGGCCGGCCGTCGTCAGTCA
The DNA here is from genome assembly GCA_903820035.1 of uncultured Opitutia bacterium. Taxonomy (GTDB): domain Bacteria; phylum Verrucomicrobiota; class Verrucomicrobiia; order Opitutales; family Opitutaceae; genus ER46. The sequence continues at coordinate 726 of CAIJFT010000002.1, forward strand.
CGGCGCCCGCGCGGCTCGGGATCGGAAAACCGCCGGCGAGGGCATCGTTCCTTCGCGCGCCGGGCGCCCGCCGATTTCCTGACGCCGGTCCCGGGCTTCCCCTCCGGCGGAGGCGGGGCACGGAGGGCGCGATCCGATTAGTCTCCGGGGCGGCCGGTCCGGCCTGGCTTACGCGGTCGTATCAAGGGTGGTGCGGATGGTTTGGCTGAGGGTGTGAAAATCAAACGGCTTGGGGAGCAGGACCACTTGGTGCTGCTGCAACTGTTCGGTTTTCATGATCTCTTCGTTATAGCCGCTGATAACAATGGCCTTCAGATCCGGCCGCGTCTGCCGGAGGCGCGAGACGAGGTCGAGCCCGCTCATCTTTCCCGGCATGACCATGTCGGTAATCAGAAGGTCGATACTCGCGGCTTGCGTCTGCCACAGTTCGATGGCCTGCGCGGGATGGCCGGCCTCGATGACCTGATAGCCGTTTCTCCCGAGGAGGTCGGCGCACGGGGCGCGCACGTCCCGTTCGTCCTCGACAAAGAGGATGGTTTCGCTGCCGCGGAGTTGGGCCGGGTCGGGTTGGGCCAAGGCGGGGTCCAGTAATTGCGGCGGGATGAAGGGGAGGTAGATCGTGAACGCGGTGCCCTCGCCCTCGACGCTGTACACCGACGCCCAGCCCTGATGTTGGTCGAGGATGCCGTGCACGGTGGCCAGACCGATGCCGGTGCCCTTGCCGGTATCCTTGGTGGTGAAAAACGGTTCGAAAATCCGGGCCAATACCGCCGGGGCGATGCCGGTGCCGGTATCGCTGACCCGGAAAAAGGCGAATTCGCCGGCCCGGGCATGGGTGAAACCGGACGCGGCGGCCTTCGCCGAATGCGCGTACTCGACTCCCGTGGCAATCGTGATCCGGCCACCGGCGGGCATCGCATCGCGGGCATTGATGCAGAGATTCATCCCGATCTGATCGATCATGCCGGGATCGGCCGAAATCCATACGTTGTCAGGTGAGAGCTGATACGTAAGCTTAACCTTTTCGCCCAAGGCGGGGCCGAGGATCTTGAGCAGGCCCTTGAGACTGGCGTTGAGGTCGACCGGCTGCATCTGCACGACCCGGCGCTGGGCAAACAGGAGCAACTGTTCGGTGAGCCCGGCCGCCCGCTTGGTCAGGCTATGCAGGTCCTTGATGAAGCGGTTGCCCGTCCCTTTCAAAAGCGGGGTGCCCTCAAGCAGGTAGAGATTGAGCCCGATCGACGTGAGGATGTTGTTGAAATCGTGGGCGATGCCGCCGGCCAGCTGGCCGAAGACCTCCATTTTTTGGGAGTGACGCAGTTGGTCCTGGAGGGAGCGCAGCGACGTGATGTCCGAGTAGCTGCTTACGACCAGGATCACCTCGCCCTGGCCGTTGAGCAGGGGCTCGGTGCTCACCGAGAGCCAGATGCGCTCGCCGTTGCGCCGGGTGAAACCGCGCACCGCGCCGCGGACGGCCCGACCGGTGCGGACGGTCGACAGGACCGGATCTTCCTGCCCCTCGGCGGGGCGATCCTCTTCGAGCACCAGCTGCCGGCCCAGATCGGCGGCCGTGTGCTCGCGACCGTCCTCCGGCAGAAAATCGAAGCTGCGCCGGGCGGCGGGATTCGCGTCGAGCATGAGGCCGCGGCCGTCGTATACGATGATGCCCTCGGCGACGGCCCCAAAGATCAACGACAGCCGCTCTTCGCTGCGCCGCAAAATTTCGGCGGCGTGTCGTTGCGCGGTCACATCCTGAATAAAGGCGCACAATAATTCCCGCCGCTCCGTCCCCAGATCGAGCTCGATGGAGTGGGCGCGGATCTCGACGCTGAGCCTGCCGCCCTGACGGCGGACGAGCGTGGTTTCAAAGTTTACCGAGCGATCCTTCGCGGTTCTTTTCCAAAATTCGGGCCAGCGCTCCGCCGAGTACTCGAGATCGAAGTCCCGCACGAACCGCGTCAGCATTTCCTCCCGCGAACAGTCCAGCAGGCGGCACAGGGCCTCATTGGTATCCACCACCCGACCATCTTGGGCGACCCACAACATCGGCACCGTGGTGCGATCAACGGTGAATCGAGCCACGGTCAGGTCCGCCAGCAGGCGCCGCTCCTCCGTGATGTCGCGCCACGTATTCAGGACGGCATAGATGATGCCGTCGGCGTTGCGCACGGGAACCAGCTTGGCCTC
>CAIJFT010000003.1 GCA_903820035.1 uncultured Opitutia bacterium
CCTGCTGGTCCAGCGCCGCTCCGGCGGCGATGGCCGCGCTCTGGCTGAGCGCCATGAATACGGGTTCCATGCGGATCGAGCCGTGGGCCACATGGGTCGCGGAGACGCAAATCGGGGAGAGGAGATTTTTGCATTCGCCCTTCCGCGGGATGATCGAGCGGTAGGAGATGCCGTACGGCTTGGGCGGGACGCGCCAGATCACGCCGTCGCTGATCGCGAAACCCCGCTCGGTGACGAAGTGTTGCAGCTCAATTTCCCGCCGCCGCTCGTAGCTGGCCTCCGGATAAGCCCAGTTGGCGCCGGGCAGATCGGAGCCGACGGCGTGCATGTTGTTCCAGTCGACCTTGGCGCCGCGGGTCACGCTGCGGACCGGAACGCGGGCTGGCCGAGGACCTTCACGGTGAGTCCGACCAAAAAGGCGGTCAGGATCATGAGGATGATCAGGGCGTAGCGGCGCAGCGTGGCGTTCAAGGCGTGGAAGGTCTCACCCGGAGCGAGTGAATCACGTCGTGCTTCTCGCGGGGTACGGGTTGCACTTGGCGCGCCATCAGCCGCGAGTCGCGCGGGAGTGCTGTCGTGGGAGCGATCAGTGGAATCGGCTCAGAAGGTGCGGGTGAGGCTGACTGCCCAGCGCCGGGATTGCTGAAAGAGTACGCGGTAGGTCCCAGTGTTGTCCTTGTCGGTGATGATGAAATCGTCGAAGTCGAAAAGGTTGTCGACGTTCAGCTGGGCGCGCAGCGTGCCGCGGCGGAGGCGCCAGATTCTCTGGACCATGGCGTTGGCAATGAAGCTTTCGCCGCCAAACACGTGGTCGCCGGTCGTGGTGTCGTAGCCCGCGACTGGTTTGGAGCGGTAGTTACCGCCGCCGCCCAGCGTGATCTGGTCGTACCATGCCCCCGACTGCCGGAGGGTGTAGGTGGAAAAGAAGTTGGCGGAGCCCCGGCGGTGCTGCCGTGGCATATGCCCCTCGGCGGCGCGGATGTTGACCAGTGCCCGATCAAGGCTCGCGACGGCGTCGGCGACCGTCGGGTTATTTCCGCCGCTCGTGATGCCGGTAAACGGCGAGATGAGGGGCACACTTCCGGCGCGCAGCCAAGCGGCGCGGTTCTCCGCGATGTAGCTGAACCAGCGCGGCAGCGAATTCGTCTGCTTGATGTCGGTCAAATTCGCGTTGAACGAAACGCGCCATTGCGGCTTCGGGAGGGCGGTTAACTCGAGTTCCCAACCGCTGCCGACGTTGTCCACGGAGTCGCGGTTGCTCGGCACGATTTTTTCCGGGAGGTTAAGGGCTTCCCAGATTTCATTGGCGGCCGGCGTGAGGGAGACGGTCACCGCGGCATTGTCGGCTGCGCGATTCTGTTCCTCGAGGTGATAGCGGGAGACGGTGAGGTTCAGGCGGTTTTCTAGGAGTGTAATTTTGACGCCGACGTCCCGGCCCTTGCCTTGGCGGGCCCCGACAGGCAGGCCGCGTACGTCGGTCGGGGTTTGCGGCACGAAGTTATCCGCGGCGTTGAAGACAAGCCCGAGCCAGGGGAGGGGGCGGGCGACGAGACCGGCGGTCTTGGTGTTGCCGGCAAACTCCGCGGTGGTGACGCGTGCGACCCGGAAGCTGAATTCCCGGGTGACGGGGTCGCGGGTCGCGTTGCCGCTGGTGTCGATCTGCTGGTGGTCGCGGCGTAGCCCCCAAGTGGCGAAGAGCCGGTCACCGATCAGTTGGCTCTGACCGCCGAGCATGAGCGCCTCGGTTTCGGTGATGGTGATCGCGCTCTGGTCGGCGGTCCGCCGAAATCCGGTGGAGATACCGTTGAGATTTTGGATCGGATATTCCCGGGGATCGAGTGCGCCGCGCAAGTGGGGATCGCTCCTGCTGAAGTCGAGGTAGGTCCGCCGCAGGACGCCGTTATTGGCGTTGGTGATGTCGAGGGGGTAATTGGCTGTGCCAGGGGGATTCGTGATGACCTCGCGCAGCACGTCATTGATGGCGTAGGTGGTTTCGCGCGACGCCAGCGCGGCGAAGCGATGGATGCCGAGTTTACGCTTGGCGAGGTTCAGCTCGTAGGCGCCGGTGATGCGCCAATTATGGGTGTCGTTATGCTGGTAGACCTTCACCGCCTGACCGTTCACGTAGAGCCGGCCCGCGTTCGGATTGGGGCGCCCGGCGTTGCTGGGCAGCGTCCCGTTGGGGAGTGGATTGCTCGGGAGCAGGGCGTTGGGATCGCCGAAGGCGCCCAGCTGGTTCCAGTCGACCGCTTTTTCCAATAGGTGTGAATTAATCATCCGGTTGTAGGCGACCTCCAGATTCAATCCGGCGATTTCCTGATTGAGAAAAGCCGAGTAGGTGCCGTACCAGTTATTGGAATTATTGCCGGCGCCACCGAGGTTGCTGCGCTTCGGCAGCACGGAAAAATCGCGGAAGACGATCGATTGGGCCAGACTCGGCGAGTTCGGTCCCTTGGTCGTTTGTTGCGTGCCGTTCCAGGCCATGAGTCCGGAGCCGCTGAGCGGATCGTAGACCAGTACACGGCTGCCGTTGGCGGCGGTGCCGGTGACCGCCGCGGTTCCTAGGGCGATCGGCTTTCCCGCCGCCAGCCATGCCGAGCTGAAGTCAGATGACGGATACGGGTAGGGTACGACTTGACGCCGGTCACCGTACTCGCCCTCGACTCGGATTTCCGTGTGGGCGAGGGGCCGGATAGTCGCGGCCAGCGCGCCCGCTTTCAGGCGGAAGGATTCAAATTCGCGCCAGCCGTCGCGGTCCTGCCAGGCCGCGTTGGCTCGCACCGCGAAAGTCTTCCCGAGGCTGCGGTTGGCGTCGATGGTCCCCCGTTTGTCGTCCCAACTGCCAAATCGCGCCTGAACCTGATCGGTGTTCTTGCTGCCGATCAAGGCGCGCTTGGTCGAGGTGTCGATGATCCCACCCGGCCCCCCGATCCCGTAAAGAATCGAGTTGGGGCCGCGCGCGAAGTCCATGCGCTCGGTGTTGAAGGCGTCGAGCGATACACGGGATACGAAGTAATTTCGCCCCAGCGTAGCGCCGACGAAACCGCGGGACTGCACGGCGCCGTCGCTCTGCTGGGTGGCGGCCAAGCCGGTATAGTCGGTGAATTCCCGCCCGGCGTTGAGCGAGTAGGTCAGCGCCTCCATCGTATTCAGCGCCCCGATATCTTCGAGGAACTCCTTGGTGAACACCGTGACCGCGGCGGGAGTGTTCTTGAGCTCGGTGTTGAGTCGGCTGCCGGCGAGGGTGTTGCTCGCGGTGTATCCCTGGTCGGCATCCGAGTGCACCTGAAAGGGCGACAAGGTGATGGTCTCGCGCGCTTCGCCCCGCTCGGCAGGGGCGGTTTGCGCGGATCCGACGAGGGCGAAAGGCAAGGCAGTCAGGACGAAACTGAAAAGCGTGCGGATTGAGGAGGGCATGGGGAGGGTTGGAGGGTCGGGAGAGGTAGGGCTGCCGAGGGGGACGGCGGGGCGCCGACCCCCGGGTGAGCAGCAGCGCGAGTCGCGGGTGTCGGCAAAGACAGTTTCTATTTCAATTCGAGCTGGGCGTTCATCAACTGACACTCGTCGGTGGCGGCGGCAGCGAATTCGAACGCCGTGGGCGTGACGATCTCCTCACCCGGGCCGGCGGCACGGGAGGGCGCGGGCTGGCCGAGGGCCTTGACCGCCACTCCGGCCAGAAACGTTCCCACGAGGTCGAGGGTGATGAGCAAGAAAGAACGGGGCGCGAGATGCCAAGTGGAACGGACGCGAGACGTGGGGTGCATAGCGGTGGGTAGGGCCAGAGTAACAGCCGGAACCGGCGGGAAAAATGGACAAGTGGGGATAAACTTGTTGTTTTGCATTCCGTGCCACTACCCCGACCGCGGCGAACGGACGCCGC
>CAIJFT010000004.1 GCA_903820035.1 uncultured Opitutia bacterium
GCGCACGAGTCCGGCGAGCTTCTTGTCGTCCTCCATCACGAGGATTTTCACGCGCCCCATCAGCCGACCACCCGCTCGCGGGGTCAAGCCGCCAAACATGACAGACTATTCATTTCACCACGGGCGCGCGCTTCCTATCCGCCGGCGAGCGTCGACGGATGCCGCGCCTCCATCCCCTTCGCCTCGCCCTCGCATTAACCGTCCTTCCGGCGGTCGCCCAGCCGCCCGGCACGGTGAAGCCGACCATCGCGCACACAATCACGCTCAACGCCTACGCGGACAGCGGGTGCGCGATCTTCATCAACGGTGAACTCGTGGCGATCGACGCGATCGATTTCCTGCCGCACAATCAGATCTCGAGCAATATCCTCCCCGAATACCCGATGACGATCGCCGTGCTCGCGAAGGACAACGCCGAGCCCGCGACCGGCCTCGAGTACGGCAACAAAATCGGCGACGCCGGCTTCATCCTCAAACTCGGCGACGGCGCCGTCACCAACGCCAACGGGAAGGCGAAAGGTTTTTTCAAGGGACCGCTTAATTCCAACCTCACCAATCCCACCGTCGAACGCACGCCCCTCTCCGCCCGCTGGTACGCGACCGATTTCGACGACAGCGCCTGGGGTAACGCGACGGAGTACACCGCGGAGCACGGCAGCCCCCCGATCGCCAAGACCGTCCGCACTCTCGATCTGAGCGTACCCCTTGCCTTCTCCCGGCGCTGCGGTAGCTCATTCGCCGTGCCGCCTGCCGACCCAGATACCGCCCGCTGGTTCGCCGCGAACATCCAGCAGCACGCCGCCGCGCTGCGCGCATGGCTGGTACACGGCTTCGGCGCGCGACTAGCGGTCGACGACGTCATTCAAGAGGCGTTTCTCCGGGTGCTTCGCGCCCGGGAGAAGGGCGAGTTGAAGGCGCCGAAGGCCTTTCTCTTTGCCATCGCGCGCAACCTCGCGCTCGACCAACTCCGCGGCCACGCGATCTCACGCACCGATTCCTTAGTGGAAGCGGACCTCTCAAACGTCCTGGATGACCATGCCAGCATCCCCGAGACCGTTGCCCGCGAGCAGGAGCGTGCCCTCTTGACCGAAGCCGTTCAGTCCCTGCCCGAGCGCTGCCGTCAGGTGATGACGCTGCGCCTAGTCTACAGCCTCACCCAGCGCGAAATCGGCGCAAGGCTCGGTATTTCCGACCGCACCGTCGCCGCACAGCTCGCGATCGGCACGGCCCGTTGCACGGAGCAGCTGCTACGCCGCGTCGACAGCCGTACCACCCCTCGATGAAACGCCCCGAGCTCGACTCCCCCGGCGCCCAGCGCCGCGCCCATGCCGCCGCCGACTGGCTCGTGCGCCGTGACCGCGGCCTCACCGCCGCGGAGCAGGACGAGTTCCTCGGGTGGCTCGCCGCCGATCCGCGCCACGGCGAGTGGCTCGCGCTGCACCGCCAGACCGTCGGCAATTTCACCGCCCTCGCGCATTGGCGCCCGGAGCATAGCGCGGAGCCAAACCCCGATCTCCTCGCGCCACCCCGGCGAAAGATTTACTGGTTCGCCCCCACGTTGCTGGCAGCCGCGGCCGCGATCGCGATCGCGTTGGTCTGGTGGCGCCCGCCTTCGGCGATATTGACCACCGCGCCGATCGCGAGCACGGACCTAAAACGCCGGATCCTCGATGAAGGCTCCTCCGTGGAACTGAACCACGGCGCCGTCGTGACCACGCACTTCAGCGCAACCGAGCGCCGGGCGACACTCGTCCGCGGCGAGGCTCTCTTCACCGTGGCGAAAGACCCGTCGCGCCCCTTTATCGTGCGCGCCGACGGCGTCGACGTCCGGGCCGTCGGCACGGCCTTCAGCGTGCGCCTCGACCCCGGCGCCGTCGTAGTGCTCGTCACCGAAGGCAGCGTCGCACTGGCGCGCACGGAAACGGTCCCCCAAGTCGCCGAAGACAAGAATCCGCGTCCTCCGTCCTCCGAAATCTCCGCCGGCCACCGCGCCACGGTGTCGCGCACCAAAGCGGAGCCTCCACAGATCACCCAGGTTTCACCCAAGGTTATAGCCCAGCAGCTCCACTGGCAGCCGCAGCTGCTCGACTTTTCGTCGGCGCCGCTCGCCGTCGCCGTCGCCGAGTTCAACGGCCGCAACCGCGTGCAATTCATCCTCGCCGATGAAGAACTGGCCGCCCTGCCCATCGTGGCCTCGATCCGTTCGGACAACGTCGAGGGTTTCGCCAAGTTCCTCGCGGCCGCGCCCGGAGTCGAAATCAAGCGCCGCGGAGAGACCGAGATCATCGTCCGGCGGAAGCGCTAATCCCCACCGCGCCAAGCGCGCCCCTTTGCCCACACGCGCAACAGTATTCCGCCACCCTGAAGTTTCCTTTAGTGAAACCGCCGGGCTGAGACGTCTCCGTTCGCTTGCCCTCGTTCTTGCCACGTCCTGTCACCGCCTTATCCGACGGTGCGCTTTCTCTTTCGCCGTGCTCATCGGCGCCGCGGCAGTGGCGACCGAAGCGCCGCAGTGGTTCGATGTGCCCGCCGGCGATGCGACCGAAACACTCAAACTCGCAGCCCGCCAGGGCTGCCTTGAAATTGCTTTCTTCGCCGAGACCGTGCGCGGCGTTCACACCGCGGCGCTCCGGGGCAACTTCGCACCGCATGAGGCCCTCAGCCGATTGGTGGCCGGCACCGACCTCGCCCTCATCGTCAATGATCCATCCGGCACGCTCACTATTCGCCGCGCGGATCGTCGCGGCACCGCGCGCCAGACTCCACCCGACCAGCCGGCCCTACCCTCTCACTCTCCATCGCTCATGAAATCAAAACGTCTTCTGACTATCCTTTCCGGCTTCCTCGCAGCGGCGTTTTATCCCGCAAATCCGGTCCACGCGGCCGACGGCCCGCCCGCCGCCTCCCGTCAAACCTCCGCGGTCACCGGCCGCGTGCAGAATGTCGTCACCGGCCAGTACCTGAACAACGCCCGCATCACCGTGCTCGGCACCGATCTCGTGGCCTTCACCGATGCAACCGGCACTTACCGCCTCGCAGGCGTTCCGGCCGGTCGGATCGAACTGGCGGTCTTCTACACCAATCTCGACCCCCAGACGATCGCCTTGGTCGCCGCGCCCGGCGAGACGATCGAGCACAACGTCAACCTCACCAGCGTCGCGCGCTACGGCGGAGACAGCCACGTCGTGGCCCTCAAGGCGTTTACCGTCGCGGCCGACCGGGAAACCGATGCCCAGGCCATCGCCAACAACGAGCAGCGCTTCGCGCCCAATCTCAAAAACGTGATGTCGACCGACTCACTGGGCGACGTTTTCGGCAGCAGCGTCGGCGAGTTTTTAAAATTCATCCCCGGCGTGACGGCGAACTACGACAATGCCTCGGTTGTCGGCATCTCCATCCGCGGCATTGGCGGCGCGATGACGTCGGTCTATTCGGACGGAGCACCGATGGTGAGTGCCGGCACCTCGACCAACCGCTCCTTCGACACCAACAGCATGGCGCTGAACGACGTGGCCCGCATCGAAGTCACCAAGGTGCCCACGCCGTCGACCCCCGCCGACTCTCTCGCCGGCTCGGTAAACATGGTCAGCAAGAGTGCGTTCGAACGCAGCAAGGCCCAACTCCGCTACGGCCTCAACCTCGTGGGCAACGGGGAAAACCTCTATCTCCGCAAGATGCCGCGCGCCTACGACGACCGCGACGTGTGGAAGATCAATCCCGGGGTCGACTTCGACTTTACGCTTCCGGTGAACAAGAACTTCGGCCTCATCCTGACCGGGCTCTACACCAACCGCTACAACGAGCAGCACATCTCGCAGATGACGTTCGCCACGTCCGGCACGGGCGCGTCGATCAGCCGGCCGTATCTGCAATCGCACCTCGCGGCCGACGATCCGCGCAACGAGGCGAGAAAGACCCTCGGCTTCAAGGCCGACTGGCGCGTCACGCCCCACGCCGTGCTGTCGTTCAGCGGTCAGTGGAACGAACTCGTTCACTCCATCGGCAATAACCGTCTCACGCCCAACGTCGGCGCGGTCGCCGCTCCCACCCCGGCCACCGGCACGCCGTTCAGCTTCGGCGACGACTTCACGATCGGCGCCGCGGGTCGCGGTTCCGTGACGATGTCGATGACGAACCAGCGCTACGAACAGCGGCTCACCGCGGCCAAGACCAACTATCGCTTCGACGACGGCACGTGGAAAATCGAAGCCTCCCTCAGCCGCTCCTATTCGAAGATCCTGCGGCGCAACACGGAGCACGGCCATTTCCACCAAGTGGATGCCACGCTTATCGTGCCCGTGCGGGTCAGCTTTCTCGACATCCGGCCCGACAATCCCGGTCGCGCGGAGGTGTTCAACGCCGCCAACCAGCGCGTCGACCTCACCGAGGTGAAAAACTACCAGATCACGACGGCCGTCGACCAGCCGTTGAATCGTCAACTCGACGTTGATGCAGGCAACTTGAACGTCCGCCGCCGCCTCAATTTCCTACCGGTGCCCTTCGCCCTCCAGGCCGGAAGTTCCGTCGGCATCCAGACGATCGACACGCGCAACTACACGCGCAACTGGACCTACAATGGTCCTGACGGCGATCCCGCCACACCCGACAGCCCCGCGCCCTATCTGATGCGCGCCTATGTGCAGCAGCCGACTGGCTACGGCTACGACGACCGGCTGCCGTGGTTCTCACCCCGCCACGTGTGGTCCGCCTTCCAGAACAACCCCAGGCTCTTCACCCAGACGCCGGCGCAGTTGGTCGCCCAGGAAATCTCGCGCCTCGGGGCGTCGGAGTATTTGCAGGAGAAAGTGACCGCCGGCTATCTGCAGGCCGAAACCAGTCTCTTCCGCAACCGGCTGAAGGTGCTCACGGGCGTGCGCTACGAGAAGACCGACGACAACGGCCGGGGCCTGCGCTACGATCCCAACTCTGTGTTTGCGCGGAACGCCGACGGAACATTCGCGCGCAACGCTGCCGGCGCCCGCATCCGGCGCCCCGAGGCCGGCGCCGCCAACTCGCTGGAGGAGGCACTTCTCACGCGACAGGAGCGCGCCTATCGGGCCGAGCGCACTTACGACGGCTTCTATCCCAGCCTGCACCTGACCTACGACCTCCGGGAAAATTTCCTGCTGCGCCTCGCCTACGCAAAGACCTACGGGCGCCCCAACTTCACCGACATCATCCCGAACGCCACCATCAACGAGGCCGATCTCACGGCCGCCGAGCTCGCCGATCCCACGCTGATCAAGGGCACCATCACCGTGCGCAACACCGCCCTGCGCCCGTGGTCCGCCGACAACTACGACCTCTCGCTCGAATATTACACGCCGCAAGGGGGCCTCTTCAGCGGCGGCGTCTTCGTGAAGGAGATCCGGGACTTTTTCGGCTCGGAGGTGAGGCTCGCGACGGCCGCCGATCTCGATGCCGCGGGCCTTGACCCGCGTTATGTGGGTTGGAACCTGAGCACCAAGTTCAACGCCGGCAACGCGCGCGTGTCGGGCGTGGAGTTCAACATCCGGCAGCCCTTGCGCGGCCTCGGCCGCTGGGGCAGCCCTTTCACAATTTTCGCCAACGCCACCCGGCTCCGGCTCGAGGGCAACCAGATGGCGTCGTTCGCAACATTCATCCCGAAGAGCGCCAACTGGGGCGCGTCGTTCAGCCGCAAGCGGATCACGGCCGTTGTGCGCTGGAACTACCGCGGCCTCGACCAGAACGCCGCGGTGCCGGCCTTCGGGCCCGACGCGTTCGGCTACATCAAGGCGCGCACTACGCTCGATCTTAGCTCCGCCTACCAGCTCACGTCCCGCCTTTCGCTCAACGCGAGCGTGAACAACCTCTTCAACGAACCGCAGGTGGCGCTGCGCTACGGCTCGCAGACCCCCGCCTACGCGCGCCAGTTCAACACCCGCAACTTTGGCGCGATGCTGTCCCTCGGCGTCAAAGGCACGTTCTGACCGGCATGATGCGCACCGCTTCCCTCCTGTTCTACGGGTGCGGGTGCCTGCTCGCCGTGATCGCACGCGGGGCCACCGCGATCGAGACCTGCGACGTCGCCATCTACGGCGCAACCAGCAGCGGCGTGATTGCGGCAGTGCAGGCCGCCCGCATGGGAAAGTCCGTCGTGCTATTGGAGCCCGGCCGACACATGGGCGGAATGACCACGGGCGGCCTCGGCGCCACCGATACCGGCCGCGTGGAAGCCATCGGCGGTTTGGCGCGCGAGTTTTACGAGCGCATCGCCCGAAAATACGACGACGACCGCTACTGGACCCACCAGAGCCGCGACCAATATATTCCACCGGGGCCCGCCAGCCGCGCCGCCGACCGCCGCGTGATGTGGACCTTCGAGCCCAAGGTCGCAGCGGAAGTCTTCGCCGACATGATGCGCGAGCAAGGAATCGCCGTGCGTTTCCGCGAGCGCCTCGTGCCGAAAATCGGCGTGACCAGGGAAGGCGGCCGCATCGTGGAACTTGTCCTCGAGAGCGGCGCGCGGATCCGCGCCAAGATGTTTATCGACGCCAGCTACGAAGGCGACCTGATGGCTTGGGCGGGTGTCGCCTACACCGTCGGCCGCGAATCGACCCAAGCCTACGGCGAGAGCCTCAACGGCATCTCGACCAAATACACCTACCGCCACGAGCGGAAAGACGAGATCGACGCCTACGTGATTGTCGGCGATCCGGCGAGCGGCCTGCTCCCCACGGTGGAGGCGCGGCGCATGACCGAGGGCGCGGCGGACCCGGGCATCATGGCCTCCTGCTTCCGGATGTGCCTCACCAACCAGCCGTCCAACCGGCTGCCAATTGAAAAGCCGGCCGCCTACCAGGAGCAGCACTACGAGCTGCTCCTGCGTTCGATCGAGGCGGGGCGCACGGACAAGTTTTTCAACCTCCTTGCCATGCCCAACGGCAAGACGGACAGCAACTGCACCGAGCCGTTCTCCACGAACTTCGTCGGCATGAACCACGGTTATCCCGACGGCGACTACGCCGCGCGGGAAAAAATCGTGACGGCGCACCGGAACTACCAACTCGGCTTCCTCTGGACCTTGCAACATCACCCGCGCGTGCCGGAGCTGGTGCGGCAGACGATGCTCGCCTGGGGCTTGCCGAAGGACGAATTCGCGGAGCACGGCAATTGGCCCCCTCAACTCTACATCCGCGAAGGCCGGCGCATGATCGGCGAACTCGTGATGCTTCAGCAGCATTGCGAGAAACTGCGGCCGGTGGCTGAACCCATCGGACTGGGCTCCTACACGATGGATTCGCACTACGTGAGCCGCTTCGCGGACGAGCGTGGCAAAGTTCGGCACGAGGGAAACTTCGACCGACACGTCAGCCCTTATGGCATCGGCTACCGCGCCCTCGTGCCCAAGGCCGACCAGTGCCGGAATCTACTCGTGTCTGTCTGTCTCTCCGCCTCCCACGTGGCCTATGGCTCCATTCGCATGGAACCCGTGTTCATGATTCTGGGCCAGTCAGCGGCCACCGCCGCCTGCCTCGCGATCGACGCTGATACGTCCGTGCAGCAACTGCCCTACGCCAGACTGCGCGACCGGCTCGTCGCGGACAAGCAGGTGCTGGAGTTCTAGCCCGCTAACGTTTATTAACCTAGGGACTTATTTTTCGTTAATTTTATTATGCTAGGCTCGGTCCATGAAAGCGGGCCTCGGTTCGGGGTTCGCCCGTTTCACGACCGGAGTCGCGCGGGCGGCGGCTTGGTTTTCCCCCGGCCACGCCGCCGAACCCGACCCGGCCCGACTCGTTAACATCGCGACCCGCGCCCAAGTCGGTGGCGCTGCCGGCACCCCGATTGCCGGATTTGTCGTCAGCGGCACCGCCACCAAAAAAGTCCTGATCCGCGCGGCCGGCGCGGCAGATCGAAGTCAGCACTGGCGTCGCGTGGGTCGAAATCCATGACGCCGCTACGCTCGGCCGAAATGCTTACCTCGGGTGATTATCGCCGCGCGGCCTGCCGCGCTTCCACCCGGAAACCCCAAACCAGCGCGGCAAACGCGGTGAGGTGCAGGGCGCCCAACGCCGTAAACACCGGCACATACCCGTACGCCGCGACCGCACGGCCCGTCAGCAGGTTCGACGCGATCCCGCCGAGGCTTCCTCCCACGGCCGAAAGGGCGAGGAGCGTCGCGACATTCTCGCGGGAAACGCTCTCGGAGATCAACGTGAGTTGGTTCGCCATCCAGCAACTCTGCGCCGCCAGCAGCACCGCAATCAGGGCGATCGCCACCCAAGCGCTGTCCACCCGCACGGCCACGGCAGCCAGCGGCATCAGACAAGCCGCCAACAACATGAGCGTTCGTCGGGCGCGCCCGGGATTCCAGCCACGACGAATCATCCAATCGGACAGCGCTCCGCCGCCCGGGCCTCCGAGATCAGACGCCAAAAACGGCAACCAACCCACGAGTCCGATCATCGCCAAAGTAAATCCCCGCGCGTGCGTGAGATAATCCGGCAGCCAAAAAGAGAAAAAATACGACGTGGAATCGGTCAACAGGCGGGCGACAAAAAAGCCCACGCAGATCGGGTTGGCCATGAGCCGCCACATCGGAAGCTTGGCGGCGGGAGCAAGTCCGGGCGGGGTCCGAGCCGCGAGAATGTAGTCGCGCTCGGCGGACGTCAGGCGCGGATGCGACTCGGGCGTTTCGTACACGCGCCACCAAATCACGAGCAGCACCAAGCCCGACGCTCCAGTGACGAGAAACGCCCAAGGCCAGCTCAGATGCAGGGCCAGAAATGAGACGAGTGGCGGCGCGATGATCGCACCGATCACGTTGCCGTTGGAGAACACCGCCATACAGAGTCCCCGTTCGCGGGGCGGTATCCACTCGGCGATGGCCTTCACTCCGGCCGGACTGTTGAAGCTTTCGCCCAGCCCGAGGAGAAAACGAAATGCCGCCAGCGACATCCAGCCCACCGCCATCGCGTGGCCGGCGCCGGCGATCGACCAGAACGCCAACGCCAGCGCGAGCCCCAGCTTTACCCCCAGGTGATCCAGCACCCGTCCACAGAACAGATAACCGAGTGTATAGGCCGCGAGAAACGCCGAGGTGATATACGAATACTCAATCGGCCCGAAGCCCATTTCCTTGCGCAAGGTCGGCGCCAGCACCGACAGTGTCTGCCGATCCAGATTATTGACCAGCGCCACGAAGAAAAGCAGCGCGACGATGAGCCAACGCTGGTGCTCGCGGACAAACTGGGCAATGCGGGGCATGCGGGGGATTAAAGGCACGAGTCGGACCCGGCGGCAACCCGCGGGCAAAGACGCGCTCCGCAGGCACTCACCGGGCGCGCACGAGGTCGGCTTCGGTTACGCGGTAAGCCCGGATCGAATTGCGGGAAGGGCCCGTGGGCGCCGCGGCGCCGGGTGCACGGGCGTTGGTATAATCAACGATCACAATCGTGCCGTCGGGCAGCTGCGTCCATGAACTGTAGCCGCAATCCGACGCCGGATACGCGTAGTCGAGCACCACCGTGCGGTTGCGGCGAAATTGATCCGGATAACCCTGCGCCGGCGTCCAGCGCCAGTCGATCGATGTGTCGCGCGCATCGTTGAGCACCTTGACCGACACTGCGCGCCAGTGGCTTACCGCCTGATTGAGCGGATAGGTCTCCCCGCCTCGCGGCACCGACCGATTCCCAAATCGCACCTCACGCACCCAGATGCCGTCCAACTTTTCCCGCAGCTTCTCGACGCCATCGGCGAAGATCACGACCTCGCCGCCGGCGCGCACGATGCGGTACCGATGCCAGCCGCGGGTGTCGAAGGCGAAGCCTGCCGCCGGCCGGCCGGCCAGCGAAATGCGATCGGTGGCAAAATTAATCCAGCATCCCGCGCTGATGGCCACGCCGTTGGCCTCCGCTTCATCGATTTTCAGGGTCGCCTCGAATTCGACGCGCGCGCGGTCATCCTGGGCCGGATACAGGTTAAGCTCCACGGCCCCGCGTCGACCGTCACCGGTCCGCAGGGTGAGGACCTCCGTCGTCAGGACGCATCGCGCCTCATCCGGGGCGTAGGAGGTAGGCTGAAATCCGATTCCCTCGTCCGCAGCGAAGACCAAGGCCCGGCTGCCGGGGGTGCCCCACACATTGCGGTAGGTGGCCAGCAGCCGGCCCGACTTCAGGCGCCCCACGTGCACGCGTTGCCCGTAGAACGGAGCCGGTTCTGCGCGCGGCCAGGTCCGGCCGTTGTCGTCGCTGTAGAGCAGTCGGCTCGGATGGCCAAAGCGCCCGTTGCCAAGTCCGATGCGGGAAGCGGCGAGCAACTTTCCCGGGCCCACTTCGGCGAGTCCCACCTCGCAATCACCATGAAACGGGCTGTCGGCCAACCAGGCCGTGCGCGGCCAACTCCGGCCCCGATCATCGGAAAATACGATCTCGTTACGATAATAGATATCGTTCCACGGCGCCGGCGGGTTCTTCAGCTGATCCGTCTGCTTCGACGACGTACGCGTGAACGCGAGCGTGCCGTCCGCAAGTTCCAGCACATAGCCCGGCTCGCCTCCGACCGCATCAACCTTTTCACCCTCCGTCCAAGTCTGGCCGTCATCTGCACTCCAAAATATCCAGTTCGACATCCCCCGCGCCGGCTTTTGCCAGTCACTTAACATCGGCATGCTTTGACCGGCCGCGCGCTGCCCGCGATCACACACGATGACAATCCGGCCATCGCGCAGGACGCTCATCTGCGGCACGACCCAGATTGCCTGGTGATCCCAAACATTGGCATGGGAAAGCGTCCGGTGCTCACCCCACGTCCGGCCCCCGTCACGAGATCGAGCGACCATGATCCAGCTCGTCAAAGAGGTGTGCTGATCTGAGAGCTGCCAGCACGCCACCAGCGTGCCGTCCCTCGCGGCCACCACGTTGGCGCACTTGTAGTACCACCCTTGCGGATTCGGATTATGTAGCCCGGAGTACTCGTCGCGCGTGACGGTGAACTTCGCCGAATCCGCCAGGACGAGGGAGTCGCGGTGGAACGGCGCGGCCGGCAGGGACCCGAGCAGCGTCAGGAACAACCAGGTGATGCGATTAACGTGCATGCGCATGGGGATCGCCGTCATCGAGGGTGAGATTTTCCGGCCAAGTCAGCTCGACTCCGCGGGCCTTCAGCCGCTCCTGGAGGGCGGCGAGTCGCTCCGGACTGGCGTGGACCGTGCGCGGCGCTTCCCCGGATTCAAGGCAGTGGACACACAGTGCACCTGCAGCTTCCCCGATATTCCACTCCACCGGGTGCAGCCGGTAGCAACCGTTCGTCAGGTGAGTGGTGCCGATGTTCTTGGCCGCCGGCAGGACATTTTCGAAGCGGACCGGAATCAGCGCCCCCAGCGGTATCCGGAACGGCAGCGACGGCACGTCGATGTAATTGTCGCCGCCCGTCGAGGGGTGAAGGTCGATTCGGTAGTAACCGATGCCGACCGAATCGGGGTAACGCTCCGCCAGCGTCTCACCCGGACGAAACGTGGCGGATACGTCGCGTTCGACGACCGTTTTTATGGCGCGGATTCGGCGTGACTCGCGGATGTAGGGCGCCATCGCAAGCCCGTCGGTGGTGCCAAGCAGATCGCCGCGCAGGCGCAGGCCCGGCCATCCCACCCCTCCGTCCGACCGCGGCGCCTCCGTTTGCAGCCAGTGGACCATTGAGAGACTGAGCTGCTTGGCGTCAGCCAGACGCGCGGCCCGGGTCGCATCGTCACAGGTCAGCAAATCGCCCTCCATGTAGTCGATCATCGGCCAGTTCACGAGGCATACGTCGCTCGCGTAGGCCCCGGGCTCAAATTGCGCCCGGTCGATAATACGCCGAAACGCCCACAACCCCGAAAACAGGCCGGGCTTTTCCCCATGCGGAGCGAAGTTGTAACGCATCGCCTCCATGGTGCGCGGATTCAGCCCGGCCCAACCCAGCAGCGGTCCCGGCCACGCGGGTTGCAGCTTCGGCACATAACTCCGCCAGAAATCGTAACGCTCCGGACGCGGAATGACGTGGGATTCCCCCGCGCGCTCCTCGAGGACGAAACAGACTGAAAACGACTGGATGTTCGCCGGTGCCGCTCGATCCGGCGCACTCGCCTCCCCGGTGTCGGCCCGCGACTCGGCGCCGGTAACGTACTCCACCCCCGCCAAGGGCAAAAGGTCCCCGTTTTCGGTGGCGTCGAGAAAATACCGGGCGCGCAAGACACCGTCGTCGCCCCCGCGAAGGTCGCGCACCACCACCGCCGCAAGGCGATCCGCCCCGTCCGCGCGAACCGCAACGACCCGATGCTGACGCATGATTTGCACGCGGCCGCTGGAAACATGCGGGGCGAGCATCGCTTCGAGTACCGCTAGCGCGACGCGCGGTTCGTGGCACAAAGGGGACACCCAACCGTTGCCCGGATTCAGGCGCGGATTGGCGCGCACCGCCGGCAGCAGCGGATAGTGCGCCCGATAGTAAGCGCGCACTCCGTCCCGAAATCGCCGGTAGCTCCGCGTGCAGCCAAACTGTTCGATCCAACCGTGTTCGTCCGGCGGGACCGCTTGGGAGGTTAGTTGGCCGCCGATCCACGCAAACTCTTCGGTCAGCAACACGCTCCGCCCGGCCTCCGCCAGCGCCAGTGCGGCCGCACAACCGCCCACCCCTCCCCCAATCACGACCACATCAGCAACCAGCTCTTTCATGGGTAAGGCTCCGCAGGCTACCGGCGCGCCGCCAACAACACGCCGGACAGAAGGTCGACCACACCGGCACCGTCATGCGTGAGACGAGGCATGGAGGATTACGCCTGCTGGGGGAACGTCTTCAGCAACTCCCGCACGCCGAGTTGCATCACCTTGACGTCACCCCCGGCGCAAATCAGGCGGGCGCCCAAGCCATAAACCCGCGCGAACATGTCGGGACCAATGGCCAGCGTGCCCCACCATTTGCCCGCGGCCTTCGCGGCCTGCCCCACCGCGGCCGTCGCCGCGCGCACCGTCTCATGGTCAATTTGCCCGGGCAGCCCCATCGCAACCGAATAGTCGCCTGGGCCAAAAAATAGTCCGTCAACCCCCGGCACCGCCGCAATCGCCGCCGCCGCGGCCACCGCGGCCTCGGTCTCGATCTGGCAGATGATCATCGTTTGGGTATTCTGGTGGCGAATGTAGTCGGCCGCCGGCAGCGTCGCGTACGCCGCGTCGATATTTCCCCCGTTCCAGCCGCGGGCACCGGTGACCTCGCCCGGCACGGGCTTCGGGTTGTTGAACTTCGCCCACTGGACAATCTGGCGCGCCTCGTCGGCCGAGTTGACCATCGCACACATGATCCCGCCCACTCCGGTCTCTAGGATGCGCATGACGGTCTGGTAGTCGGTGGCCTTGAGCCGCGCGATGGTACTCACCGGAAACCCCCGCGCCACGAGATTCAATACCGCCACCTCACGCGTCGGCAGATCAAAGTGCTCCAAATCCAGCCAGATCGCATCGAAGGCACCGGTACGGCAGATGAAGTCGACATGACGCGGCGTCGTAAAATTGCCGGTGACGTACAACTTGACCAACTCGTCGGCCTTAAGTTTTGCCAGAGCAGGATTGGGCGGGAGAGGATTCATGGAACAGTAGGCCGGGACGGCTCCGCGAGGCAACCGCGCGCCGCGCCCGGCGCCAATCCCGGACTAGTGGTCTCCTCCGGGAACCGCTGGACGCCAGATCACCGTTGCCAACCGGGACGGGCGCCTCCTCGCTGGGCACGACGATGCCATTGAAATTCCAGTCGATCGCCGAGCAGGTGGCCGGGGCGATCCGCACGGAGATGGAAAACCGCACCTGGGGCCGGCTATTGCCGGGCGAACGGCAATTGGCCGAACAGTTCCACGTCAGCCGCAAAACGGTGCGCAAGGCCCTGGTTGAACTGCGGGCCGCCGGTGTCCTGCAGACCGAGCGGGGACGCGGCTCGCAACCGTCGCCCCGACGCGGCACCCGGCGCGAGCCGAGTCCACGTATCGCCCTTCTCCTGCCGGAACCGCTGGAGGGCTCGCGGCCCTTCACCGCCCTGTGGGTAAACCACTTGATGAGTCTACTGCAGGATGCCGGCCGGCCCCTGCAGATTTTTCACGGCGCCCAGTACTACGGCGCCAACGCGGCCCGGGCGCTCGCGCGGCTCACCTCCGCGCACTCCGCCCGCTGCTGGATCGTCGCCCGGTCCAATCACACCGTGCAACAGTGGTTTGCCGCGAGCGGGCAGCCGGCCCTGATCTGTGGCTCAGCCCACCCCGGCGTGGCGCTGCCGAGCGTCGACGTCGATCATCGGGCCCTCTGCCGCCACAGCGCCGCGCTCTTCCTGCGCCAAGGCCACCGGCGTCTCGCGCTCTTCCTTGAACACGGTGGCCACGGCGGCGATGTCGAAAGTGAAAAGGGATTCCGCGAAGGCCTGCGCTCGACCCCGGGGGCCGCCGCCCCCCTGGTTTGCACGCCCGAGCGCAACGCCGCCTCGATCATGCGTGAACTCCGCCGCCTACTCAACCGGAAGGAGCCGCCCACCGGCCTGCTCCTTTCCAACTCCTACTCCTATCTCACGGTGCTCAGCTATCTCGGCGCCCTCGGCCGGCACGTGCCGCGGGATATGTCCATCGTCTCGCGTGACGAGGAAACATTTCTGCGCTTCCTGCACCCCACGCCGACTTATTACTCCACACGCCCCGCCAAGTTCGCCCGTGCTTTGCATCAGGCGCTCAAGCGGATTTTGGACGGTGACCGGACCCCTTTCACGATCCGTATCATGCCCGACCTTGTGCAAGGGGAGTCGGTTGGACCAACCGCCAGCAAACGGGTTCAAGCAGCGCCGCGGCACTGACACGGACTCAGGCCGGTGAGCGTCAGGGACTCAGTGTTGGGATAAAAAAAGGCGGCTGGGCGATTGCAGGTCCTTTCGCCCGGGGCCTCCGCTCGGATTGTTCGCGCAACCCGCAACGCTCAACCTTCAACGGGATGATCCCGCTCAGGCCCGGCCACGCCTTCGCCTCCGGCGCAAACGAAGCAACGAGAACGGTTGATCCGCCATAAACCAAGGCGCCACCGACTGGGCCCGGAGCAGGAACGCCGCCCTCAAAGTCGGATCAGGTGCTTGATTACGCCGGTCCAGTCCACCGCCGGGTCAGAACGAACCCTTCACCCCCAAGGTGATTGTCGCACCGAGTTCCTGATACCGTTGCGGCTTGGCGTACGAGGGCGTGTTCGGCGCGTAACGCAGCGTGGTGGGGTTGAAGCCCCCGTTGAGGTCCGTCATCGCCCCGAAGACCGCGAGGCGTTTCGTCAGGCTGTACTGACCACTGACGCCCCAGCGGCGGCGAGCATCCTGATAGTTGTAGGTGCCAGCGGGAATCGTCGCACTGGCGCCGACCGCCCCGCGCTGGGTCTCCCCTTGGTACGTGCAAGTCAGTTTGAGGAAGTAACGCGGTCGGATGAAGTTGATGCCCCCCGCGTAGGCGCTCGGGTTGAACCCCGTGAAATCGGCCGTCGTGCTTCCCGAAAGCGTCATCTTCGTGCCGTTGATAAAAATCTGCAACCCCCTCGCCCACGAGGGCAGGAACGTGAGCGATTGCCGGTAATTAAATTCCACGCCCGTAATCTTCGCGTCGCCCGAGTTGGTCGTGGTCACGATCTCATAGCCGAGAAAAGCAGGGTCATTCGGCAGGCCGTAGAGGTCCAGCAACTCGGGCGTCGCCGGACTGCGGACCGAGCCGAAAAAGTTCCGGATGTTCTTTTGGAAGACGCCGACCGAGCCGAAGCCGTCCTTGAGGTGATAGGACTCGACCGTGAAGTCGTAACTGTCAGCCGTCCACGGCTTCAGGCCGGAGTTGGTTACCGTGATGGTCGGGCTGGCGATTGTCGGCTCGCTGAAGGTGGCGCTGGGCACGACCGACGTGACATTCGGCCGGCCGATGGTACGGGCGTAGGCTCCGCGCAGCACCAGATTTTCCGATAGACTGAAGGTCGCGTTCACACTGGGGTAGTAGCCGCTATAGTCTCGGCGCGCATGGGTGCCGCGCTCGACATAGCGCTGCTTCGCCCGCGCAAGGAGATCATTGGTTAGAAAAATCGGCTGCACCCCCGCCAACGCCGGATTGCCGTCTACCACGCGACCGGCGGCGTCTTTCTGATACTGGGCCGAGGGGTCACTCTTCGCTCCCCAGCCCTCGTCTTCCGTCTGCTCTAATCGCACGCCCGACACCAGCCACAGCCGGTTCCGGAACAGCCGGATGTCGGAACGCAGGTAAGCCGCGGAAACCGTCTCGATCATCCGGCGGGAATTCGCGACGAAGTTCTGGTGCGCCAGCGGCTCGTCCAACACGAACCAGCCCGGCTGTTGCTGGTAAAGTTGGTAGAGCTTAGCGACGCTGATCCAACGCATGCGCTGGCCATAAACCGCTGGCGCATCCCGGTTGAACTCATCGTCAAACACCGGAAAACCTCCCGCCAGCCGCGAGGTCACATCACTGGCGCCATTGGGGCGGAAGTTCCACGTCTTCAGGAAACGGTGGTTGTCGCGATCCGTGCGGTCCACCAGGGCCCCGACCTTCAGTGCCGATGTGACCGGCCAGGAAAAGTCCCGGGTGAAATCCAGCCGCCCGCCGAACTTCTCCGCGGCATAGTCGTTCTGCTGGGTCGTCGTGCTGGCGATGGCATAGTTGCCGCCCTGGAAGATATCGACCGGCGCCCCGGTGCGGGTCGTGGCCGAGTAAACCGTGGGGATGATGCCGCTCGCAGCCGGGATCCCATCGCCGCGGACGATCAGGCTATCGATGGATGTCACCACCGTGTTGAAGTGACCGCGATCAATGTCGAGCCACTGCGACCCGGCCCGCGACCAACTGAGGCCGCTCTCGATTCGCCACCGGTCATGCCGGTGCGAATACCGCAGATTGGCCTGCGTCGTCTGGGTCAGGATATCCTGATTATTTCCGTTACCCTGGGCCACGCTGCCGACGCCAGAGCCGGCCCCCTGGGAAAATGTCTGCCCGCCCGTCGCGCCGGCCCCGTAATTCGCCGTGAAAATACTCCGCGTGATGTAGCTGTCGGATTCACGGTACTGAATCCCCGCGGACAATGTGTCCCGCGCGCTGAGGCGCCAGTCGACCCCGACCTGCCCGGACGTAGTCGTGAGGATCTGCGCCAGGCTCTGCCAGTCGCTCGACTGCATCACGCCCCGCACCAGATCCCAGTTGGCCGTTTCATCCGAATCCTTGCCGCGTTCCATCGGCTTTTGGCGCCACGTACGGGAACCACCGACGCTGAAGGCCACATTGCGATTCACCGGGTGCAGGTAGCTGAAACTAAACGACGGCTGCACAAAGTCAGGACTCAGTGCATCGACGTGATTGCGCGGCCCGCCGTCCAGCGTGAGCCCGCTGCGACTGTGGAGGATCTGAGATAATTGGTAGGCGAAGGCCGGCCGCTTGCTCTCAAAGCCGCCCTTGCTGATGATGTTCAGCGAGCCGCCGAGACCGCTAGCTGGCATGTCCGGCGTCGGCACCTTGGTGACTTCAACTCGCGAAACGTTGCTCATGGGCACCTCCAAAAGCGAAAGCGCGCGGGTATCGCCACCGCGGGCCCCCATGACATCGCCCCCGTCGATGGTCACACTCGAAGTCGTCGCCGGAAAGCCACGCAGCGTGACCTCGTTCGGTACCTGTCCCGAGTCGTTAAGGGCCACGCCGGGAAGAAAGCGGAGGAACTCGCCGATGTTTTCATCGCCGCGGTCGCCGTACTCGTCGATGGCGACGACGCTCTTGATGTTCGGAGCGTAGCGTTGCTCGTTCATCGCAATCGCCTGAGCGCTCATCTCGCGATCGGCCACCACGGTGAACTCCTGCAGCTTGATCGTCTCTCCCGCCACCCGCGGCGCGCCGACCACGGTCAAATCGAAATCCTGCAGCACCACGCCGCCGGCTATCACACTCACCGTTGCCCGCTGGCCCTCAAACCCGAGATAGGCGACGCCGAGCTGCACCACCCCGGGCGCCACGCCGGTCAACTGGTAAATCCCGGCCTTGTCCGTCAGCACCTCGCGCGACGCGCTTTCGATGTAAACCCGTGCGTTCGCCAGCGCGGCCCCACTCGTGGCGTTGAAAACACGACCTTCAATCAAGCCCGGTGTCTGGCCCCAAGCCAGCCCCCGGGTCAGCGCGGTCCCGACCAGAATCAGGGTCAGGGCAAACCAACGGTTGGAACCAACCAAAGCAGTCACAGGTGCGGAGGTATTCATGGGGTACGAGACGGGGGGATTTCCAATCCATCACCTGCCGGGGGTGACAGTTTTTTGCAGTGTCCGGCAGCCCTGCGCGACTTCCGAACAAATACGAGTGGTTTCCTTAAGAGACCGGTCCTGGGCGAGCTTGAGCCCCGTCCCGCCGCATCCCGGCGGCGGTCGAAATCGCTAGTCGCCGCCCGATTTCCGGCCCGCCGCGAGACGGTCGGTTTCACTCAACTGAAAGCGGGTACTCACCACGGAGTTTTTTTCCGATCCCTCGCGGTACTTGATGTAGGTAGTCGCGACGAATGTGCCGTCCGGCAGCAACTCGAGGCCGGGATAGCCGTTGTCGCCCCCCTTGAAACTGTGCAGCAGCTTCACGCGGTACTGACCGTCACGCCCG
Source organism: uncultured Opitutia bacterium (assembly GCA_903820035.1). Taxonomy (GTDB): domain Bacteria; phylum Verrucomicrobiota; class Verrucomicrobiia; order Opitutales; family Opitutaceae; genus ER46. The sequence goes on from CAIJFT010000004.1 coordinate 18,623, forward strand.
CCGACGATGTCCGCGTAACGCCCCACCCACGCGACAAAATGGGTCGAGGTCGGGCTGCCGTAAGTACCGCCGGTGTCGCGCATGCACACGACCAGCCGGCCGTCGGCGGCATAACGTGCGGTATGCCGGTCACCCCACAGCCCGGGCGGCAGCGGACGCGTCGGCGACCAGGTGCGCCCTTCATCGTCGCTCGTGATGAACTGAGCCACCCGCTTCTCGTTCTCCCGCAGCAGCGCAAGCAGCTGAGTCCCGTCGGGCGACCGCAAGACCCATGGTTCGCAGGGCTTCAGGCCGGGCAAATCCAGAATAACGCGCCACGGCGCCCATGTGAGACCGCCATCGGATGATGTGCTTTGCACGATGACATTGGAGCGCACCTCCTTCGTTTCCCCGGGGCGACGGATATTCGTCAAGCCGAGCAATCTTTTTCCGCCATCGATCGGCTCGATGCTGCACAACGGCATCACGCATTCCAAGCCGGTGCTCGCCATCGGAGACCACGTGCGACCTTCGTCCAGCGAGTGCGACTGATGCATGGCCCCGTCCGCCCCCTGCCCCGCGTAAACCACAAGCCGCGCGGTCCCAGCCGGATCAACCAGCCGAAAAATCGCCGGGCAATTCTTCACGGTCCGCCAACTCGCCGGCACCGGTAGCAGCTCGCCCCACGTGCGACCGCCATCGTCGCTGCGCTTCATGGGACCGCAGAACCCTCCATGATTGAGGGTCCACACACAGTAGATCGTTTTTCCGTCCGGCAGGAGCGCGGTGGTGGGATGGCCTTGGTAAGTTTCCGCTGTGCCCTGCGCGATGACCACCTGACGCGCCATGTCGCGCGACAAATCCACGGTCGACGGAAAAGTCGCGCGCGGCGCGGTCGCCCGAACCGGCAACGCCGCCGGATCAGCTGTCCAAGCCTGCAGGACCGTCAAGAACAAGAGCGTGGCGAACCGCGTCTGTCGCCGCAGCGTAACCGGGGTAATCATCTTCCCGACATTGGCTCCTCTCTCCGCCGCGACAAGCCGCGCGCCGTGGTCTCCGGAGGGGTCCGGGGTAGACCACGCGGTGCGGACAGCGTGGCTCGGTTCCATTGACCCTATGGTTGGGAGTGTCTGCGCATGGAGTTCGGGCCCATGCGGACAAGTCAGACCTCCGCCCACCGCAGGGCAGGCCGTGGGCCGATCCCACGAAAATGACAGTCTTGTAATGCTGCCCCGCCGCCACGGTTCATCTTCCTCCGCTAGGTTCCCGCCGATGAATTCCGCCCACCGGTTCACCCGCGGGAGCTTTGTCTTTTTCCTCACCTTGGCCGCCAGTCTGGCCGGCCCGCGCACCGGCCTTGCCGCCGAGCCCCCGTCGGCCCGTTTGGTCAACCTCGCCACGCGGGTCAGCGTCGGCGGCAATGCCGGCACCCCGATCCCCGGCTTCGTCGTCGCCGGTACCGGCAGCCGCACCCTGCTCGTCCGCGCAGTCGGTCCGACTCTCGGCGGCTTCGGCGTGTCCGGCGTGCTCGCCGATCCGCACCTCAATCTCCTCTCCGGCACTACGACCGTCGCCAGCAACGACAACTGGCTCGCCGCCGACGCCGCGACCATGACGGGCGCCGGCGCTTTCGCCCTCACCGCCGGCAGTCGCGACGCCGCGCTCGTCACCTCGCTCGCGCCCGGCGCCTACACCGCCCCGGTCACCGCCGCCAACAACGGCAGCGGCGTCGCTCTCGTTGAAGTCTACGACGCAGCGTCCTCCCCCACCTCCTACCTCGTCAACGCCTCGACCCGCGCCTTCGTCGGCACCGGCGACAACGTCCTCATCCCCGGCTTTGTCATCAGCGGCCCCGGCTCACTGCGCCTGCTGATCCGCGCCGTCGGCCCGACCTTGAATACCTTCGGGGTCACGGGCGCCCTCGCCGATCCCACGATCACGTTGTACCGCGGGCAAACCGCGATCGCCAGCAACGACAACTGGTCGGCCGCCACCAACGCCGCCGACATCGCCGCGGCCGCGACCACGTTCGGCGCCTTCACCCTGCCGGCCAACAGCCGCGACGCCGCCCTTCTCGTCACCCTGCCCGCCGGCTCGTATTCCGCCGTCGTCAGCGGCGCGGGCAACACCACCGGCACCGCGCTGGTCGAACTCTACAGCGAAACCCCTGCCGCACCGCCGCCGCCAAATACCGCGGGCTTCACCATCGTCGCCCCCGTCACCGGCCCCACCGTCCCAACTTATCTGGACACCGTCGGTATCAGTACGCGCATCACGCCGCCCGCCGGCACCACCCTCGCCGGCGTCACGCTGACCTACACGGTCGTCGCCGGCACCACGCAACCGCCGGTAAAGGTAACCATGTTTGACGATGGCCAGCACGACGACGGCGCCGCGGGCGACGGCGTCTTCGGCGCGACCATTCCCGTGCAGGCCGCGGGCTCAACCGTGGACTACGCGATCACCGCCACCGATCGTAACGGCGGCACCGCCACATCCGTGACCGCCTCGTACTTGGTGGGCACCACGCTGGTCGACCCGGTCTTTACCTCGCCCGAATTCCTCGGCATCCCGACTCCGCAAAGCGTCACGCTCAACCTCGAGGCCGCGCCCACGCTCGAGGTCTACGTTGACTACGGCACCGCGCCGGGGGTTTACACCGGGCAGACCCCGGTCGCGACCTATCCGGGCAACGCCCCGATCGAGCTCAAGATCCAGTCGGCCGACGCGCGCGCCCCGTTCCAGGCGAACCGCCGTTACAATTACCGCGTCCGCTACCGCGCCCCGGGCGAGAGCACGTTCCGCAGCCGCGGCGAGCGCAGCTTCATCACCGCCCGCCCCAAGGCCACGCCGTTTACGTTCACGCTGACCGCCGACCCGCACATGGACGAGATGACCAATCCGGGACTTTTCGCCCTGGCGATGCGCAACATCCGGACGGACAACCCGGACTTCCACGTCGATCTCGGCGACATCTTCATGACCGACAAGATCGCGACGATCATTCCCGGCATTACGATCAACTACGGCGCCGTCGAGTACCGCGCGCTGCTCCTGCGCAACGCCTTCGCCGACTTCGCCCACTCGATCCCCTTCTTCTTTACCCTTGGCAACCACGAGGCCGAGTACCGTTACGTCTACGACGCCGACCGCGCGGTGGCGAAGGACAACAACGTCGCCTCGTGGGACATCCTCGCGCGCAAGAAATATTTCCCAACGCCTGTGCCCGACACCTTCTACACCGGCAGCACGGAAACACGGCTGATCTCCGGTAAAAACGAGACCTTGGAAAACTACTACGCCTGGGAATGGGGTGACGCCCTTTTTGTGGTGCTGGATCCGTTCAACAACACCCTGACCAACCCGAACTCGAATCCGTCCGACAACTGGCGCTGGTCGCTCGGCAAGACGCAGTACGACTGGCTGAAGACCACGCTCCAGACGAGCAAGGCGCGGTACAAGTTCCTCTTCATGCACCACCTCGTCGGCGGCGTGACCTCCGCCCGCGGCGGCACGGAGACGGCGCACCGTTACGAATGGGGCGGCAAGAACCTCGACGGCACGGAGGGTTTCGCCGACAAGCGCCCCGGCTGGGACATGCCCATCCACCAGCTGCTCGTCGCCAACAAAGTGAGCGCGGTCTTCCACGGCCACGACCACCTCTACGCCTACCAGTCGCTCGACGGCATCGTCTACCAGGAGTGCCCGCAGCCCGGCACCGGCCAGTTCAACACCGGCAGCCAGACCGACGGCGAGTACACCACCGGCACAATCCTGCCCAACTCCGGCCACCTGCGCGTCACCGTCGGTCCCGACAACACGAAGGTCGAGTACGTGCGCGCCGCCCTGCCCACGCAGGAAACCGCGACGCTGAAGAACCGTACGATCTCACACACCTACACGATCGCGCCGGCGAACTAACCCACGATGTCCCTTCGTTACCTTCTCCTATTCGGCCTCGCCTGCACCGGACTTCACGCCGCCGACTTTACCGGCACGATCGTGCTCGGGCGGCCGACCAACCAGTCGATCGCCGCCAACCTGCTCGCGCCATCCGCGCAGTCGGTCTATCTTGAATACGGCATCCGGACCGGGACCTACACCGGCCAGATCGACGCCGTGGCGCTCGCCGCAAACGTGCCGCAGGAGGTGACGCTCCCCGGCCTGACCGCCAACACGCGTTACTATTACCGCATCCGGTTTCGTACGCCGACCGCGACCGTCTATGACGCGAGCCCTGAATACTCGTTCATGACCCAGCGTCCGCCGGGCAGCGCGTTTGTCTTCGGCGTCCAAGGCGACTCCCATCCCGAGCGCGCCAACACGCAGTTCAACTCCGCGTTCTACACGCGGACCATGAACACCGTCGCCGCGGACCAGCCGGATTTCTACCTCACCAGCGGCGATGACTTCAGCGTCGACACGATCAACCAGGCCAACCCCCGCGCGGTGACGCAGCCCCAGGTCATGGACCGCTACAACATCCAGCGCCCGTACCTCGGCATCCTCGGCAAGACCGCGCCCATTTTCCTCGTCAACGGCAACCACGAGCAGGCCGCCCGCTACATTCTCGACGGCACGCCGAACAACGTCGCCGTCTGGGCCCAAAACGCCCGCAACCTCTACTACGCCCAGCCGGCGCCCGACGCTTTCTATTCGGGCAATTCCGAAATCGTGGAGCACATCGGCCTGCTACGAAACTACTACGCGTGGGAATGGGGCGACGCCCTGTTTGTTACGCTCGACCCCTACTGGGGTTCGCCGGTCGTCGTGGACAACGATTTCTACGGCGGCGACAAGCGCAGCAGCCTCTGGGACATCACCCACGGCGACGCGCAGTACAAGTGGCTCAAGGCCACCCTCGAACAGAGCAAGGCGAAGTTTAAGTTCGTCTTCGCCCACCACGTGCTCGGCACGCAGCGGGGCGGGATCGACGTCGCCCTCAAATACGAATGGGGCGGCCAGAACAACAACGGCACGCCCGGCTTCACCCAGAACCGCCCGACGTGGGCCCTCCCGATCCACCAGCTCTTCGTCGCCAACAAGGTCACGATCTTCTTCCAGGGCCACGACCACATCTGGGTCCACCAGCAACTCGACGGCGTCACCTACCAGGCCCTCGGCTCTCCCGCCAATCCGAACTACTCGCTCTTCAACTCCGACGCCTACGCCACGGGCGAACGCTTTCCGGACAGCGGCTACACCCGCGTCACCGTCGCCCCGACCGGCGTGAAGGTGGAATACGTCCGCACCTACCTCCCCGCCGACGAGGGCCCGGGCAAGGTCAACGGCAGCGTCCAGTTCGCCTACACCGTCGGCACCGCCGCGGAACAAACCAATACGCCGGTCATCACCGCACAGCCCCGCTCGCAGGCCGTTTCCACCGGCAGTGCCGTGACCTTTTCTGTCAGCGCGACCAGTGCGCTGCCTCTCACCTACCAGTGGAAACGCAACGGCGCGGACATTCCCGGCGCGACCACCGCCGTCCTCGGCATTGCGCGCATGCAGGCAGCCGACGCCGGCAGCTACACCGTTGTCGTCTCCACCACCGCCGGCTCCGTGACCTCCGCCGTGGCGGCCCTCACGCTCGGCGCCAGCCGGCTCGGCAACCTGTCCGTCCGCTCCACCGCCGGCACCGGTAGCGACACGCTGATCGTCGGCTGCGTCGTCGGCCAGGGCGATCCCGTGCCGCTGCTGATCCGTGGCGTCGGCCCCTCGCTGACGGGCTTCGGCGTGACCGGTGTATTGCCGGATCCGGTACTCACGGTGTTCGACGCCAACAACGGCACCGTCGCGACCAACGACAACTGGAGCACCGGCACCAACTCCAATCAAACGGTCGCAATCACGTCGCGCGTCGGGGCCTTCGCGCTCGCCGCCAACGCCCTCGACGCCTCGCTCGTCGCGAACCTCACGCCCGGCAGTTACTCCGCCGTGGTCACCGGCAAGGCCAACGCCACCGGCGTCGCGCTGATGGAGGCCTACGACGCTTCGACCACGACCACCACCGCGCGGCTCGTGAACATGTCCGCCCGCACCAGCGTCGGCACCGGCGGCTCGATCCTGATCGCCGGGTTCTCCATCTCCGGCGACGCCCCGAAGCAGCTCCTCATCCGCGCCGTCGGCCCCAGCCTCGCGCAGTTCGGCGTCACCGGCGTGCTGGCCGACCCGCAGCTCGCGCTGTTCCGCCAGGGCAATGCGACCGCGCTGCAACAAAACGACAACTGGCTCGCCGCCCCCAACGCCGCGCAGATCGGCCTCGCCGCCGGCAACGCCGGCGCCTTCGCCCTGCCCGCCAACTCCCGCGACGCCGCCCTGCTGGTCACCTTGGATCCCGGCACCTACACCGCCCAGGTCAGCGGAGTCGACAACACCACCGGCGTGGCCCTCGTTGAAATTTATGAAGTGCCCTGAGCCGTACCGGGCCGGAGCCGCCGGTCGCGGATAACCAGAAATTGGGTACACCCGCGCCTCGCACCGCCGCGCGGCGCGTGTTCCAACCAACCTTCACCCGTATGTCTCGGACTCCCACCGCCGTTCCCCAATCCGCCGAGTGCGCCGCGGCCGTGCAGGAACTCACGCTGCTGCTCCGCCGGGCCGAAGCCGGCGAAGCCGCGGCCCAAACGGAACTCGTGGCGCGCTACTCGCGTCGCCTGGCCGGTTTCATCCGCCCGATCATCCGCGACGTCGACTCGGTCGCCGACGTGACCCAGACGATTTATATCAAAATGTTTCGCCGGCTCTCCCGGCTGCGGGAACCCGCGCACTTTGAGGCCTGGCTTTTCACCCTCGCCCGGAACTCCTGCCTCGATTTTTTGCGCCGCCGCCGTTGCCGCCTCGCCACCCAGGAGCTCGACGAACAGGCCCACCAGGTGCCGGACACGGCGCAGGCCGACGCCTCCGCCGAGATCATGGTCGCGCTGGAACGGGCGCTCACCCGGCTTTCGCCGCTGGACCGCACCCTGGTGAGTCAGGTCGTCGCCGGCGAACGCTATGGCGCGATCGCGTCGCGCACCGGTTTGTCCGTTACCGCCGTCAAGGTGCGGCTCCATCGCGTCCGCCCGTTTCTCCGGGCTTGGGTCGGTGAAATGACGGCCACCCGCCAGCGCGGCCACAAGGGCTGGCACGCCGGCGCCCGATCGAGGTTGGCGGCCTAAGCACGTTGCACGGGTCAAACCGCACCGGCGTTGCCCCGGGGCCGACCGCGGGCGTCACCCGCGCGGGCATCCTGGGTGCTTGGATGACAGAATTGTCATTTCAGCGTGGGCATGAATGCCACTTAAGGCTGGTAACCTAGGCGCACTCCCATCGTCTACCCGGCTCGTCCCATGATTTCGCCCATTCCCCTTTCCGATCGCAGTTGTGCTGCAGATGCAGATCGCCGAGTCCACGCCAAGTCCAGCATTGGCCCGACCCGCCAGGGAAAATGAAGCGAGTCATCTGCGATCAAAGGACCCGATTTGCGAATCAGACCGGCCCGCGTCTTCGACGTTTGCGTTATTTGCTTAACCGGACCGCCATCGGTTTCATCATCGGGCTAAGCCTCTCGGTTCCGGCCAGCCGCGGGGCCGCTCCGCCACCCGCTTCCGCGGTCCCGGCCGCGTGGGGTACGATCGAAACCACGCCGCTGTACCTCGAAGCGACCACGGATCTGTTAGCTTCGACGCCCAGACCCGACCAGACGCCGCTGTGGTATTTCGCCGTCAGCTCGCCAGCGGAGCTCCGGACGGTGCTGGAACGGGTCGGCTTCACCGAACCCCTCCTCTCCCGCCTGCTGGAGCCTGCGCTTTGCAAGGCCGAGCGCGGCGGTTTTGTCGTGCTGCTCCCGACGGAAGTGGTGATCGACCTGCCGCCGGCCACCCGCCAGGCACTTTACGAAGTGCTCGCCCGGACGCCGGGAAACCCGAACCACGAGATGCCGCTTTTCATCCCCGATGATCTGGCCACCTGGCTCGCCGGCACGCACCTCTCGGCAACGCAAAAGCGGGTTTGGCAACAGCTCGTCTGGCGTCGCGGCCACCTGTCCGCCTTCAGCGATCTTCCCGTCATGATCAAGCTCGCGACCTCGAGCGATGAGGTCGCGGCCGCATGCCGGGCCGTCACCCGGGTCAAGACCTTCACCGCACGCATCCAGCCGGCGCACGGGGCGCAGGATGCCTTCCTGGAGTACTGGAGTGCCGGCGGTCGCAACCTTGACGCGCTTCCAATGCTGCACGCGATTGCCGAACGCACAGACGGACCCGGGCTGGATTTATGCCACCTGTTGCCGTCGCTCGCACGCGAGCGCCTGTACACGTATCCGTCGTTGAGCGACATCATTGGCGGCCGTCTCCCCGACTGCCAGTGGACGGCGCTCAATTTCTTCGCCGCCAACCCGCAGCCGTACTTCCTGGACGGCCGGACCTCTTACTTGGAGCTGACCGAAAACTACACTCTGATCGAACAAACCGGCCAACTCGGTGATCTTGTCTGTTTCGTCACCCGGGCCGGCGTGGTTTACCATTCGTGCATCTATCTCGCCGACGACATCGTCTTTACCAAGAACGGGGTAAACCCGCTGGCGCCTTGGATCCTCATGAAACTCGCAACCGTGGAGACGATCTACGACCGCGGCGACGGCAGCCGAGCCGTTTTCTACCGGCAAAAGCCGGCCGGGCGTCTCTAGGTCGACTCCCGCCGGCCGCCTACTTGGCCACCGGCGCGTTCGCCAACGCCTGTCGCGCTTGCTCGAGCCGCTCGCGCAGCGCCGGATCCGTTACAAAGGGTAAACCGGCATCCAGAAACCCGCGGGCGCCGGCCCGCTCACCGCGTTCGAGCGCGGCGCGGAACGCCGCCAGCGTCAGCCGCGTATTCCGTGGAAACCGTTTTTGGCCCTCCTGCAGACGGGCCAGCACCTCCACCGCACTGAGGTCGGGGCAACGCCGCCACAACTCGGCGAGGAGTTCGTAGGTCACCGTCATCGCCGGCTCCTGCCGCCACGCTTGTTCCAGCGGCAGGAGCACTGGCAGCGCATCGACGTGCGGGATCGGCGCCCGCGCCCCGATCCGACCGTTGATCTCGAAAAAGCGCAGGTGCGCCAAGGTAAACCACGCGCGGGGCCGCGCCTGACCGCCCACCGTCGCGGCCGCCAGCAAGGCCAGCGCGCGCGGATTGTCTCCCGACTCGAACTCGTAAAGCCCCAGCACCGCCGCCAGACGCACGTCCGTCGGATCGGCCGCATACGCCGCGCGCAAGGTACGTCCGGCCTTCGCCCCGTACTTCGCCGCGATCTCGGGAAACCGCGCCTGGAGCAGCGTCGCCTCGCCCCGCTCCCAGTCGCCGCGTACCCGCGCCACCTCGGACTTGGTCGCCGGGCGCAACGCCAGGGGCGGCACCACCAGCGGAGCGATCGGCCGCGACGTCCGCTCCCCGAGCGCGATCGGCAGGTACCACGCCATCTCGTCCCGCACCTCGTCGTATCCGATTCCAAAGCACTCGCGAAAAAACGCCTCGTCGACGACTCGGCCGCAGGCCTCCGCCGCAAACCGCCACAACGCGTCGTGACGCTTACCGTCCTGCGCGTACAGCCCCCAGCGCACGAAGAGGGCGCAACTCGCCGCCCAGCGCGCATTCTCCTCGGGCGATCGCCGGTCCTCCGCGGATCCGCCGGTCCAGAGCGCGGCGGGTGACACCATCGCGTCCCGCAACGCCGGCGCCGCCGCGATCGCCCCGCGACGTTTCTCCGGCGCCGTATCGAAATAGGAGTTAGCCAACCCCACCAACTGCTCCGCGCGGATCAGCTCGGCCTCCTTGCACCACAGCGCACTGACCACCCCGGCATGCTTGCCGCGATCCGGGTATTCAATCCCCTCGCGGTAAAGCCCGTAGGCCCCGTACAAGGCCTCGAGCAACCAAGGCGGCGCCGCCGGCGTATGCAGCGCCAGCAGCGTGCGCAGGTCGAAACGAAAGGTCGACGAGTAGGTAAAGTAGCGACCGGCCAAATTGACGCAGAACACCTCGCGATCGGGCAGCGTGCGCTTGATCACATTCGTCCAGTGCGAGCTCTGTTCGTGCTCCTTTTTTAACGATCCAAGCGACGACGGTCCGGCCGCCCGGTCGCCCTCCTGATCGAAGATAATCACCGCCGTCGGCGTCGCCGGATTAGGGCGTAGCGCCGGCGGCAGCGTCAGGCGCGGACCGCGCCACAACGCCGCGAACACCTGCTGCGTCGCATCATCCGAAACCTGCGAGATGATTTCGAAACCTTCCGCCTCGGCATAACGCCAAGCCCGCTCGGACGGACGCGGCTCCGTGATCACGAACGCCGGCATCTCGACCACCGGCCCGCCAACCCCCTCCGCCGCCCGCAGGGCCGGAATTCCCGCTACGAGGCTCAGGCCGAGGAAGGACATACGGGTTCGAAACGAGGACATCGGGGATGCGATCCAGTCCATGCCGCGCCGCGCCGCGCGCAACCCGATAGTCACCCTCCGCCTTGACCGCCCCGCCCACGCTTATGGCTGCAACCGCTCGTAGGCCTTCGGTCCGGTCGTCGCCGGCGCCCGGTACCGCGCGCGGATGATCGCCAGCGCCTCCTCCTGAAAAACCGCTCCGCGCTGGAACACGGCACCCTCCCGCTTCAACTGCTGCTGCAACGCCGGCACATCGGTTTCCTGCACACTCTTTCCGGAACGGGCCGCCGCCGCCGCGGCCAGTCCCGCGGCGTGTCCAAGAATCATATACTGCGGCTCCATGCGCAGGCTCGCATAGGCAATGTGGCTCGCGGAGAAGCACACCGGCACCAGGAGATTTTCGGCCTGCGCCCGCTTCGGCACCACCACCCGAAACGGGATTTGGTAGGGCGAAACCGGCACCTGCACGTCGCCCTCGTTCTCCACCGCGCCACGCGCATTGGCGAAACGCTGGACGTTGTGGGAATCCGAATTGTAGCTCCCCATCCCGATCACGTCCGGCTTCGTGAGCTCGGTCTGCAGGTCTTTTTGGGTCGCAACAAAATCACCCACGAGCCGGCGCGCCTCGCGGATATACAATTGATCCGGCCAATGCCCGTTCGCGACGAATTCATCCCGCGCCAGTCCGTACTCGTTCATTTCCGCCTGCAGCTCGGCCGGGACGCGCGGATCCGACGCGAGGAAATAATAGAACCCGCGCTGGTACGCCTCGTGGTCGCGCCAGATCCGCTCCCGGGTCGCATAGGACCCGTCGGGAAAATCGTAGTTTTTGCCGATGTAGTCGGTGGAAAAACCGCCGCGGTTATTGAGGTCGACCTTCCCGTTGGGAATGACGCGCAGCAGGCTGACCTCGTTCAAACGCGGCGCCCGCCCCAGGTGGGCCGTCGTGGCCGACAACGTCCGCGCCAGCAGCTCGTAACGCGCAGGATCATAGCCGACCGGCTTGGTCCACGGCAGGCGATTCGCGGGCACATGGGTGGCAATGACGCGGAAGTTGTACGCTTGAATCCGCCGATCGGCCGCGCCGGGCTCCCCGCGCGGCCCGGATGCGACTTCGGGCAACAACCGGCCCGCGCCGTCGTACGCAGAAATATCCACGGGAAACTGATGACTCGGCGTGTGGGCCCGGATGCCGGCGAGAGACTCGCCATACTGCTTCACCCCCTCGCGACCGAGCGTGTAGCCCACCCCCGCCTGCGCCATGAGGTCGCCTTCATAGGACGCATCGGCAAAGACCCGCGCCTGGATGCGGGCGCCGTTTTCACAGACGAGCTCGACCACGCGACGCCCCGCCATGCGCACCCCGGTCCGCTCCACCAGACGATGCTGTTCGAGCAGGGTGACCCCGGCCTCCCGGAGCATCGCGCGAAACACGGCCGCCGCCACCTTGGGCTCGGGCATCCAGGCCACCTCCTGCAAGTGCCGCTCCAACCCGTATTCTCGGCCACAGCGAAAATAGAACTCCAAAGCGAGACCACCGATCACCTCCTTCTTGCCGACGTCGGTCCCCGACAACCCGCCGGCCACCATCCCACCGATCTGCGTCCGCGGCTCCAGCAGGGCGGTCTTCGCCCCCGCACGCGCGGCGGCCACGGCCGTCATCACCCCACCCGCGGTGCCGCCGTACACCACGACATCGTAAGCCACCTGAGCCCGAGCCAGGGCGGAAATTACAAGGAAAAGAAAGAGTCGCTTCATGCGGAGGGATAACACCGGTCGGCTCACACCCGGCTGGCGGGATAACGGGGATTAGCGGCTGAAGGCCTTCGGCATCATCGTGCCGACCGCCCCGATGATGCGTGTCTCTTGGGAACCGTCGAAGCGGTTCGGACGGTTGTAATACACCATCGCACCGGCCGCCTCGTAGCCACCCTCGTCCCACACGCGCCGCGACGGGATGTAGCAGGGCACGTCGTTCGAGTAGCCGTTCACCCACAACCGCGCGCCGTCATAATCCCGTTTCAAGCGCAGGCTGTAGTCGACCACCACCTCGCCGGGCAAAAACACCATCGCGAGATCGCGCCCGAAATTCCACACCTGCACGAGGTACGGCAGCGCCTTGGGAATCGTCCCACCGCCGTCGAGCGTCTTGAGCGCAAACTGCGCGCGGAGACCCGCGGCGCCGGTTTTCTTCGCGTCGGCCTCCCACTCGGCGCGGGTCGGCAGCGGGTCGAAGGGCAGCTCGATCCGGCGCGTCTGCCCGGCCATCGGACCGTTCAACGCCGTGAACTTCCCCTCGCGCAGGAGCCGGCCTACCTCGGCCCCGAGCGTGCGGCCATGCTGCTCGGCCAGCTCGTTCGTCCCGCGCGGATACGGATTCTGGTCCGCGCCGCAGCCGATCGCGGTCAGCGCGATGCAGCCGGGATTCGCCTGCTCGATCGCCAACTGCGCGGAACCCGCCCAATCGGCGTGCATTTTATTGAAGCCGACGGTGGTGCAGTGGCACGCATAGTTCAGGAACACGGCGCGGAGCTTTCCGTCGGCGCCCGTCACGCGCAGCAGCGGCAATTCATGATCGACCGGCCCCTCCGGATATTGCGCGTTCTGGTAACCGGTCGGCGTGGGCTTCCGCCGGTTGCCGGCAAACTTCACTTCCCCCTTCGCCCACGCCAGCGTCGACGGCGCGCGATTGGCGAGCGCCGCCAGCACGACCTGCTCCAGCTTGTCGGTGAATTCGCGCGTGTAGCGGTCGAGGTTCTTCTGGTGCTCCGGCGGGATCGGCACGCCGAAGATCGTCGGCAACACGCCGTTCAACATCGGCGCGGAATGCGTGTGGCTCGAGCAGAGCGCGAAGCGGTCGCCCGTCACGTGCTTCGCAGCCAACCGCAACAGCAGCTCCGTGCGGATCGTTTCCGGGACGCCGCAGTTGTCGACGGTGATGACCACGAAGGGTTGGTCGCCGTCGGTGCCGATCGCGAGCGCCTTGGCGCGAATGCGTTGCTCAACGCCCTCCGACTCCGTGCGGCGACCGCCGTAGCCGTTGAGGCGGACGGCGTAATCGGGCGTGACATCAATCTGCGCGACGCCCACCGACCGGATCACATCGCCGGCCGCCCAAGCAAAGGTGGCAACGTTCGAAAGCAAAAGCGCCCAGAGCAGCGCGACGAGGGGTAAGCGGCGACGGTTCATGCGCGGACGTTTTCAAGGCCGACCCGCCAAGTCAACGAACGCGTCGGAGTCGACGGCAGATGGCGCCCGCTGTCCCCATCGGGCCGGAATGCCCGCGCCGCGAATCGACCCGCTGCGGACATCGGGGCCCCTCCGCGAGGGCTCAACCCGAGCCTACTGCCCCGCCAACCGCGCGATCTCCTTGGCCGACAGCGCGCGCGGAAACACGGCGATCTCATCCAGCCGCCCCTCCCAGTTGGCCTCGTTGTCGCTGCGCCCCCCGAAGAAGCCCTGCTGCAATCCCGCCGGGAAGTCCGCCGGTGCCTCGATCGCCAATTCCGGTTGGCCGTTCAGATAGACGCGCACCGCCTTGCCCTCGCGCACCAGTGCCACGTGCCGCCACTCCCACCGCGGGATCACCGTCGTCC
>CAIJFT010000005.1 GCA_903820035.1 uncultured Opitutia bacterium
GATTATCGATGTCCGCGAACCTTTCGAGTTGGATATCTGCCGGGTCGCGGGCGCGGTGCACATCCCGATGCGGCAAGTCCCCGAGCAGGTCGACAGCCTGCCCCGCGACAAGCACTTGCTAATCTTGTGCCACGCGGGATCCCGCAGCCGGCGCGTCACCGAATTCCTCCGCGCCCGTGGCCTGCCTGCCGTCAGCAATATCACAGGCGGCATCGACGCGTGGGCGGTCGAGGTCGAACCAGGAATGCAACGTTACTGAAGCAAAGCATACAGCGGGACAATCGCCGGTCTATTCCCAGCTTCACTTATATCTGCTTGTGCGCACCGTTCCGGCCCACTCAAAACAGAGTTCAGACCCCGCGCTATAATAACAGTCCTTTGCGCTCGGACGGCAGGCCGGTCCGCCATCCACGCCCAAGGCCTTTCCCCCGGTCGACCGGAGGATCCCCACCACACCCGCCGCTTACACCTTTCGCTCCGGATGCGCGCCGGCCGACTCGCGCGCAAAAGCGGCAAACGCCTTCTTAAGCCGCGCCGTCACCGAGTCCGCCCCCACGGCGAAACGCACCCCGTCGATGGCCCGCACCGGCATGATATCACGCGTCGACGAAAGCAAAAAGCACTCGCTCATTCCGGCGAGATCGGCCGGCGAGATGGCCTGCTCCGCCACCGTCACACCGGCCGCGCCGGCGACGTGGCGCAGCAGAAATCCCCGGGTGACCCCTTCCAAAATGCCGGCCGCAAGCGGCGGCGTGAACACGGCTCCGTCGCGCACAAACGCCACATTCGAGGTCGACGCTTCGGTAATTTCACCCCGCAGGTTCAACATCAACACCTCGTCGGCTCCGCCCGCGCGGGCCTCGCGCAAGCCGAGGACGTTGTTGAGATAATTACCCGTTTTCCACGCCGGGTTCAGGCTCTCGACGGGGTTGCGCCGGATCGATGCCGCGAGGGCCAGCGTCAGCCCGCCCTGCAACAGGGCGGGAGCCACGGCCGGACACGGCTGCACGAGGAGCACAAAGGTCGGCGCATCGGCGAGCGCAACATCAAGGCCGATCGCGCCGCCGCCGCGCGAGACCTGCAGGCGGATGTAGAGATCTTCGGCGAACCCCGTGCTCGCGCGGAAGGCCGCCACCGTACGCTCAACCTCCCGCCACATCGCGCCCCGAGACCAAGGCAGTGGCAGGGCCAGCGCCAGGGCCGAACGCTCCAACCGGTCCAGATGTTCGTCCCACGCAAAGACGGCACCGAAATACGTCCGCCAGACTTCATAAATCGCATCGCCGTAGAGAAAGCCGCGATCGAGCGGCGACAACGACGCCTCATGCGCAGAGTGCAGCCGCCCGTTGGTATTCGCCTGAATATAGGGAGCGGACATGGGCAAAACCAAGCGAAGTGCCGGGACACCCGCAAAACAAAAGCCCCCGCTCGCGGCGGGGGCTTCACCTGCGTTGGAATTTATCCGAAGCCTTAGCGCTTCTTAACCAATCCGGCTGCCTTCTTGATATTCTGGACGCTCGGGAGGGATATCCCGAGCTCGGCGGCAATCTGGCTCCCGGTCTTGCCGTCATTCACCATCTTCTTCACCTGCGCCCGCGTCTCGTCCGTGATGACGGCACGGGAGCGGCGCTTGCCCTTGCCGCCCTTGGCGACCTTGCCCTTGCCCCGGCGCGTGACGCGACCGCCCGTGGCGGCGCGGACCGCCGCCAAGAACGAGCTGGTGGTGGTAAAACCATATTTAGCGGGGAGCGCGGCGAGCTCGGTAATCAGCTCGTCGGCAATCGACTGTTCGAGGCTCGCCAGCTTGGCGCGCGCGGCATCAAGTTCCTTTAGTTTTTCGGTGACCATAGGAGTTAGGTGCGAGAATATAACCGCTATAGCAAGCCGGTAAATTACGGCCGACGCACCTAGGAGTGAATAACTATATCGTCATGGCGTGATAGCCGCCATCCACCACAATCTCCGAACCCGTAATAAAGCCCCCGGCCGTATCGCTGGCCAGCAGCAAGGTGGCGCCCACGAGCTCCCGGGCCTCGCCGAAACGCTTCATCGGGGTGTGGCCAAGGATCGACGCGACCCGCTCGGGTGAGAGAATCTTGCGGTTCTGCTCGGCGGGAAAGAAACCGGGGACGAGGGTGTTGACGCGCACGCGCTTCGGCGCCCACTCGCGGGCCAGGTTCTTGGACAGGTTATGCACCGCCGCCTTGGTCGCAGAGTAAGTGAAGACCCGGGAGAGCGGCACGATGCCGGACATCGAACCGAGGTTAATGATGGAGCCGCCTTCACCCCGCTCAACGAGGTACTTGCCGAAAATCTGGCACCCCAGAAAAACGCCCTTGAAATTGATCTTCACGATCCGCTCGAACTCATCCTCGGCGATTTCGAGAAACGGAGTCGCGGAATTCACGCCGGCGCCGTTGACCACAATATCAACCCGACCGGAACGCTGCAGCACGGTATCAAGCAACTGCTGGACCGGGGCCTTTTCGCTGGCCTCGGCCGAGACAAAATAACCGCGACCGCCGGCGGCGGCGATGCGCTCCAGCCGGGGCTTGGCCTTTTCCTCGTTGCGCCCCACCAGCACGACCTCCGCGCCCGCTCCCGCGAGCCCTTCAGCCATGGCGCCGCAAAGTTCGCCCGTGCCGCCGATCACGACGGCAACCTTGCCGCCGAGGGAATAGAGAGAGGTGAGATAGTCGTGGGAAGCGCTCATGGAAACTCAAAGCAAAGGCCGCGTCCCGCCGCGCTGGCAACGGGAAATAACATCCAAACCTCAGCCGGAGATGAGCACGATATTGGCGTACTGCACCGTATCGCCCGTACGGATGAGTCCGATCACGCCCGGCACGCGCCGCTTGAAGTCATTATGCGGCTCGTGCGTCACCTTGATCCCCGCCAAGCCCTGGGCAAACGCCCGCTGCGTGGCCGGTTTATTCACCCGCATGAACTCTTCCGCCATATAGGCCTCGGTCATGACGTGGTTGCGTCGCACCGCCGCCAACACCTGCAACACCGTCGGCACGCCGTCGATCAGTGATATATCCACCGTCTCAAGCCCCGGCCACGACGGGAAACCGCGATCCGCAATCACAAGCGTGTTGGTGTGGCGCACCCGCGCCAACAGCGAAAGCAAATGAGGGTTCAGGATGCCGTCGACGATCATGCCGCGACGGTAGGCCTCGGCGCCGCGAAAACGAGTCCGAATCGCCACGCGTCCAGAGGTGGGCCCGCGAGCCGAGCGGGTAAATTCGCGAAGCGGTCTGTACCAGCAAACCCGCCCGGCGGCGGGTCTACGTCGCAAATGAACGGTCGCTGCCCCAGGACTGGCGCCCCTTCCGGTCGACTCAAAAGCGGCCGCCAAGCCGGCCGATCGAGCGGCGCTCCCTCAGGCTCCGATTCCTCCCGCGGCCAAGATTCGACCGGCATACAGCTTGCGGCATCTCCCCGGAGGTCTTTATTGCCCGCATGGCCCGTATTCCGCTCGAGGATAATTTCAACGATGTGATCAACAAGGCGCAACGCGGCCTGATGATCACCGATGACGACCTGGCCAAGCGGGCCGAGGTGTCACTGGAGGACCTCACCGCGATCAAAGCTGGAAAGCCCTACGATGTCGTGATCCGCCGCGTCGCCCGGCACCTTCGACTTTCGCCCATCGCGCTGGAGACCCTCGCCCACAAGCGTTGGTACCCGCAGTTGCCCGATTTCCCGAAGGGTTTCGCCGCCTTCAACACCCCGCACGGGGACATGACGGTCAACAGCTACCTCATCTGGGATCCGCGCACCCGCCTGGCCGCCGCGTTCGACACCGGCGCCGACTGCGGCGGCATGCTTGATCTGTTGCACGTCGAGGGCCTGAACCTGCGCTACATCTTCATTACCCACACCCACGAGGATCACGTGGCCGACCTGGCGCGTCTCGTCGCCGACACCAAGGCCGAGGTTTGGTCGAGCGAGCTGGAGCCAGTGAACATCCCCGGCGCCAAGACCTTCAAAGAAAACGTGCACTTTCACGTCGGCTCCCTGGCGATCAAAACCCTCTTCACCACCGGACACTCGCCCGGCATGACCACCTACTTTGTCACCGGCCTCAGCTGGCCCATCGCCGTGGTCGGCGACTCGATCTTTGCGAGCTCGATGGGTGGCAGCGCGACGCACTTCGCCGAGCAGTTCGCCAACAACAAAAAGAAGATCCTCTCGCTGCCCCGCGACACGGTCCTCGCCTGCGGTCACGGGCCCCTCACCACGCTCGGACAGGAAAAGCAGCAGAATCCGTTTTTCGCGCAGTAAACTGCAGACTCCGACTCCACTCCTCCCACCGCACTCCCATGTCTGAAAAAATTGCCTTCGTCGGCGTCGGTCGCATGGGCGGCAACATGGCCCGCCGCCTCAAAGACTGCGGTTACGCCGTCACCGCCCTCTACGATACCCACGCCCAGTCCGCCGCCACCCTAGCCGCCGAGATTGGCGCGACGCACGCCACCCGGCTGGCCGACGTCACCGCCGCGGCCGATGTGATCTTCACGGTCGTGACCGACGACGCCGCGCAACTCGGGATCTTCGCGACTTCAGGCGACTCACTCCTGACCGGCGCCAAGGGCAAAATCTTCGTCAACTGCGCCACGCTTGCACCCGCCACGCACGTCGAGGTCGAAAAGCGCGCGAAAGCCGCCGGCGCGGTCACGCTCGAAGGCTGCATGGCCTCGTCCATCCCCCAGGCGCGCAACGGCACGCTGTATCTGATGTGCGGTGGCGACCGCAGCACCTTCGATCGGGTGAAACCGATCCTTGAGCAGCTGAGTACCGCGCTGCGCTACATCGGCACCACCGGGCAGGCCGCGCAGGTCAAGGCCCTCGTCAACATGATCATGAACATCAATACCGCCGGCCTCGCGGAAGGCCTTGGCCTCGGGGCCGCCCTCGGACTCGACCTGGCGATGCTCCGCGAGGTGTTCCTGCAGACCGGCGCCAACTCACAGGTCCTCAAAACCGACGGCGAGGACATGCAGAACCGCGACCACAGTTGCTTTTTCTCGGCCGCCCACGCGGCGAAGGATTCCACCATCGCGTGGAACCTCGGCGTGCAGGCCGGCCTCAACCTGCCGCTCGCCACCGCCACCAAACAGCAATTCGAACGGATGACGGCGCTCGGCCTCGGCGAACTCGACAAGAGCGGCATCGCCGAAATCACTTTCAAGGGCCGGCGCGCCTGAGCGCCACTCCCTCCATCTTCGATCATGTCGCACTTCGCGAAAATCCTCCGCGTTCTCGGTCCTGCCCTCGCCCTCGGCGCCGGTGCCGCTTTCGCCCAAACCAACTCCACCGCGGCGCTGAGTCCGGATCGCGTGACGTTTTTCTCCGAACCCGACTTCAAAGGCGAATCGATCGTCATCGAAGCCGGCGCCTCGGTGGAAAATTTCGAGCGTATGGTCCGGTCGAACCAGCTCCCCTGGGGCCAGGCGATTTCCTCGGTTCGCGTTGAGGGTTCAGCCCGCGCCACCGTTTACAGCGCAGCCGGTTTTTCGGGCGACCGCATCGAAATTACGGGCAGCATCGCCGACCTCTACGGTGAATCCCGCGGCCGCACCAACGGCCCGAACTGGGACCGCGCGATCCTTTCGGTCACGGTCGCCAACCCGCAGCGCACCGCGCCGGTCGCGCCCCCGCCGCCCGCCTCCTATCCGGCAACCGTCGTGGTCGCCCCGCCACCACCGCCGCCGCAAAGGGTGATCGTGGTCGAACCACCTCGTCCCCGCTTGGATCCCCGGACGGCGGAGCTGATGGTCCAGCGGGCCTTCCGCGACGTGCTCGATCGCCCGGCCGACCCCGAGGGCCTGCGCCTCTACCGCCAGCGCCTGATGATGGAGGGCTGGAGCGAGCGCCAGGTCATCGAGCAACTGCAGCGGAGCAACGAGGCGCGCGGCATGAATGTCGACGTCGCGATCACGAAGGCGTTTCGCGAGGTACTCGGTCGCGACCCCGACGCCAACGGCCTCGCCCACTATCGTTCCAAATGGAAGCAAGGTTGGACGCAGGGGCAGATCCGCGACGACCTACGGCGGAGTGGCGAGGGCCGTGATTCCGTCAACCGTGCCGTCATCACCCGCGCCTACCGCGAGCTCCTCGGCCGTGACCCGGATCCGGCCGGCTACGCCACCTACGAAAAAGCGATGCGCGAGCGCGGCTACACGGAACGCGATATCCGCGCCGCCCTGATGAACGGCGACGAGTACAAGCAACGGCAGCGCGCCCGCCGGTAAAACGCCGCCCAGCCCACCCCAAACCCCTCCACCTGGAGGGGTTTTTTAATGGCCGAAGGCCCGATCCGGTTTTGGCGCGGTGCACCTGCACCTTTTGAAACCGCGCGAGACCGACCCGCCTGGACGGGTCAGTCTCGCCGGTCAGCCAGTCAACAACCGGGCCAACCGGCCGGAGCCCACGAGACCTCGCATCGACCCGGTTTTACTTCGCCGCCACCGGCTTCGGCTTCGTGGTCATATCAAAGTCGTCGGTCCGGAACGGCGTCACCGGCAGGCCGTCCTTGGAGAAGAGATTACAAACCGGATTGTCCGCCCACGCATAACGCACCGCGATGGGTGCGACCACCTGATCGCTGGACACCTCGACCTTGTTCGGGGCGATGACCTTGCCGGTGGCCCAGCGCCAGACGCGGTCCTTGCCGCACACGGCGAAGCCGCGCGCTTCGGCGACATCAAACGCGTAGAGCGTGCTGCCGAAGCAATCGAGCGTCACGGTCGCCTTGTTGCCGGCGAACGCCACGCTCTGGTACTCAGGACTGCGATACGGCAGCTTCATCCCGTAATCCTTCACCAAAGCCCAGCGCACGAGCCGCGCGGCGACGTCGTGCTTGTTGCGCGGATGGATATCCCGCCCTTCGCCCAGATCGATGATGACAGCCTGGCCGGTATTTGGCACGCGCAGCGTCTTGGTCTGCGTCTCGCGCAATTCGGCCCAAGTGCTCTCACCGGGCTCGGTCTTTTCGGGATTAAAGTCCGCCAGTTGCACCCAGTAGAACGGGAAGTCACCCTGCCCCCACTCTTTGCGCCACTGCTGGATCAGGAAGGGGAAAAGGTCGGCATGTTCATACGCGCGGCCGGCATTGGACTCACCCTGGTACCAGATTACGCCTTTGATCCCGTAACCGAGCGTCGGATGCACCACGCCGGCGAAAATATTACCCGGCCGGGCGTTGCCCGTCAGCCAGTCCGTCGGTGCACGCGGCAGGACTTTGTTCGCCAGCTTCGCCGCTTCGACGTCCGACTTCCACTTGGTCAACGCGGCCGCGGTGGCGGCCTGGCCCTTTTCCGACTGGAGCTCAGCCTCGCGTTTGACGGTGGAGTCCATGAGCGACTTGAACCGCTCGGCCTGATCCATCGTCGTGCGGCGGATCCACGCCTCGGCGGCGGAACCACCCCAGGCATTGTCGATCAACCCAACCGGTACGCCGACGATCTCATGGATGTAGCGGCCAAAGAGAAAACCCACCGCGGTGAACGCACGCGCGGCTTCGGGCGTGGAGGCTTTCCAGGCGCCCTTGAAATCAGCCTTCAATTCCTGCGTGCCGACCTGCGGGACGGAAATAAGCCGGAGGTTGGGCAGATTCGACGCAGCGGCCTCGAGGTCGCCGTTCCAGTCGGAGTTGAGCTTAAAGCCCATATTGGATTGGCCGGAGCACATCCAGACTTCGCCGACGAGCACGTCTTGGATCTCGACGCGGTTGGTGCCGGCAATTGCGATTTTTTGCGGCGTAGCGTTGGCGGGCACGGCCGCCAGCTTGACCGTCCACTTGCCGTCTCTGCCGGCGGTGGCGGTGTACGTCTGACCCGCGAATGAAACGGTGACTTTGGTCCCGGGAGCATCCCAACCCCAAATCGGGTTGGCCTGCTTTTGCTGCAGTACCATGTGGTCGCCGATGATGGCGGGCAGTTTGATTTGGGCGCGGAGCGCAGGTGCCAGCGCAAGGGCCAGCACCACGAGGAGGCGGAGTGTATTCATTGGGGATAAGCCGGCGCCACGCGGCCACCGGAGCCGACAAGCAAAAGCCTAAGCCCCGCTCCGAAGCAACCGCAGGTTCAGCGCGCCTCGCCGCATCCCCGTAGCCCTGCGCGTGCGCGCAGGGACCCCGATCGCAATGAAACTCCCGCCCGTTCCCCGCGCTCACGGGCAGGGCTACACCAGGCCCCCGCCAACCCAGAGTGTAACGCATTACGTTAGATTGACCGTAGGATCCGCCCCGCTCACCGCTTGCGCCGGCGATACCCGCAGTACAACGTCTGCTTTCTCATGAACGAACTCCGCGACTGGCGTTCCTCCGACGATCATCAACCCATCACCTGGTGGAACGGGCACCCCGTGTTCGCCGCGCACTTCATCGTGCTGGTGTACGTTGTGCTAATGATCGTGACGGCGATCCTCGGTGGCGCGGCGAACCCGCTCCTGAACCTGCTCGCATTCAACAGCGGCGACGTCCTGCACGGCCAGGTCTGGCGACTGGCGACCTACGGGCTGTTCAACCCGCCCAGCCTGCCCTTCGCGATCGATATGCTCATGATCGTTTGGTTCGGCCGCGAATTGGAGCGCACCTTCGGCCGCCGCACCTTCGGCTGGCTCTATGCCGGAATTTACCTTTTGCCGCCGCTCGTCCTCTCGCTGATCGGGCTCGCCCGACCCACGGCGTACTTTGGCCAACCCGGCGCCCTCGCGCTCTTCGTCGCCTTCGCCACCCTGTATCCCGGTGCAATGATGATGTTCAACGTCCTCGCCAAGTGGGCGGCGATCGTCCTCGTCGCCCTTTACACGCTGATCGCCATCGCCGAGCGCAACTGGACCATTCTCACGCTGCTGTGGTCGACGTGTGGTTTCGCGTTTGTCTACGTGCGTTTCCAACAGGGCGAAATCACCCTTCCGCGGATTCCCTGGCCGCGCAAGCAGCCGAAACTCCGCGTGCTGCCCGACCTGCCGACCGCGCGCCCAAAGACCCAGCCCGTGCCGGTCGCGCCAAAGCCGACCGCCGCCATGGCCGAGGTCGACGCCCTCCTCGACAAGATCGCCGCCTCCGGCCTCGGCAGCCTCACGCCCGCCGAACGCGCGAAACTCGAGTCCGCCCGCGACGGCCTGCGGAAGCGCGACCCCGGCCGCAGCTGAAAGCCCGACCCGCCGGGCATCGCACAGGAGCCAACGGAGGAAGCGGAAACAGTCGGTCGCCTCGGCGAACATTTATCCATGGCAGTGGCCGCAAAAGGCCGCCAATCTCTCCGTCCGGCCGCCGAGACACTCCCGCGCGCCGATGGGCGCATCGCCGGTTTCAATCGCCCTCCGATCTCTGCGCCATTTGGGGCGAAGCGTCCGATGGTTTGAATTGAAGCTCAGAACCGGGCCTCACACGCAATCCGCTTCCCATCGCGGTCCGCGCGGCCAATCATCGCCGCGCATGACTACCCCGCCCGTCCTCTCCCGTCGCGAGTTTTTGGTCGGCTCCGCCGCCGCGCTTGCCATCGCCCCGCTCGCCGCCGCCGCCGTCCCCGAGCCGGTCATCGACATCCACCAGCACACGAATTACGGCGGCAAGCGCGACACCGCGTGGAAACAGATTTTTCCCGCCCGCACCGACGAAGACCTCATCGCCCACCAGCGCGCCATGGGCGTGACGAAGACCATTCTCCTGCCCGCCGGCCGCCAGGTCCTGCGCGCCTCGACCCACGAGGGCCGCTCCAACGGCCTCGAGGGCACGTGCACCAGCAACGACGCATGTCTGGAACTCACCCGTAAATTTCCCCAGGCCTTCGCGTTCGGCGCCAACGAAGTCAGCGACCTCGCGGAGGCACCGACCGTCGTGGAAAAGTATCTCAAACTCGGCGCCTGCATCATCGGCGAGCAAAAGTTCGGCGTGGAGTGCGACTCCGCCGAAATGCAAAAATTATACCAGCTGGCCGAGGCGTACCACGTGCCGATCCTGATGCACTGGCAGGCCGGGAGCTACAACTACGGCTTCAGCCGTTTTCACCAGATGCTCGCGAAGTATCCGAAGGTTAACTTCATCGGCCACGCGCAGACCTGGTGGGCCAACATCGACAAGGCCAACGTCGACGACCCGAAGGCGCTTTATCCCCGGGGCAAGGTGACGCCGGGCGGCCTCACCGACCGCTACCTGCGCGACTATCCGAACATGTTTGGCGACCTCTCCGCCGGCTCCGGCGAAGGCGCCTTCAAACGCGATCCGGATCACGCCCGGGCGTTCCTCGAGCGGCACCAGGACAAGCTCATGTTCGGCAGCGACTGCACCGACGTGACGGGCGAAACCGCCCTCTGCTCCGGCGCGCGCCAGCTCGCCCAGGTGCGCGCCTTCGCCCCCACCAAGGCAATCGAGCGCAAGCTCCTGTTCGGTAACGCGCAGAAGCTATTCCGCTTCGCGTAAGGCCGACGTCGGAACAGCCGCCGATGGAGGCCCGGCCGTTGGCCGGGCAATTCGCTTCGAAATCGATACCTTCCGTCCTCCATCGCGCCAACGCCGTTTTCAAAACAAGGGGGCGACGCAGCGCCGCACTCCGCTAACGGACGCGGCTGCTTCAATCCCCCCCGCGCGGTTCACCCGTCCCAGCGTCACCGGGCCGGCGACGGCTGGTAGGTCTGTCTCAGATACGCCAGCACGTCGCGAATCGCCTGCGGCGGCAGCACGTTACCCCAGGGCGGCATCGGCAGCACGGCCGGGGGCGTCGGCAACTTGCCGTTGGTGATCGTCGCCAGCAGTTCCGCATCGCTCCTGGTCAAAGGTCCACCCGCCTGCGTGTAGTCGGGCGTGCCGGCCTGCGGCGATCCTTTGCCGTCGGCCTGATGGCAAACCATGCAATTAAGCCGATAGACCTCGCCCCCCCGCGCCGGATCCCCCGGTCGCAGCGGTTCGGCCGCCTTGGCGACGAGTTGCGTGGACCCGGGTTTGGTTTCGCCGTTCTGCAGGCGGTTCAACGTGTAGTAGGCCGTCGTGTTCAGGAGCGGCTGCCCCGCCCGGCTCTGCACCTCGCGGTTCACCACAATCTCATAAACGTAGCTCGGTTGCACCTCGAGCAGATCGAGCGCAAGCGTCAGGCCGTCCCGCGCCAACCGCGCCGCGGTCACGGGCACGTCCACTTGATTGACGCGCAACGAGCCGTCCTGCGGATGATAATTATACTGAAAACGCTTCACCTGATACCGCACCGCCTCGCCCGCCACGGTCGCCATCGGAGTCGTAAACCGCAGGGTGAATCCGCGCTCCGCGAGCCGCAGCGTCTGGATTTCCACGGGCGTCTCGCCGTTCCAGACCACGCGCTGCAAGCCTTCGTTGCCCTCGGTGGACATCCACCCGCGCACGGTTTGCGCGATGTACAAAGCCCCGTCCGGGCCAAACGCGTTGTGCATCCCGCCGAGCCGCAAGCCCTGCCCGCGCAAAAACGGAAAGGCGGCGCCCTGCCACGCCCCCGCCACCTTCTCGAGGTCCACCCGCATGAGCACCGGCGAAACATCGCCGAGAAAAACCTGCCCGCCGAACGGCCCGAATTTTCCCGCTGAACGATCCCAGACCGGCTGCCCGGGCGAAGTGCCCATCAAGCCACGCGGCAGGTAAATACTCGGCGGCCGGCGCAACGCGGCGAGCTCCGCCAAGGTCAGTTTCTTGTCCTTCAACTCCGGATGCCACTTCAGACCGTCGGGGTGACCGTAAAACGCATCCTTCTCGACGTGCGTCAGCGTCGACGTGGGAATCCACGCCCCGGGACAATCGCTGATGAATAACTCGTCGTCGGGACTGATCCCCACGCCGAGCGGCTGACGGAAGCCGGACGCGTACGGCATCCACTTGCCCGCCGGCGTGATTTGAAACGCCCAACCCTGATACGCCGCGACCGACCGGTGTCCGTCCGGCACGGGACCGGGGCCGGTCCACGGCAGGTACTGTGCGGTCTGCAAAGGACCCCGCACCCACGGCAACTCCACGCCCCGGCCAAACGAGCAGAGGCCCGACGACGCGTAGACGTTCCCCGCGCGATCCTGCGCGAGCCCGTACGAAAATTCATGATAACTCCCCGTAATCCCCCAGTCGTCCGCGACCGTCTCGTAGACATCGGCGACGCCGTCGCCGTCGGTGTCGCGCAACCGCGTGACCTCGGGGCGCTGGACCACGATAATCTCCGCCTCATCCGGCGCGACCACGCCGAAGCCTTCGTAGAGGCCTGTCGCAAACCGCCGCCACGTCCCGTCGCTGAACCGGCGGACCCAGACGTCGCCCCGACGGTTCGTCACCACGAGACTTCCCCGCGGGGTAAACGCCACGCCGGATATCTCGCCGATCATTTGCTGCGGCAACTTTAGCGTCTCGACCCGGTACGGTGAACGCTGCAGCGCGCGAAGCTCGAAACGACGCTCGACGGCGTCGCCCGCCTTCACCTCAACGTGCGATTTCACTTCCTCAAAATCCGGCGCCGTCACCCACACGTCGTACGCCCCCGGGGGCACGTCCACTTGATAGCGCCCGTCGGCCTTCAACTTTTGAATGATCTGACTATTTTCCCGGCCCACCAGGGTCGGTCCCTCGACCCGCACCTGCGCATGCGCCACCGGCGCATCGGTGTCGGCCTTGAGCACGCGACCGGTGAGGCGGGCGGGCGGTGCACTGGCCGCGAACAACGGCACAAGCGCGAGGAGGAGAAAGAGCGATCCGCGGCGAATCGCCGGTAGCCCAGCCTGCAGCCCAAATCCCGGCGGTCGGGTCGCCTGAACGGCGACGGACAAAAATATCCCGTTCATCGAATCGCTCCTCCTGTCTTGCGCCGGATCTCGATTACAAATTGTCCGCCGGCGGACGCCGCGAAACTGCCCACGGCGCCGTCGCGCTCAAGGCCGCGTGTCGTCACCTCCGCGCCGGTCTGCGGCTCGAAGTTCATCCACAGCGTCCGCGCCCCCGGGCCGACGCGAAACGTCCGCACGATACCCTGACCGTCGGCCTGCGCGGTGATGGTTTCGTACACGTCGCGCCCGTCGATTTCGTAGTGAAATTCCGGCACGCCGTCCCGCAACACGTAGCCCCGAAAACGGAACTTCGAGTCCGCCGAGGGCGACCCCAAGCGGAGCGGCTGCGGCGCCTTCTCGGTGTAGAAGACTTCGCCGAAAATGCGTGCCGGTGCCCCCTGCTTCGTGATCCACCGCGGCCGCAGGTCGACGAAATCACCGTCCCAGATGGTGTTGATGCCGCCTCGCACCGGATCGATGCAAACGCCGGGACCGTTGGGGAACGTCAACGCGATCGAGCCGGGGTACGCATCCGGCATGAAGGTTCGCTGCACGGCGGGCCGAGCGTCCGGAATCGGCCGGCCCGCGGCCCAGCGCACCGCATTGACGACAATACGCTGATACGCCGGATCCTGAAGTACCGCGGACTCCGCCGGCACGAGGTGACACAGCCGGCCCGCCGCACCGCGCCGGACCCAACCGAGCGGCGTGGTGTCCTCGCCGGCAGTGCCTTCCATGATCATTTGCGCGTCGTCGGCCAGTTGGCCGAAAGCCGCCATCGGTTGCGTCGTTTCAAAGCGATTTACCCCGGCAAAAATCGGATGCGGATAAAGATTGATCACCGACATCGCCGCCCCGCCCGCGAATGGACCGCCCGGCACCGCCCCGAGGATCTGCGGCACAAATCCCGGCACGGCGCGCCACGCCTCCGCGGTCGCGCCCAACACCACGAGGCCGCTCCGGGAGCGCAAAAACTCCTCCACCGCCCGCACCGCGGCGGCCGAACGCGGACCAGGGCCGCGGTAAAACAAAGCGACCTGCGCCGTGCCCAGCTGCGTGAAATCCACGCACGCCAGGCCGGGCGTTTTTTCCAGCGCCGCGCGGAGCCCGGCGGGAAACGCCGCCGGCGAAGCGTCGTCGGCCATCAGGCAAACGCGCAGAACGGCGGCAGCCTGGCCGATCGCAATCGGTACCAGGGCGAAAAATCCAAGAAGAACCAAGAACGCTAATCGGTGAACAGTAGGCACACTTCGCGGGCTGGGAAACGGGGGGCCGCACGCGCAGGTTTCCCGCGTTGGAAAGGGCGAAGCAAGGCGCAAAGCATTCGGGCGGGAGGATCTTTCGGTTTCAAGATCATGGGGGCGGGTAATTCGGGTGAACCTCCGGGCCGAACGCCCGCCACGCGCCGGCGCACCCGCGACCCAACGTGAGCATGCCGCCGCACCACCCTCGCCGTTCTTCCCGTTTAAATAGGCTCCCTCCGATCTTCCACCGTGACACCGTCACCGCGCCGGCTACGCTGCCGCCTCCCCTCCGCCACCCCGCGGTCACTCCAACTCGAATTCTTATGTCGTCTTCGCCCCGTCTCACCCGCCGTCAGTTCGCCCAAAAGGCCCTCGCGTCCGCCGCCGTGATCTCCATGCCGGCGTTCCTCCGCGGACAAAATCTCAACAGCAAACTCAACATCGCCGTCATCGGCTCCGGTGGCCGCGGCGGTTCGAACCTCAAAGGAGTAGGGGCGGAAAACATCGTCGCCCTCTGCGACGTGAATGCGAAGAACCTCGACACCGCCGCCGCCGCCTTCCCGAAGGCGCGCAAGCACGTCGATTTCCGGAAGGTATTCGACCACGCCAACGAGTTCGACGCCGTCGTCGTCAGCACCTGCGAGCACACGCACGCGATGGCCACGATGCTCGCGCTGCGGCACAAGAAGCACGTCTATTGCGAAAAGCCCCTCACACACAACGTGTTTGAGGCGCGCCTCGTCCGCGAGACCGCCGCGAAGGCCGGCGTCGTGACGCAGATGGGTATCCAGATTCACGCGACCGAAAACTACCGGCGCGTCGTCGAATTGATCCAGGGCGGCGCCATCGGGCCCGTCACCGAAGCCCACGTCTGGGTTTCCCGGGCCTGGGGCCTGCAGAGCAAGGCGGAGTCCGACGCCGCGAAGGACCGCGTGTATGTCACGGAACGCCCCGGCGAGATGCCGGTGCCGGCGGGCTTGAACTGGGACCTTTGGGTCGGGCCCGCGCCGATGCGCCCGTACAACGACGTCTATTTCCCCGGCCCGAAGTGGTACCGCTGGTGGGATTTCGGCAACGGGACGATGAGCGACCTCGGCTCGCACTGGAACGACCTGCCGTTCTGGGCCCTCAAGTTACAGTCTCCGCTGACCGTCGAGGCCTTCGGCCCGAAGCCCCATCCGGAAATTGCGCCGGCCTCAATGCGCGCCGTCTACGAATTCGGCCCGCGCGGCGACATGCCCGCGGTGAAGGTCACATGGAATCAGGGCAACGAGAAGCCCGAGATCTGGAAACAGGGCGGCATTCCGCAGTGGAATGACGGCGTGGTCTTCATCGGCAAAAAGGGCATTTTGCTCTCCGACTACAACAAGCACGTGCTGCTGCCGGAAAAGAATTTCGCCGACTACACGCGCCCCGCCCCGACGATCCCCAAGACGGCGAGCCACCACGCCGAGTGGCTCGGCGCCATCCGCGGCCAAAACAAGGCCCTCGCCGATTTCAACTACTCCGGCTGGCTCACCGAATCGAACCACCTCGGCAACGTCGCCTTCCGCGTCGGCAAGAAACTTGAGTGGGACCCCGTGACGATGCGCGCCAAGAACGCCCCCGCCGCCGACCAGTTCCTCAAGCGCGAGTATCGCAAGGGCTGGGTGCTCTGAACTGAACCAGACGATCCGGCTGAGCAGCGGAACTGCCCGACGTTTCATATCAACGTCCCCGGTCCGCCGGAGTGCCCCGGCGGATCGTCACGCCCTGCCTCGGGTCTGCACCTGAACGCGGGTTCAGGTTTACGTTCCATCCACAGTCCAAATCGGCACCGGGACTCACGCTAAGCCGCGCGGGCCGGCGAAGCCCGGCGGAACAAAAAAGTTTCGGCGGCATCCCCCGGTGAGCTTCACGCGCTTCGCCGCTTCGCGTAAGCTGGCTTGGTCCGATTGGTTTTCTTCCGAGTGGATGAACCATTTGCACGAAGCGTGCATGCGGCGGCAAGAAGCGCGCCAACGCCGTCGCCGCCACGTAGAGCCGCCCCTGTCGCAACCACGCCGGCGGGTGGTTGGTTAAGGGCCGCGTCTCCCCTCAACCGGATCGGGGCCACAGACTCCGCCGCTCGATATTGCCCGTTGCCCGCATCCGCTAGGCCGCATTTATTCTTACGCTGTGAGCCACCCCCTTCACCCCGCCTGGCTGGCCGCGAGCACCGCCCTGCTCACCTCAGCCGCTTCCCCGTTCGCTTCCGCCGCCGAGACGGCTTCGTTCAAGTTTGAGGCCCAGACCCTGACCGTGCCCGCCGGCTTCACCGTCGAGCGGGTCGCCGCTCCGCCGAAGGTCAACCGCCCGATCTCGATCGCATTCGACGAACAGGGCCGGCTCTATGCCACCGACTCCTCGGGTCTCAGCGACCGCGCCCAGAAACAACTCGAGGAGAAACCGCACCGCGTGGTGCGGCTGGAGGACACCCGGGGCCACGGTGTATTCGACCGCGCCACCGTCTTCGCCGAGCACATGATGTTCCCGCAGGGCGCGATGTTCTACGAGGGCTCGCTGTACGTCGCCGCCCCGCCCGAAATCTGGAAACTCACCGACACCGACGGAGACGGCCGCGCCGACCAACGCACGGCGTGGTGGGACGGCAAGACCCTCACCGGCTGTGCCAACGACCTGCACGGCCCCTACCTCGGCCCCGACGGCTGGTTCTATTGGACCAAGGGCGCGTTTGCCGAACAACGCCACACCCTCGGCACCGGCCAACCCTTCGTCACCCACGCCGCCCATATTTACCGCTCGCGCCCCGACGGCGCCGGCTTTGAACCCGTCCTCACCGGCGGCATGGACAACCCCGTCGGCGTCGCGTTTTCGTCGGCCGGCGAGCGCTTCCTTAGCGGCACCTTTTTTCAAAACCCGGGCGGCGGCAAACGCGACGGTCTGATCCACGCCCTCTACGGCGGAGTCTACGGCAAGGAGAACACCGCGGCGGCCGGCCACGCCCGCACCGGCGATTTGCTGCCCGTCATGACCCACATGGGCGCCGCGGCGCCGTGCGGCGCCATCGCCTACCAATCGACGGTCTTCGGCGCGGATTTCCCTGACAACCTTTTCGTCTGCTACTTCAACCTGCGCAAGGTCGTCCGTCACGAACTGGTGGCAAACGGCGGCACCTACACGACCCGCGACACCGATTTTGTCACCTCGGACAGCGGCGACTTCCGGCCGACCGATGTCCTCGAGGACGCCGACGGTAGCCTGCTCGTCGTCGACACCGGCGGCTGGTACAAAATCTGTTGCCCGACCTCACAACTCGCCAAGCCCGACGTACTCGGCGGGATCTATCGTATCCGGAAGACGGGTGCAGCCAAGGTCGCCGATCCCCGCGGTGCCCGTATCGGCTGGGGAACCCTTAAACCAGCCGCGCTCGCCGCGTTGGTCGGAGACGCCCGTCCCGCGGTGCGCGCCCGCGCCATGCACCAACTCGGCCAACTCGGCGGCAGCGCCGTACCCGCCCTGGCGCCGCTGCTCGCCGTGGACGCCGCGCCCGCCGCCCGCACGCTCGCCCTCTGGACCCTCGCGCGGATCGACGCCCCCGCCGCCCGCGTCGCGGTCCGCACGGCACTCCAAGTGCGTCAACCGGCGGTCCTCCACGCCGCGTTGCAGATTACCAGCCTGTGGCGCGACGCCGCGGCCGGCCCAGTCCTTGAAACGCTGCTTGCCGATCCGGACCCGGCCGTCGTCCGCCTCGCGGCGGAAGCCCTCGGCCGTCTGGGCGACGCCCGCGCGGTGGAGCCACTGCTCAACGCGGTGCAACGGCTTGGGCCCTCCCCCACCAGCGCAACCGGCACACCCGAGGACTCCGCCGTCCGCGCCACCGAGCACGCCCTGATCTACGCCCTGATCGAGCTCGGGCAGCCGCAAGCACTCATGGCCCGACTCGGAGCCGGGGAAAACCCGAGCGTGGTTCGCGCCGCCCTCGTCGCCCTTGACCAGATGGAGCCAAGCCCGCTCACCGCGCTGCAGGTCGTCGGCTGGCTCGACGCCACCACGCCTGCACTGCGGCAAACCGCGGCGTGGATCGTCAGCCATCGGCCCGACTGGGGCGATGCCCTCGCCGGCCATTTCACCCAACGTCTCGCCGCCCCCGCGCTCTCCGCCTCCGACCGGACCGAACTTCAAACGCAACTCGCCCAGCTCGCGAAATCCGCCGCGATCCAAGAGGTGCTCGCGGCGAAGGCAGCCCGCGGCGGCATCGAACTACGGCAACTCGCCCTCCGCGCCATGGCCGCGGCCGGCCTCAAGGAAACCCCGCCGCCGTGGCTCGGCGCCGTCGCCACCACGCTCAACGGCGCGGAACCGGCGCTGATACGCGACGCCGTCCTGACCGCCCGCGCCCTGCCGTTGCCCAAGGGCGGTCACGCCGCGCTCGCCGGCGCACTCGTCAAAGTCGGCCGTGATCCGGGCGTTGCTCCTGTCATCAGGCTCGACGCCTTGTTGGCCGCCCCTTCCGCCGCCCTCGCTCCAGTCGAGGCCGCGCTCTTCGCGTTCCTGCGCGACCAACTCGACCGCCGGCAACCGATGCTCGCCCGGAGCGCCGCCGCCGGCGTCCTCGCCAGGGCTCCCCTCAGCGCCGCGCAACAACTCGAACTCGTCGCCACGCTGAGAATCGTCGGCGCACTCGAGGCGCCGAAACTGCTGCCCGCATTCGAGAAATCACCAACCGAAACCCTCGGCCTGCAACTCATCGCCGCGCTCAAGGTGTCACCGGGACTTGCCGGCGTGCGCCCCGGCGCCCTTCGGCCGCTGTTCGCCAAGTATCCGGCGACCGTCCGCAGCGAGGGCGAGGCCTTGATTCAAACCCTCAACACCGATGCCACCCGGCAAAACGCCCGCGTCGATGAACTGCTGGTCAACGTGAAGGACGGCGACGTCCGCCGCGGTCAGTCCGTCTTCAACAGCGAAAAAACCGCGTGCACCCTCTGTCATGTCATCGGCTACCGCGGGGGACGCCTCGGACCGGACCTCACCAGTATCGGCCGCATCCGGAACGAGCGCGAACTGCTGGAGGCGGTCATTTTCCCGAGTGCCACCCTGGTCCGCGGCTACGAACCGCTCGTCGTCACCACCAAGTCCGGCGAAACCCACGGCGGCATCGTCCGCAAGGATGCGCCGGACGAAGTCGTGCTCGCCACCGGGCCCGAGTCCGAACAACGTATCGCCCGATCGGATATAGCCGACGTGCAACCGGGGCAGATTTCGCCCATGCCGCCCGGGATGGAAGCGATCCTCACTCCGCGTGAACTCGGCGACCTCGTCGCCTTCCTGAAATCCCGGCAGTGACCTGCGCCCGTCTCAACTCATCCCGGCCCATCGCTGACTCGTCGTCGCCGCGCCCGCGGCGTTCACGCCGGCCCCGGTTGCGTGCAATGCCACCGGGACGGGCGGCAGCTCCCGCAACCGGACCGCGGCCACCGCTCACCCGCGCCGCCTCCCGCACCGGCCGATGGGCCCTCGTCGTCTTTGCCCTGGCGACGGCCTTGGTGACGGACGCGGTTTCAATTTACGCCCAAGGCTCCGCCTCCGGCACCATTGAAGGCCGGGTGTTTAATCCAAGCAGCGGAAGCAATTTCGAGCACGCCCGGCTCACGATCGCGGGATCCGGGCTGGAGACATTTTCCGACGAAACCGGATTTTACCGCCTCGTCGGCGTGCCGGCGGGCCCCGTCACGTTGCTCGCTTTTTTCACCGGCTTGGGCTTACAGCGGGCGCCTCTGACGGTGATCGCCGGCTCAACCGTCCACCAAGACATCGCGCTATCCGGGCCCGTCGAGGCCAGCGGCAGCACGTCCGGGCCGATCACGCTCACCCGGTACGTCGTCGCCGAGTCCCAACAGATGGACGGCGCCGCCCTCGCGATCAACGAGCAGCGGTTCGCACCGAACCTGAAAAGCGTCGTGGCCGCGGACGAGTTCGGCGCGGCGTCCGAGGGGGACATCGGCGAGTTCCTGAAATTCCTTCCCGGCGTCAGTATGGACTACCTCGCCGGCGACGCCCGGCAGGTCTCGCTCGGGGGCGTGGATTTCAACTATACGCCTGTGACCTTCGGTGGTTTCGGGATGACCAACGGCAACCAGGGCGGCACCAACCGCGGCGTCTCGCTCGAGTACGTTTCCCTCAATAATGTGGCGCGCGTCGAGGTCATCCAGTCACCCACCCCGGAATCCCCGGGCGCCGCGTTGGCCGGCTCCATCAACTTCGTTCCCCGCAGTGCCTTTGAGCGCACCAAGCCGCAATTGACGTTCAGCACCTACCTGACGATGCGCGACGACACGCGGGACTTTCACCGCAGCGTCGGGCCCCGTGAAACGCCCACCCGCAAGGTACTCCCGGGCTTCGAGTTTTCGGCCGTTGTGCCGGTCAACCGGCAATTCGGCTTCAGTCTTTCGGGGTCGACATCGACGGCGTACAGCGCGCGCGACTCCTTCGTGAACACGTGGCGCGGGGCCAACGCCGCCACGAATAACGGCACCTTCCCCGACACGACCCCGGAGCGCCCCTACCTCTCGAGTTACGTGTTTCGCGACGGGTTCCTCCTGCGGCGCCGCACGGCGGTCGCCCTGACCTGCGACTACCGGATCGGCGTAAACGACCGCGTCTCCTTCTCCATCAGCCGCTCGACGTACAACACCAATTACGACATCCGCGGCCTAACGTTCTCGCTCGACCGCGTTGCCCCCGACTTCAGCCCGACCGCGGTGCGCAGTGGGCCCGGCCAAGGCTCCTTCAACGTGTCCACCGAGGTGCGCGATCGGAATACCCTCACGTTCATGCCGACGCTCGTCTATCGACACGACGGCCCGATCTGGAAGGCCGAATCCGGCCTGGGTCTTTCCCACTCGCGCGACAGCACTCAAAGTGGCGACCGCGGCTGGTTTGCCATCGTGGTCGCCCGGCGCACCGGAGTCACCGTGGCGCTCGACGACATCACCCCGTATCGCCCGGGCCGGATCACCGTGACCGACGGCGCCACCGGCGCCGCCGTCGATCCCTTCGATATCCGCAGTTACGTGATGCAGACGGCCAACCTCGCGATTCCGCAGAACACCGACACCAAGCGGAGCGCCTTCGCGAACCTCCGGCGCGATTTCGACTGGCACGGGACCACGGTTTCACTCAAGGCGGGGCTCGATCTGCAGGATGCGATCCGCGACGACACCCGCGGCCTATCCCCGTCAAATGTCGTCTTCGACTTTCTTGGCCAGGATGGTCGCGCCAGCACCGCGCCGGCCGGCAGCGATGACCTCGCCGCGCCGTTCTTTTATTCCGCGATCGCCGCCCGGCCGGGTAAATTTGGCTTTCCCGCCATTCCCGTCGTGAGCAACGCCAAGGTGTGGGCGGCCTACCAGGCCAGTCCCCATCTCTTTCGCGCCGACGACAACACCACTTACCGCGCCGCCGTCACTCCCTCCAAGCGGGCGGAGGAAATGATCTCCTCCGCCTATGTTCGCGGCGACGTCGCTCTGCTGCAGCGCCGCCTTAAACTGGTCGGCGGTCTCCGGTTGGAACAAACCCAGGTCGACGCCGAGGGACCGCTGAGCGATCCGACCCGCAACGATCAGCGCCGCGCCGACGGGAGCGTCATCCTCGGCCCGAACGGGCGGCCGCTGCCCATCCTCCCGACCAGCGACGCCCTGGGCATCAGCAAGCTGACGTACCTCAGCCGCGGCGCGCAGGTGAACAAGGAGTATCTGCGCGGGTTCCCCAGCCTGAATGCGAGCTATGCCCTGAGCGAACCGTGGCTCTTACGCGCCGCCTATTCCCACGCGATCGGCCGGCCCAATTTCAACCAGTACTCCGGTGGCATCACCCTGCCCGACACCGAGTCCGCTCCGAGCGCGAGCAACCGCATCACCGTAAATAACGCCGCCATCAAACCCTGGACCGCCCGCACCACCACGGTGGCGGCGGAATATTATTTCGCCCGGGTCGGCCTCGTTTCACTCAGCGCCTATCGCCGGACGTTCGCGCACTTTTTTGGAAATGTGATTCTACCCGCGACGCCCGAGTTTCTCGACCTCTACGGCCTCGAGGCCGCGACCTACGGCAATTACACGGTATCCACCCAGCACAACCTGACCGATACCGTGCGCATGGACGGTCTCACCTTCAACTACAAGCAGGCCCTCACGTTTCTGCCCCATTGGGCCCGCGGCCTGCAGGTCTTCGCCAACGGCAGCGCACAACACGCCGGCGGCGAGGCCACCGGGGAATTTCAATACAGCCCGCGCCTCGCCAACGCCGGCATCAACCTCACCCGGGGACGCACCAGCGTGCGCCTCGATGTCAATCACCGCGGCCGGCAGCTCGTGAATTCGCTCACCGGCCGCAGCATCGGGCCGGACACCGCCCGCTACGCTGCGGCGCGGACCTCCTTCGATTTGACCGCCGAACATCAGCTCTGGCGGGAATTCCGCTTCTTCGCCAAATTTCGCAACGTGACCGATGTCGGGGCCGACTTTGAATTCTACGGCCCGGCCACGCCCGAGGTCGCCCGCTTCCAACAGCGCGAGCGCTACGGGGCGCTCTGGACCTTCGGATTGAAGGGTACGTTTTGAGGCGAACGCTTCCGGCCGTTCCACCGCCCGACTCCCACCACCCTTGCTGACCGGCAATTCAGGGCAAAACGCAGAGCGAAAAATCCATTTCGCGGCACGCACCTCCCGGCGCCCCCTATCCTGATCCCAAAGCCTGCGGCCAACCCTCCTCCATGAACGCCTCCACCCCCCACACTTACCCCCGCCGTCAACTGCTGCGACTGGGCGGACAAGCCGCGCTGCTGGGCGCACTCGCTCCCCGCACCCTCTACGGCGCAGGCAGCACGGCGGAGCCGGGCCCGGGATCGATTGTCGGCAACGCCGCCGCGGCCCGAATCGGCGAACAGGTCCTGCGGGAGGGCGGCAACGCCATCGACGCCGCGATCACGGCCGCGTTTGCCGCCACCATCTGCAGCCAGGTCAACTGTGGCCTCGGCGGCTACGGCGGCCATGCGATGATCGCCCTCGCCGGAGGCAAGAAGATCACCGCGATCGATTTCAACTCCACCGCCCCCGCGGCCGCGCACGAAGGCATGTTTCCGCTCGACGAAAAGGGCGCGGTCAAAGGGCAGATCAATACCTTGGGTTGGCTCGCCGCCGGCGTGCCCGGCACCGTCGCCGGCCTCGAACTCGCCCTCACCCGTTACGGCACGCGGACGCTGCGCCAGACGCTCGCGCCCGCCATCGAGCTGTGCAGCCGCGGCACGTACGGCACCGTCGTGAAAGGCATCGACGATCTCGGCGCCCGCGACCCGGCGTCCGCCCGCGCCGCCGCCCAAACCCGTCACCGCGACCTCGGGGCGCTCCTCCAGCGGCTTGCCGCCGACAACTCCACCGAGGCGTTTTACCGCGGCGATCTGGCGGCGAAAATCGCCGCGGCGTTTCAACGTCATGGCGGTCTCGTGACGCGCGCCGACCTCGCCGCGTTCCAGGCCCGCGAGGTGACGCCGCTGACGCTCTCGTGGAACGGACTCGTGCTTCACACCGCACCCCTCACCGCCACGGGCGCACTGGTGCTCGAAGCCTGCGGCATCCTGAAGGCGTTGAACTGGGCCACCCTCACCCCGGAGCAACGGCTGCACGCCAAGTTGGAGGCACTGCGCATCGCGTGGACCGACCGCGCGCGGTTCTTTGGTGATCCGACCGCGGTGAACGTTCCCCTCGAAAAGCTCCTCAGCGATGAACATCACGCCGCGCAGGCGGACAAAGTCGCGACCGCGCTCAAGGCGCGAAAACCAGTTCCCCTCGAAGTCGACCCGAGCCGCGCGGGTGGCACCGTGAATCTTTCGGCCGCGGACCGGCACGGCAACCTGATCGCCATCACGCTCACCCATGGCGGCGGCTACGGCGCCAAGGTGGTCGTCGACGGACTCGGCCTCGTCCTCGGCCACGGCATGTCGCGCTTCGATCCGCGGCCCGGGCGCGCAAATTCACCCGGGCCGGGCAAGCGCCCGTTGAACAACATGTGCCCCACCGTGGTCACCCGCGCCGGCGTGCCGCTTCTCGCCGCGGGCGGGGCCGGCGGGACCCGGATCCCAAACAGCGTCTACGAAGTACTGGTGAACCACGTCGGGCTCGGCGCCCCGCTGGAAACCGCGATGACCGCACCGCGACTCAATACCGACGGCACCCTGCAACTCGGCCTGGAAAAAAGCCACTCCGGCGAAGACGAAGCCTTTTTAAAATCCCTCGGCTATACGACGAAGCGCGCCCCCAGCGCCAACGTCAGCGTCGCCGCCTTCGACCCCGTCACGCGGCAGACGCGGGGAATCACGAACGGCACGACGTGAGGAGCATCCGGGACCGCTACGGGATTTCGCCCCATGGAGGCGCGGCGACCGCACCCCGCGATAGCGTTCGGCGTCACGTACGGCGCTCGCAAGCGAGCTGACCTACGGCTTGCCGGGCGGGATTAGTCACGAAAACCAAACCATGGAGGCGGGGTAAAATTACCCCGCATTCACGTGAGGTGAAGCGCCCCCTCGGGGTGAGGACGCCCCGCGTCCCTCGTCTTGGAGTCCCCACCTACTCCACACTCTTCTTTTTCTTCCCCTTCGGCGCGGGGCGATATTCGGGCCGGGCCTGCAGTTCCTTGAGGTAGGGCGCGTACTCGGGTGAATCGACCCAATCGCGGGACTTAGGCTCCTTCGCACTGACTTTCCCCTCCGGATAATCCTTCCCCGCGTAGCTGGCGTTGACCGACTCGTTCCACACGAGCAAGGCGGTACGCAACCGCTCCGCCACCGCAGGTTTCTCCGCCGCAATATTCCGCGTCTCCGAGGGATCCGTCTCCAAATCATAGAGCTCAAACGCCCCGTCCTTCGCGATCCCGAGGTTCACCACCTTGTAGCGGTTATCCACGAGGGCGGCCCGGCCCGTATGACGGAAGGCGAGCGGCTTGGCGCGCTCGCCGCTGTCGGCGGTGAACAGCGGCCGCAGGCTCGCGCCGTCGACCGGGCGCAGCATGACCGAGTCAGGCAGACCGAGCAGATCGGCAATCGTCGGAAAGATATCCACCGTGCCCGCGGGATAACGGGTGATCCGCGGGGTCTTGATCACCGCCGGCCACTCGATGATTGCCGGCACGCGCAAGCCGCCTTCGTACACCGCGCCCTTGAAACCGCGCAGGTTGCCCACGGTGCCGGGCTTGATCTCCGGCAGCCCGCCGTTGTCGCTGCAGAACCATAGCAGTGTGTTGTCCGCAATACCGAGTTGGCGCAGGCCCGCGCGAAGCGTGCCGATGCTGCGGTCCATCGCCACGAGTTCGCCGTAGTGATTGGCCGAGTTCTTCTCCAGCGCACCGAAGTCCTGCATGTCCTCCGCCGCCGCGATCATCGGTGCATGCGGTGAACCGTACCACACGACGGTAAACGTAGGTTTGCCCGTGCCCAGGCTGCGTTCGAGATGTTTGAGCGCCTCGGCCACGATGATCTCCGACGAATCGCCCTTGAAGGCCTCGAACTTGCCCTTGCGGCTAAGGATCGGATCGCGATCGAAGAAATTCGTGACCGACAACCACTCGTCGAAGCCGAACTCGCCCGGGTTGTGGTCGTCGGACGCGAGCACGGGGACACCGGGCCCGCGGAACCCGTTCAGATGCCACTTGCCGAAATGGGCCGTGAGATAACCCGCCGCGCGCAGGGCCTGCGGCATGGTCTTCTCCTGCCGGCGCAACGCGAAGCCGTGATTCTCCACGCCGCAGCGGTCGTTGGAACGTCCGGTCATCACGGTCGAACGCGTCGGCGAACAGTTGGGCGCACCCGCGTAAAAACGGTCGAACCGCAGGCCGGCCGCCGCGAGCGCATCAAGCTGCGGCGTCTTCAAGACCGGGTGCCCGTTGTAGCCGGTTTCGCCCCAGCCCATGTCGTCGGCCATGACGAGGACGATATGGGGACGCGGGGAAGTCGCCGCGACGGCGAGGGTCGCCAGCGCGCACAGACCGATAAACCAGCTACATGAATGTTTCATAGGGGAATCAGAGCCCGGGAGTCGGCGTCGAGCGCCGCGATGTGGTGGTGCCCGATATCTTCATCGGGCGGTTTCGATCGGTTTAAACGAAATGACCCGATGGGGACATCGGGTCCCACCGGCACGCGCGTCGCCGGTGGGAATCCGGTAAGGCCTCAGAATGTGCCCTTGATCCCGATGGTCCACAGCGACGCATAGTCGACGCGCTGGCGGAATTGGGCGTGCGCCGGCGTGTTGGGTCCCCGGATCTCCGTATCCTCGGTCGCATCGCCGACGTTGCGCAGGTTCACGAACAGGCCGACGCGCTTCCAGAAGTAGTACTCGCCGAGCATATCAACATAGAGGCGCTTGGCGGAATAGTTGAAGGTGCCGGGTTCGATGCTCAGTCCGGTGACGGGCGCGTTACGCTGGCGGCCGCGGTAATTCCAATTCACCCGGGCATTCCATTTTTCACGCGTCAAGCTGACGCCCCAGCTCCCGCTCCGCGAGATGAAGCCGTTCAGGGAGGCCGTCTCGTCGCCCAGCAGGCGCTGCGCGCTGGCGTTGGCGAAGACCTGGACCCCCCGAGCCCAACGGGGGAGGAAGATCAACGCCTGCTTATAGCTGAAATCGACGCCCTGCATCCGCACCTTGCTGTCGAGGTTCTTCTGGGTGGCCACGTCGTAGGGATCGTAAAGGGCCGCATCGAGATTGTAGATCGAGAGAAACTCCGGCGTGGCGTTAAAGACCGTAGCGGCGAAGAAATTATCAACCTGGCGGCGGAACGCGCCGATCGAGATCTGGCCGACGCCCTGGAAATACCGCTCCAGGCGCACGGAGAACGTCTCCGCCTGCCACGCCTTGATCGCCGCGTTGTTGACGATGATCTGGTTGCCGGCCGACGGCGGTGACACCGTATCCGGCAGGGTGATGCCACCGGTGTATTGGCTGAAGTCCGGCCGGCCGACTGATTGGAAATACGCCGCGCGGGCCACCCAGTCCTCGCCGAGGTTGTAACTGGCATTGAGACTCGGGAAGAGGCGCAGGTACTCCTTGTCGGTGTGCGCCGCCCGGTCGAGGTAAGTGAGACGCGAAACCCCGAGGGCATCGCTGGTCGGAACGATCAGCACCGGCGCGCCACTGGCGCTGCGGATAATCTGTCCGCTGGCGTTGCGCTGGTAGTTGAGCGTCGGGTCATTCAACGGCCCCGCGGCCTGCACATTGGTCTGCTCGGCCCGGACGCCGCCGACCAACTTCAAGCGGCGATCAAAGAAGGCGACGTCGCCCCGGAGATAGAGGGCCGAGACGATCTCCTCGGAGATGCGCGACCCCGCCACCAGATTGCGGTAGGTGGTGTTGTCGTTCACCGAAAACTGCGCCGGGTTCGCGACGTAATTCTCGTAGAACTTGCGGTTGCTGAGCGTCTGCAATTTGGGAAACCCGAACGGCAAAATGCGCTCCGAATAGACCGGGTCGAAGAACGGCACCGCGCTATCGTCGCCGCCCACCGGCGTCGTCGTCGCCCGACCATCGCGCCCGAGGTAATTATAGGTGATGGTGCCGCCGCGAAAGTCGCGGACCGACTGGCGCAAGTCGAAGCCGGTCCGCAGTGTAAACGGAATCGTCGTGAAAAAGTCGCGGCGCAGATTGCCGTAGGCCGTGCGCTGCAGGTCGTACGTGCGGTCGGCCTGGCGCGTCCCGGAAGTGATTGCATAGGTGCCGAGGTTGTACGGATCGATCGGTGCCCCCGTCACGCCGTCGGTCACCGTAATCTGGCGCGGCCGCAGGTAGAAAATATCGTCGAACGCGATGGTGACGCCGGTGCGCTGCGAGCTCACGACCCGGAAGTAGCCTTGATCCATGTCGCGGTTGAAGTCGCTCTGCTGCGAAACCCCGAGCCCAAGGTCGGATTTCCACACCGGGCCGTCGTGCCGCCAGACAAAGGTCGGCATGTAGGTCCGGTTGTACCGCTGCCGCTCCTGATGTGCCGTGGTCAGGGTGCCGGCCGCCGCGGCGCCGCGGGTCGAGAACGGCGTGAAGTCGGTCGGCAACACGCGCACCGTGTTGAAGGTCACATTGGAGACCAAGAAGCGGCCGTCGAAGGAAGAGTACTGAAAACCGAAGGTGATCCGGTCGTTGGCGGTGAGTTTGTAATCAAGCGAGGCGCCCAGCGAACGCCGCGTGGTGACCTTCGGCGCATCCTGAACGAGATATTGGGAAAGATACGGCTTGTCCGGCGTGGTGTTCGGAAACGCCGCCCCGTTGGTGGCGGTGTTGGCGCCGCGCCAGACGGTCTGCGCCTGGTCCTGCGGCGAGTAGTTCGTCGAAATGCCGCCCGACAGGGTGTAACCGAAGGTCTTGCTCACCGGAGCGACATAGGAGAAATCGAAGCCCGGATGGACGTTCGGCGTCGCGCTCGGCTTCGGGCCGGGCACGGACTTGAAATCCCGCGCATTATCCCGCGTCAGGACATAGAGGCTCGTGTTCAGCACGGGGTGGGAACGCTCAAAGGCACTCCGCGGCACCATATTCACCGAACCGGCCAAAGCCGAGCCCTGCGACTCCGGAGTGGGCGAATAGCTCACTTCAATGCGCGAGAGGTTGTTGATCGAAATCATGTCGGACTGCACCGCGCGGGTCGCCGTGCCGCCCGTGGCCGCCGTCGCCACGCTAAACCCGTCGACCGTGACCGGCACGAAGGCCGACGGCACGCCGTTGATC
The DNA here is from genome assembly GCA_903820035.1 of uncultured Opitutia bacterium. Classification (GTDB taxonomy): domain Bacteria; phylum Verrucomicrobiota; class Verrucomicrobiia; order Opitutales; family Opitutaceae; genus ER46. Next base: position 28,772 of record CAIJFT010000005.1, read on the forward strand.
GAGATGTCCCGCGCGTTGCCCCCGGTGTAGTCGATGGTGACGCCCGGCATGAACTTGATGAACTCCGCGGCGTTGCCCTCGGCCACGTTGCCAAACTCCTCGGTTGAAACCACATTCTTGATACTAGCGGAGAAACGCTGCTCGTTGATCGCGTAGGCCGCCGCATCCATTTCCTTCGAGGTCGTCACCCGGAATTCATCCAGCGTCACCACGGAGCCGTCCGCTTTGGCCGGCCCCGCGGCGAGCGCGATATCCCGGGTCGTCACCTGCCCGGATCGCACGTCCACCGCCACCACCTGCGGCGGCATACCGGAGAAGAGGACGGTCACGCGCGCGTTACCCGCCGGCACGTTGGTCAGGCGATACGACCCGTCGGACTCCGTGAAGGTCTCAAGGGCAGTGCCCGCCACGGTCACCCGGGCATTCTCGACATATGCGCCGGTTCGGGGGTTTGTCACCCGGCCTTCGATCAAGCCCACGGCCGTTGATTGGGCCGAAGCCACGGAGGCGGCAATAAGGCCTAACGCCAGAAAAAGAAACCAGCGGACGCGCCGGAAGAGTGCGGAGGGGTTCATAAAGGTGATAAGTTGGACCGCCGCCACGAAGGACGGGGCACGAGGGAGACATCTAGGCACCGTTAGAGCCCGGTGCGGGCGGAGGGGTTGAGCGAGGCGAAGCGGAAAGTCCCGAGACACGTGGCCGCAGGATTCCTTCGCACGAAAACACTCACATTGGCCCGCTCAAGCGCAATCGACGGTCTGAGAGCCGGTCGGGCCGCTCTGAACCTTCCGGCAAGGCGTCACTCGGCCCTGCCGAGCGCACCCCGGATGGGGCGTGACTCGCCCGGAAATGGCGCGGCTCCCGCGCTCAAGCCCGGGACTTTCGAACGGGAGCCGGGGAGAACCTCGCTGCGCCTTAGCGGCGGAAGGACTTCGTGAAGTCCTCCGTCGCGTTTTCCACCACCTTCTTCTCGTGCCGCGAGTCGGCGATGAGCTGGTTGAGCTTCGTCTCCCACGCCGCGCTGTCCATCGGGAGCTCGATCGACTGGTTGATGAGCGACGAGTACAGCAGCACGTTGGCGAGCTCGACCGAGCCCATGCCTTCGGCGCCGGGCGCGATGAGCGGAGTGCCGTCGAGGATCGAGTCGACGAAGTTCTGCATCAAAATCCCGTGCGGGTTGTTCGCCGTGTCGAACGGGATCTCGAC
>CAIJFT010000006.1 GCA_903820035.1 uncultured Opitutia bacterium
CAGCACCAGCAGCACCAGACACGTACCCGCAATCCACCACGCATAACGGCGCAGGTAGTCGAGGTTCATCCGGCTCACCACGAAACAAAGCCCGATCGCAACCACGACGCCGATCAGCTGCTTGTTGAGATAGAAATACGGTCCCTTCTTGAACCACGCGCTCGCACTAAAAAGAATCGTGAGTCCGATAAACGTCAGCCCGAGCGCGCACACCGCGATCACCGTCGCCGGATTGACCAGCGAACGGTGGGACGTCGGAACCTCGGCGCTTGCGCGGGGCATGAAGGGCTAATCCGGAACGGAAATCAGGGCTTCGGAGCGGGCGTGATGGGCGAATCGTCAATCCGAATCACCGGGACCACCGGCGCCGGAGCAGGCTCCGGAACGGCCGCGGGCGCCGGGGCGGTGACCTCGGCGGACTTCGCCGCTGGCACAGACTTGCCGCCACCCTTGCCCGACTTCGCGCCCGAGTTCTGCCAGCCCGGGATGATGATTTCCATGCCGGCGCGGATCTTGGCGGGATCGGAGATATTATTTGCCACCGCGATGTCACCCTGACGAACGCCGTAGTTGCGCGCGATCACCCCCAGCGACTCGCCGGCTTTCACCGTGTGGCGCACCGCGTCAGCCGGAGCCTTGCCGGCTGCGGCACCGCCGGCCGGCGCCGCGGCGACGGACGCCTTGGGCGCGGGAGTGGCGGGGGCATTCGGCGACGCGGGCGCGGCGGATCCCGCGACCGGGAGGCCCTTGCTGGGCAAAATCAATTTCTGCCCCGGCCGTAGGGCCGCGGACGGAGCGAGCCCGTTGGCGGCGGCAAGTTGCGCAACCGTCAGATTGTTTTTCTTCGCGATCGTCCAGAGGCTGTCACCGGATTTGACGGCATAGGTTGAGGCCGGCGTGACATCGGCCACGGGCTCCGTCACCAAGGTGCCGGCAACCGGAGTGCCGGGACGCGTCGGCACGAAGCGCACGCTCGGCGCTCCATCGGCAACGGCCGCAGCGGGCGCGTCAGGATTGAAGCCGGCTACCGCCGGAGCGGCGGCTTCCGGAGCCGGAGCAACCGCGGGCACCACAATCTTTGGCGCGTCCGCGGTCTTTGGCGCGGTGTCCGCGACCGACGGCTTCGGTTTGGTCGTCGAGCTGCAGCCCGGATTCGCAAAAATGAGGATGAGGGCGAACAGGTGAATGCCCACTACGACGCCGAAAATCTTTAGGATTTTCATAGGGAGAACAGGTTATTGATTGGTGCGGTTTGAAGTCGGAAGAAGCTACCCTGATTCCGTTGCGGGTCCAGCGCCGGAATGGCGGCGAGGCCAGAGGAAGGGACGCGCGGGGCGGAGGGCAAGACGGCGCAGGAGGTCATTTCAACCGCATGAGCGGTGAAAGTGAGAGCCGGGCGCGCCGACCGGACCAAGCGGCGTTAAAGGCACTGCGACCGAGCGCAAAACCAACCGGATGGGCGGTTTGCACGGGCAGTGAGGGGGCCCGCAGAACGGGACGGGGCGGAGTGCCCGCCGAGAGCGGGAACGCGGATTCGATAACGCGGAACGTGTTCATGTGGGGTTTGGGATTAGCGAAGCTTGAGGGTCGCGAGACTCGCGAGGGCGAAGCCGAGCGACAGGACCCAGAAACGGAGCACGACCTTGGTCTCGGGCCAGCCCTTCTTCTGGAAATGGTGGTGGATCGGCGCCATCAGGAAGACGCGGCGACCTTCACCGAACCGACGCTTGGTGTACTTAAACCAGCTGACCTGTACAACCACGGAGAGTAGTTCCATCACGAAGACGCCGCCGGCGATCACCAGCGTCAGGGGTTGGTGAATCATGAAAGCCATTACGCCGATCAGACCGCCGAGCGCGAGCGAGCCGGTGTCGCCCATGAACACCTCCGCCGGATGCGAGTTGTACCACAGGAACGCCATGCAGCCGCCGATCAGCGCCCCGCAAATCACGGTAAGCTCACCGGTCTTCGGCACGTGGCTGGTGAGGAGGTACTCCGAGAGCATCACGTGGTCCGCCACGTAGGCCATCACGCCGATCACCAGCGCGACCGTAATCGTACAACCGACGGCGAGGCCATCGAGGCCGTCGGTGAGGTTGATCGCGTTGCTGAAGCCGACGATCCAGAGGTAAAACAACACCAGGAGGAGCGCCCAGGGCATGTGGGTGATCACCGCGTACTTCACGAACGGCACCCATAGCTCGCGGATCTTCGTCGCACTGTCCGGGTGCCACAGCAGCAGGCCGAGCGCACCGAAGGTCGCGAGCGACTGCCAGCCGATTTTCTCCCACGCGGCGATGCCGTTGCGGTTTTTGTGGACCACCTTGAGGTAGTCGTCGCGGAAGCCGGGCACCGTCAGCGCCGCGTAAACAAAGAGGCTGGTGATCACCCAAATGTTGGGCGTCGCCCAGAGCAGCGACGAAATCATCACCGAGATAAAGATGATCAACCCGCCCATGATCGGCGTATTCTTCTTGTCGAAGTAACTCGCACCGAGCGCGCCAGTACGGTCGTCAATGTAGCCGTGACCGAACTTCAGTTTCTTGAACTTGCGGATCAGCATCGGCCCGAGCGCGAAACCGATGATCAGCGCCGTGATGACGGCCAGGGCCGTGCGCAGGGTGATGTAGCGCAGCAGGCGGAGGGGGCCGAAATAATCGGCGTAGTCGGCAAGATAAGTCAGCACGAGAGAGGCAAGGCGGTTTGCGCCTCGAGAATTTTCTCCAACTGATAACGCCGGCTGCCTTTCACGAATACGGCCCCGTGCCAGCCGGCCACGGCAACGGCCATAGGCTCCAGCGA
>CAIJFT010000007.1 GCA_903820035.1 uncultured Opitutia bacterium
CGGCGACGGTGCCCGGGCTCGTGGCGGAGTGCGCCGCGGCCGGCGTCCAAGGGGCCATCATTTTGTCCGCGGGCTTCGGTGAATTCGGCGCCGCGGGCAGGCAGCTGCAGGCGGACGTCATGGCCGCCGCGCGCGGTGTCGTGCGCATCGTCGGCCCGAACTGCCTTGGCGTCATGTCGCCCCCGACGGGGCTGAACGCGACCTTCGCCGGAGCCATGGCGCGGCCGGGCAGCGTCGCGTTTCTCAGCCAGAGCGGGGCGCTGTGCGCCGCGATCCTCGACTGGAGCCTGCGCGAGAAGGTCGGCTTCAGCGGCTTCGTGTCGGTCGGCTGCATGGCGGACGTGGCCTGGGCCGACCTCATCGACCACTTTGGCGACGACCCGCGGACCGAAAGCCTGGTGATTTATCTGGAGTCGATCGGCGACGCCCGGTCCTTCCTGTCCGCCGCACGCGAGGTCGCGATCACCAAGCCGATCGTCGTGATCAAGCCCGGCCGGACCGCCGCGGCGGCCCGCGCGGCGGCGTCGCACACCGGGGCGCTCACGGGCAGCGACGAAGTGCTGGACGCCGCGTTCCGGCGGGCCGGCGTGTTGCGCGTTGAGACGATCGCCGAGGTTTTCGACCTCGTGGAGGTGCTCGGCAAGCAGCCGCGCCCGCGCGGGCCGAGGCTCACGATCGTGACCAACGCCGGCGGGCCGGCGGCGCTCGCCGCGGACTGCGCCGTGACCGCGGGCCTCAAGCTCGCGGAGCTGTCCGATAAAACCCTGACCAGTCTTGGCCGCCACCTACCGCCGCACTGGAGCCGCGGCAACCCGATCGATATCCTTGGTGACGCCGATCCGGACCGTTACGCGCGGGCGCTGAACGCGGCCGCGGCCGATCCCGAGTGCGACGGCGTGCTCGCGATCCTCACTCCGCAGGCGATGACGGACGCCGCGGGCGTCGCGCGCCGCATCACGGGCCTCTGCCCCCTGCCGGGCGGAAAGCCGCTGCTCGCGAGCTGGATGGGCGCGGCGCGCATCGAGGAAGGCGAGGGGATCCTCAACGCCGCGGGCGTCCCGACCTTCCGCTATCCGGACCGCGCCGTGCGGGCCTTCGCCCACATGTGGCGCTACAGCGCCAACCTCACCGCCCTCTACGAAACGCCCGCCGGTTCGACCCATGCGGAAGGCGGCAGGGAGCGGCAACTGAAGGCGCGCAAGTTTCTCCACGCGGCGCGGGCCGCCGGCCGGACGCTGCTGACGGAGTACGAATCGAAGCGGATCCTCGCCCTCTACGGCATCCCCACCGTCCGCACCATGGTCGCGCGGACCGCGGCCGAAGCCGTGACCCGGGCCCGCACCATCGGTTTCCCCGTCGTGCTCAAGCTGCTTTCGACGACGATTACCCACAAGCGGGCGGCGGGCGGCGTTTGCCTCGGGTTGCGGGATGTCGCCGACGTGCAGCGCGCGTGGCAGCAGATCAAGGCGGCGGTGACTTCGAAGGGCTCCGCGCGCGACTTCCTCGGCGTGACGGTGCAGCCGGAGGTGCCCCGCGAAGGCTGCGAACTGATTCTCGGCAGCAGCATCGACGAGCAGGTCGGGCCGGTGATCCTGTTTGGTGCCGGCGGCGAATACGTCGAGGTCTTCCAGGATTACGCCCTCGGCCTGCCGCCGCTCAATGCGACCCTGGCCCGGCGGTTGATGGAGGGCACGCGCGTCCACGGCCTGCTGGAGGGGCGGGCGGGCGGGCCGGCCGCGGATCTTGCGGCCCTCGCGCAGCTACTGGTGGATTTCAGCCAGCTCGTGATCGAGCAGCCGTGGATCCGCGAGATTGACGTCAACCCCGTGCGCGTTTCCCCCGCGGGCATCGTCGCACTCGATGCCCGCATGGTCCTGCATGCCGCGGATATCCCCGGCCCGCACCTGCCGCGACCCGCCATCCGTCCGTATCCGGAAATATACGTCACGACCGGCCGGCTCCGC
>CAIJFT010000008.1 GCA_903820035.1 uncultured Opitutia bacterium
AGCTGGCCGAGCCGGACGAGTTCCGCTTCGGCGGTGCGCGAGGAGACGAAGCCGCCGATGTTTTGGAGAAATAGCTTGGCGCGCGCGAAGAGGGTGGGCGAAACCGGATGTGAAACGCCGGGAATGCGTTCGTCCGGCAGCGTCTCGGCGCGCTGGTCAACCTGGTGGAGGTGGTCGACCAGGGCTTCGGCCATGTGCGGCGAGGTCGTCAGCCAGATCGTGCGCCCGCTGAGGGACGGGGTCGTGGCGGCGAGGTGCGCAGCCAATTGCCGGGCGTAAGGGTGCACGACAAACCGCGGGTAGCCCGAGGTGAGGTGGCGCATGGTCTCCGGATCCTTCTCCTCGTAGCCGCGGACGTCCCGCATGGTGGGCAGGCTACAGGACACGGCGTGCGGGCTGGCCGGGATGCGCTGACCGAGAGGAAGGTGGGGGAAGACGGACACGGAGGCGGGAGTTGAAAGTTGAAGGGTGAAAGTTGAAAGCCTGAAGCGGAAGGCAACTTCGGGCTGCGACCTGTTGTGTCATGGGTTTGCCCTCAGAAAGGTAGGTCAGCTCGCTCGCGAGCGCCCTAGGAGCATTCAGGCGCGCGCGAGCGCGCTGGCCTACGACGGACGGAATCCCCTCCGCGACGGTGGTCCGCCGACTGGTTTCAAATTGCGCCCGGCCGGCGGTCCGCCATCAACGGCCCGCATGAAACTCCTCTCCTGGAACGTCAACGGTGTGCGCGCCGCGCTGGGCAAGGGCCTGCTCGATTGGGTGTCCGCGTCCCACGCCGACGTGATCTGCCTGCAGGAGGTGAAGGCCACGCCCGGCGATGTGCAGCACGTCGAGTGGCCGAAGGGCTATGAGATCGCCTGGAATGCGGCCGAGAAGAAAGGGTACAGCGGCACGGCGTTGCTGATGAAGCGCAAGCCGCTCGCGGTCACGTACGGGATCGGCTCGCCGGCCCACGACGCCGAGGGCCGCGCGCTCACGGCGGAGTTTGACGACTGTTTCGTGATCGGCGTCTATGTGCCCAACGCGCAACCGGAGCTGGCGCGCCTCGATTTTCGCCAGGCCTGGGACCGGGCGCTGCTGGCCTACGCGAAGAAGCTGGAGCAGCGGAAGCCCGTGGTGTTTTGCGGCGACCTCAACGTGGCACACGAGGAGATCGACCTGGCCCGGCCGAAGGAGAACGTCGGCAGCCCGGGCTTCTCCAACGAGGAGCGCGCCGGCTTTCGGGATTTTCTCGGGGCGGGCTTCGTCGACACCTTCCGCGAATTTGAGAAAGGCCCGAGTCACTACAGCTGGTGGACGTACCGCGCCGGCGCGCGCGAGCGAAACATCGGGTGGCGGATTGACTACTTCATGGCGAGCGCGGCGCTGCGCCCCCGGCTCAAGCGGGCGTGGATCGAGCCGCACGTGCTCGGCAGCGACCATTGTCCGGTCGGGCTGGAGTTGAAGTGAGCGGCGACGGGTGCGGTCGGGCGAAGGTTTCACTTTTCAACGCCGGCGGACGGCGGCAGCCTGTCCTGATGCGCCGCGTGCCGCCCCTCCTTGTCCTGCTGTTCTGCTTTGGGTCGTCGCTCTTTGCCGCCGAGGCGAAGCCAGCCGCCCCGCCGGCCCCGCGTTTCAGTTTCGTCGCGATGGGCTGCATGCCGTATGGGCGGGAAAATTACGCGGCGTACGAGCGGTTGCTGCTGGAAATCAACCGCCACCACCCGGCGTTCACGGTCCACTGCGGCGACACCAAAGGTGGATCGGAGCCGCCGACGGAGGAATTTTTGATTCAGGTGAAGGCGTGGTTCGACTCGCTGGAGCAGCCCGCCGTCTACACGCCGGGCGATAACGAGTGGACGGATGTCATCCGGGAGAACAACGGCCGGCAGGACCCGCTCGTCTGGCTCGGCAAGATCCGGCGGCTTTATTTCGCGGAGGAGCGCAGTATGGGGAAAACGCCGCTGCCGCTCGTGACGCAGCGCCGCGACCCGGCGTTTGCGAAGTTCGTCGAGAACGCGCGCTGGAGCCGCGACGGCGTGGTCTTCGCGACCGTGCACGTCGTGGGCAGTAACAACAACTGCCAGCCGGAGATTGCCGGGGCGATCGACGAATTCCGCGAGCGCGACCGCGCCAACGCCGCGTGGATCAAGGCCGTGTTTGCCGAGGCGCGAACCACGCAGGCGCCGGCGGTGGCGCTCTTCTTTCAGGCGGAGCCGTTCGCGTCGCTCCACAAGGCGCCGGGGCGCGAGTCGGGTTTCACGTTATTCCTCGCGACGCTGGAGGCCGAGGCGAAGGCCTTTGAAAAACCGGTGCTGCTCGTACATGCCGACGAGCACCGTTACCGCCTCGAGCGCGGGATGCGTTTCCGGAAGGACGGCGAGTTGCTTGCGAACGTGACGCGGCTTGAGACCTTCGGCGCGGGCGACATCCATGCCGTGCTCGTGACCGTCGATCCGGCGTCGCCGCAGGTGTTTCTCGCCGGCCCGCTGCTCGTGCCGGAGAACGCGTTGCCCGTGCTGCCGCGGAAGAAGTGAGGGGCGTCGCGTCGAAGACGAATTGACGGATTCGTGGTGCCCGATGTCTGCATCGGGTTCGTCGCAGAGCGGTTCCGCGCCAGTCAGTCCGATGGCGCATCGGGCCTCACCGCGGGCTTTTCTTTCCGGCGGGTGCGCCCCACGCTGCGCGCATGGACTCGGGGCTCGAACTCAAGGAACTCATGTTGCGGGCGCCGCGTTTGACGTTGGCGGCGGCGGAGAGTCTCACGTGCGGGCGCGTGCAGGCGCGGGTCGGTGCAACCTCCGGCGCTTCGAACTTTTTCCGCGGCGGCCTCACCGCGTACTCGCTCGACCAGAAGGTGAAACACCTCGGCGTCGACCGCGCGGCGGCGCGGCGCGTGAACTGCGTGTCGGCGGCCGTCGCCGAGCAGATGGCGCGCGGCGTGTGCACGCTGTTTGACAGCGACCTCGGGGTGGCGACGACGGGTTACGCCGAGCCGGCGCCGGACGATGGCGTGGCGGATCCGTTCGCCTGGTGGGCGGTGGCGCACCGGCGGCGCGGGCGTTTCGTCAAGGTCTGGAGCGGGCGGGCCGAGTGTCCGGGGGCGACGCGGACTGATGCGCAGGCGTTTGTCGCCGACGCGGTGCTCGTTGAGCTGGTGGCTTATCTCCGGGAACTGCGCGGGTGAGCGTGTGGCCGCGCAGGGGGGTGGCGGGCCAGGCTGGAGGCCTGGCCTACGCGTGGGTCAGGTCAGCGCGTTCTGGAAGAACTCGACCGACTCGCCGTTCGGGCCTTCGCAGAAAAAGATCCGGATCGGTATCGTGCCGGCGCCGTTGGTGGAACTGATGGCGGCGTCCTTGGGCTCCATCGTGATTTTGTAGCCGGCGGCGCGGACCTTGGCGGCGGCCTCGTCGAGCCGTTCGGTGCGGAAGGCGAAGTGAAACACCGCGCCGTTGGGCGCGCCCGTGTAGGCGAGGTCCTCGAAGACCTCCATGTAATTGCCGTCGCCGGTGTCGAGCATGGCAGCCCGTTGCGGGGCTGCGCGCCAAGCGACTTTTTCGGTACAGCCGAGGAGATCCCGGTAAAAGGCCATCGTGCGCTCCCAGTCGCGCGTCTTCACGCAGACGTGGTGGAAACCGGAGATGAGGGAGGACATGGTGGAGTTGAGGCTTGAGAGGCGGCGGTTGAGAGACCGGACAGTGCGGCTCTCAACTCTGAGCCCTCAACTCTCAACTGCGGAACGCGAAGCGCTCCTTCAGGGAGCCAGCTTCTGCATCAAAGCCATGATCGGGCGCACTTCGTCGGGGGCTTTGACCCAGTCGCTGTAAAGGAGCTCCGGCATCGTGTAGTTGGTGCTGTAGAGGGCGAAGTTGGCGGGGTCGTTGCGGACGATCTGGCCGGCCTTGATCGTGGCGCCGGCGTAGAGGCCCACCGTCTTGGTGTAGGCGAGCAGCGGCGTCTTCAGGATCTCGGCGTTGTTACGCTCCTTTTCCGCGGCGAGCGGACCGGCGACGGCCTTGGCGTCGACGCCGAGGTTCATGCGCTGGTTGAAGAGAATCTTGGGGGTCTTTTCGTCGGTGATGATGAAAACGCTCTCGATGCGCGTGGCGCCGAACTGGAGTCCCACGCTGGCTTCGCTGGCGTTGACGAGAACCGGCAGGCTCCACTGGCCGTCGGGCTTCTTGACCATGAGGACACCGTAGCCGCCCTTGACGCCGAGGATGAGGCCGCC
>CAIJFT010000009.1 GCA_903820035.1 uncultured Opitutia bacterium
GGCGTTGGGGGCGCGCTTTTCGCTCCCCGCGTTTCACGACGTCATTCTGCGGACCGGTACCGTGCCGCTCGATCTGCTTTCCAGCGTCGTGCACGAGTGGATGGCCGCGCAGGCGAATGGCCCCCGGCCCTGACCGAGCGGACGGCGTCGGCCCACTACACCGCTCCGCCAGCCGACGGTAGCCGTGGGGGAGTTTTCTGGGTCCCGCTGCCGGGTTCGGTGTTTTCGCTGACGCCACGGATGCGCAGCCTCGCGTACCACGAGGCGGTGCCGGGGCATCACTTCCAACTCGCGATCCAGCAGGAGTTGAAGGACCTCCCGCGGTTCCGGGCCCGGCGTACGTTCGGCACCATCAGCGCGCACAGCGAAGGCTGGGGCCTGTACGTCGAGCACCTCGCCGTTGAGCAGGGCTGGTATGATGGTGACGTCGCGGGCCGGCTCGGCGCCTTGTCCTCGGAGTTGTTTCGCGCCAAGCGGCTCGTCGTGGACACGGGGCTGCACACGCAGCGTTGGACGCGCCAGCGGGCGATCGACTACGGCATCGCGGCCAGCGAGGTGGAGCGCTACGTGGTGAACCCTGGTCAGGCGTGCTCTTACATGATCGGGATGCTGCGCATCATCGAACTGCGCGAGCAGGCGAAGGCGGCGTTGGGGGCGCGCTTTTCGCTCCCCGCGTTTCACGACGTCATTCTGCGGACCGGTACCGTGCCGCTCGATCTGCTTTCCAGCGTCGTGCACGAGTGGATGGCCGCGCAGGCGAATGGCCCCCGGCCCTGACCCTCGCGGCGCGTGCCGCGTGCATTGACCGGGTGAGCTGGTCGGGCTAATCCTGCGCGGCATGAAAGCTGCCGTTTTCCATCTCTGTTTCGTCGCAACCGTGGCGTGGGCCGGCGCCGCGCGGCTTGGCGCCGCGTTGTCGGTCGAGGAACGGGCGATCGTCGATTGGCTGGCTCCTCGGCGCGAGGAGATGACCGCGCTGCTTGAGCAGGCGGTGAAGATCGACAGCCCGAGCGAGAATATTGCCGGCGTGCGGGCCATGGGGGCGCGGTTCGCCACCGAGCTTGAGGCCCTGGGCCTGACCGCGCGTTGGGTGGACCTGCCGGTCGAGTCCGGGCGGGCGGGGCACCTGTTTGCCGAGCGCAAAGGCGCCAGGGGCAAGCGCGTCTTGATGATCGGTCACCTCGACACCGTGCTGCCCGGCGGGAAATTTGTCCGCAATGGCGACACCGCGCGCGGCTCGGGCGTCAACGACATCAAGGGCGGCGATGTGGTCCTGATCTATGCGTTGAAGGCGCTGCAGGCCAACGGTGCGCTGGCGGATACGCAGATTATCGTGGCGATGACGGGCGACGAAGAGTCCATCGGCAGTCCGTTGGAGTTGTCGCGTCGTTCGCTGTTGGAGGTGGGCAAGCGGAGTGACGTGGCGTTGGCGTTCGAGGGCGGGATTCCCGGCGAGGCGACGGTGGCGCGCCGCGGATCCAGTTCGTGGCAACTTGAGATCACGGCGGTCACGGGGCATTCGTCGGGGGTGTTTTCAGCGGCTTTGGGCAGTGGGGCGATCTACGAGGCGGCGCGGATTCTCGAGGGCTTTCATGTGGAGCTACGCAAGCTTCCCGGCCTGACTGCGAACGCGGGCCTGATGGCCGGTGGCGCGGAAGCGAGCGAGGACGGGTTTGCGCTCAATGCGCGCGGCAAGACGAACATCATTCCGGCGAAGGCGATCGTGAAGGGCGACCTGCGCGCGGTCTCGCCGGAACAGGTGAAGGAGGCGGAGGCGGTGATGCGTGGGGTGGTTGCGCAGAACCGTCCGCGGGCGCAGCCGGTTGTAACGTTTGAGCACCGTTATCCGCCGATGGCGGCGGATGCCCGGCACCTCGGGGTACTCGCGCTGTACGATGCGGCGAGCCGGGATCTCGGCCTGGGGGCGGTGGTGGCCAACGATCCGGCGAAACGCGGCGCGGGCGACTGTGCGTTTGTGGCGCCGTATTGCGCCGTCTTGGACGGCCTCGGTCCCTACGGTTCAGGGGCGCACGCGGAGCGTGAGACGGTCGAACTGAATTCCCTGGTGGCGCAGGCGACGCGGACTGCGGTGCTGCTCTACCGGTTGACGCGTTGAGCTCCGGTCGGCGGGTCCGTGCTCGGGTTGCGCCCAAGGGCCTGCGCTACGGATAGACCCGCGGCGGTGGCCCGGGCGGGCCTGGGGCGGCTGGGAAGAACGGGGCGAGCTGGTCAATCGCCGGTTTAAGGAAGGCGGGCTCCGTGCGGGTGTGCGTCCAGTGCATCACCAGCAGGGCGAGAATCATCAGCAGAATAAAGCCGACCAACGCCGGGCTGATGCTCCGCAGGAACCGGTAGAAATTGATCGTCATCAGCACGGCGAAAAATGCACAGACGATCGTGATGAAATGATGCTCGGTGAAGAGCATCGTGATTTGATTCCAAAGCGGTTCGAAGCCTTTCTGCAGAGGTGTGAGGTCGGCTTTCATCCTTTGGCGGGCTGGGCACACTGTCTCCAATCGGATCCCAGGGTCAAAAAATTAGGGCCCCGCCGGCGTCAAGCCGCAGTAAAATAGCACCTTATCCAGGGGTTTCGACCCTAGGTGCCGGCGAAAGGCGGCCTGGCCTTAAGCGCCGGCCGAGTCGGAGCCCGGCCCCGAAAGGATGGCCTGGGCCGGTGCTACTTGTGATCGGGAGCCGGCGACATCGTGCCCGCCCGAATCATGACCATCCGGTCCGGATTCAAGTGCTTCCGGATGGCCGCGTTCACGTCTTCGAGCGTCAGTGTTTGCA
>CAIJFT010000010.1 GCA_903820035.1 uncultured Opitutia bacterium
CCGATAATCATCGCGCCCAGTTCCGGCGTGATGTCCCCGGTCGCCGCTCCGGCGCGAAACACTCCGGGATCGGCAGCCTCGGCCAGCTGGCCCAACAGGAAAAGCCACCCGACCAAGCCCGCCCACGTCCGACGGCGCCCGGGAGCGCGAAGAGACCGACGAACGTTCGCCTCACCCGGGAAGAAAAATCCCAGGCGGAGCAGCAGCGGGGCCAACGGGGTCAGGGCGAAACGCGCAACCAAGGGGTCAAAGGTCATGGCGAGCGCGCACCCTCATCACCGCGATCACGCCTGTCGAGGTTCGACTGCCCGCACGAAAGTGGCGTACCCGGCGGGCGGCCTCACTTCGCCGCACGACGCTGCGCGGCAAAGTGCCCGAGCACTGCGGCCCGCATCGCATCCCGCGCCGCGGGGGAATTCGTGTGCCCCGAGGGGATATCGTTGAAGATGTCCTTGGGCGCAGTGAGTGCGTTATACGCGGCATAGACGCTCGACGGCGGGCAGGTCGTGTCGATGAAGCCGACCGTGAAAAAACCCGGGGCCTTGGCGCGCGCGGCGAAATTCACCCCGTCGTAATACGGCACGGCGCCGAGCACGGCCACCGACGGCTTCTCGCCGGTCGGAATGAACTTCGGCCAGCCGGCGATCCGGTTCACCAATGATCCCGTGTGGTCGTTGCCCGCGGGCACGCCCGCGACAAAAAAGCTCACGCGGGAATCCAGTCCCGCCGCCGCGATCGCCTGCAGGCCGCCTTGGCTGGAACCAAAGACGACCAACGTCAGACCATCCCATTCGTTCTGTGCCGTCAGAAAGTCGATCGCCCGGATCAGCCGCAGGATCATGCCGCGGAAATACACGGTGTCGCGCGACTCGCGACCAAGGGCGCGGTAGTCCTTCAGTTCACCCGCGGCGAGTTTCGCATAGTAGTCGGCCGGTTGGCCGTTGGGCAGGCCGTGGGCATTGATGTCCATCGCGATCGCCCCGTCGCGCGCCCAGCCCGCCGGACCGGACAGGGATGAACTGCTTACGCCCGCACCGTGCACGGTGAGGATCGCGGGCAAACTCCTGGGCGCTGCTCCCGCCGGTTGGGCATAATATCCGGAAACGGGCGCGCCGACGGAATCGAGCTGCACGTCGGCCGTGTCCACGCCGGCCCTCGGCGCCTTCACCGTCGTGACGCGCGGATTCATCGGCACCGCCGCGAGGGCCTTTTTCTGTTCGGCCCAGAAGGCATCGAAGTCCGCCGGCGCCGCGAGACTCGGCTTGATTTCAAGCGGCGCAACGCCCGCGCCCGCCACGGCGTTGACCTTCGTGTCGCCGACTTGATAGCTCGCCTTGCATTGCACGAAACCCGGCTCGCCGAGCACGCCGGTGACGGTCGCCTGCCCGCGCTGTACCTTCGCGCGCCCGCCGCCTGCCAGCGGGAGGCCGTCCTTGGTGAGACTCCAGACAATCTCTCCCGAATCGGCCGGGCGGTCATCGAGGGTGACACGCAGCACGAAGGTGATCGTCTCGCCCCGACGGTAAATCGCATCGGCCCGCTCCGTCGCGGCGGTCAGGACCACGCGCGGTTTGACGGCGGCTTCCGCGGCGCGGGAGAGAGCGGCCGGCGAAACCAAGGTCAGCGTAAGCAGGGCAAGGAAGGGGAAGCGTTGCATGCGGAGCGACCTTACGGCGCGGTCATGCCGTTGAAAGCTGAGAGTTGAGAGAACGCTCCGGTAAGCCCCGATGTCACCCTCGGGACATCGGGTGAAGCGTCCGATTTCGAACCGGCCGGATGGGGCCATCGGGCCCCACCGCCCTGCGGCGGCTCGCCGCGGCGCTGCCGCTCCGTTCCTGACTGCCGAAAACCGCCGCGACTTCTGACCGCCACCTTCGACGAGAAAAGCCTTTCGCTCGGGCGGCGGACCGCATTGTTTCCCCGCGATGCTTTCGTGGAAACACGCCGTCGCCGGCCTTGCTTTGACCGGCACCCTCCCCGCCGCCACCCCCGTCGACTACCTGCGCGACGTGAAACCCGTGCTCGCGCAACACTGCTACCGGTGCCACGGCGCCTCCCAGCAAAAGGGCGGCCTGCGGGCCGACACCGCGGCCTTCCTAAAGGAGGGCGGCGACGCCGGATCGGCATTTAAAGCCGGTAAATCAGAGGATAGCCTCCTGCTCCGGGTGATCCTCGGCACGCACGACGACATCGCGCAGATGCCGTACAAAAAGCCGCCGCTCACCGAGGCTGCCATCGCCAAGATCCGCGCCTGGATTGACCAGGGCGCCGCGGCGCCGGCCAACGAAGAGCCGGAAAAAGACCTGCATTGGGCCTTCGTGCCGCCCGCGCGGGGTGAGCTGCCCGCCGTCAAACAGGGCGGTTGGGCGAAAAACCCGATCGACCATTTTATCCTGGCGCGACTCGAAACGGAGAAGATCGCACCCGCGCCCGCAGCGGACCGCGTGACGCTGCTGCGTCGCGCCAGCCTCGATCTCACCGGCCTGCCGCCGACGCCCGCCGAGGTGGGCACGTTTCTCGCCGACCAAGCGCCCGACGCCTACGAGCGCGCCGTCGACCGCCTCCTCGCATCGCCGCATTTCGGTGAACGCTGGGCGCGGCCCTGGCTGGACGTGGCGCGCTACGCCGACTCGAACGGCTACTCCATCGACGCCCCGCGCCAGATCTGGAAATACCGCGACTGGGTCGTCGCCGCGCTGAACCGCGACCTGCCCTACGATCAGTTTGTAATCGAGCAACTCGCCGGCGATCTCCTCCCGGGCGCGACCACCGAGCAAAAGGTCGCCACCGGCTTTAACCGCAACACGCAGATCAACCAGGAGGGCGGCATCGACCCGGAGCAGTTCCGCATCGAGGCCGTGCTCGACCGCGTGAACACCTTCGGCACCGCCTTCCTCGGCCTCACGCTCGGCTGCGCCCAGTGCCACGACCACAAGTTCGATCCGCTCACGCAGAAGGACTACTACTCGCTCTACGCTTTCTTCAACAACACCGTTGAGGACGGCCATGGCAAGTCCGTGCCCGGCGGCACGCTCTCGTTTCCCGGCGAAAAGGACGGCACGGCCAATCTCCCCTCGCTGCTGGAGGAAGCCCGGCTCGCCGTCGAGCGCCACATCAACACCCATGGCGGCGAAGCCGTAGCCTGGATGGCCGGCCTCTCGGAACAACAGCGAGGCAAGCTGCGCGCGAACGCCCTGCGTTCCGCGGTCGAGATTGCCTGGGAAAAACAGGATTTCCGCCAGCGCCGGGCGGTCTTTGCGGCGGCGAAGCCCGACGACGCCGAGTTTCGTGCCCTCAACACCAAGCTCACCACCTTGGAGCGCAATGAAGCGCGCCTCGTCACGACGCTCGTCATGCAGGAACTGCCCCAACCGCGGGCGTCGACCCTCTTCATCAAAGGCGACTTCACGCGGCCGGGCGCGCCGGTGACGCCCGCCGCTCCGGCGATTCTGCCGCCCATCACGGTGGAAAAGCCGAACCGGCTTGATCTGGCTCGGTGGCTGTTCGATCCCGCCCATCCGCTGACCGCCCGAGTCGTCGTGAACCGCATCTGGCAGCAGTATTTCGGCCGCGGCATCGTGGAAACCGAGAACGATTTCGGCACCCAGGGCATCGCGCCCACCCATCCCGCCCTGCTCGACTGGCTCGCCACCGAACTGGTGGCCCAACACTGGAGCATGAAGGCGTTGCACCGCGCGATCGTCACGTCCGCCACCTACCGCCAGTCGTCCCGCGCCCGCCCCGACCTCGAGATCATCGATCCCGTCAACCGCCTCCTCGCGCGCCAGTCGCGCCTGCGCCTCGACGCCGAGCTCGTGCGCGACGTGGCCCTCGCCGGCAGCGGCCTGCTGGTGCCGAAACTCGGCGGGCCGCCGGTGTATCCCCCCCAGCCCGACGGTGTAATGAGCCTCGGTCAGAACCGCCGCAGCTGGACGCCCAGCGAAGGGCCGGACCGCTACCGCCGCGGCCTCTACACGCATTTCTGGCGCGCAACCCCGCACCCGGCCCTGGCGGTTTTCGATGCCGCCGACAGTTTCAGCGCCTGCACCCGCCGGCTGCGTTCCAACACTCCGCTGCAGGCCCTCACGCTGCTGAACGACCGGCAGTTCTTCGAATTCGCCGGCGCCCTCGCCGACCGCATTGTGCGCGAGGGCGGCGCAACCGCCGCCACACGACTCGATTTCGGCTTCAAGGCCTGCGTCGCACGGCCGCCGACCGCAACCGAGTCGGGCCGTTTGATTGCCTTGCTCAAGCAACTGCAAACCCCGGTCGACGGCGCCAGCGCCGCCAGCGAGCGCGAGGCCTGGACGATCATTGCCCGCGTGCTGCTGAACCTCGACGAAACGATCACACGCGAATAATCCCATGCCCGCCCCGTCCCCCTTTGATCCCGCGTCGTGCCTGAGCCAAGCCACGCGCCGGCATTTTTTCAGCCGCTGCGCCGTCGGCTTGGGCGGCATCGCCCTCGCCTCGATGTTCGGCGACCGGAAGCTCCTCGGCGCGACCACGCCTGCGGGCGGCGGTTCGCCGTTGGTGAATCCGATGGCGCCGCACCCCGGGCATTTCCCGGCGCGCGCCAAGAACGTCATCTACCTTTTCATGGCCGGTGGACCGAGCCAGCTGGAGCTGTTCGACTACAAGCCGAAGTTGATCGAGTTGAACGGCCAGCCCGTGCCGGCGTCGCTGATCGAGGGCAAGCGTTTCGCGTTCATGGACTCGAGTCACGGCACGAAGCTCCTCGGTACGCGGCGCGCCTTCCAACAGCACGGCCGGAGCGGCGCGTGGGTGTCGGATTTGTTCCCGCACACGGCGAAGATCGTCGACGACATCACGCTCGTGCACTCGTGCGCGGCCAACCTCTTCAACCACGCTCCGGCGAAGCTGTTCATGAACACCGGCTCCGGCCAGTTCGGCCGGCCGAGCATGGGCTCGTGGGTCACTTACGGCCTCGGCAGCGAATCGCAGAACCTGCCCGGCTTCGTCGTGCTGCAATCCGGCCCGCGCGGACCCCGCGGCGGCGCGGTGAACTGGGGCAGCGGTTTCCTGCCCACGAGCTTTCAGGGCGTGCCGTTGCGCGGCAACGGCGACCCGATCCTCAACCTCGCCACGCCGGCCGGCGTATCCGCGGCGCGGCAACGTCAAACCATCGACGCGATCCGCGATCTCAACCTCCAGCGTGCGGTGGAGACCGGCGACGCCGAGATCCACACGCGCATCGCCGCCTACGAGATGGCGTCGCGCATGCAATCGAGCGCCCCCGAGCTGATCGACCTCAAGGGCGAGAGCGAAGCGACGCTGAAACTGTACGGGATCGAAAAGGACACGCCGTCCTTCGCGCGCAATTGCCTGCTCGCGCGGCGTCTCGTCGAACGCGGTTCCCGTTTCGTGCAACTCTACCACACGAACTGGGACAGCCACGGTGGGCCGGGGGAGAATCTCCAGAGCGACTTCGAAAAGGTCTGCCGCGAAGTCGACCAGGGGCAGGCCGCCCTCGTACAGGACTTGAAGGCGCGCGGGCTACTCAAGGATACGCTCGTGGTCTGGGGCGGCGAGTTCGGCCGGACGCCGATGGGCGAGAACCGCGACACCACCGGCCGCAACCACCACATCGATGCATTCACGATGTGGTTCGCCGGCGGCGGCACCAAGCCCGGGATCAGCATCGGCGAAACCGACGAGCTCGGCTTCAGCCCCGTGGCCGACCGCGCCCACGTCCACGACATTCACGCGACCATCATGCACCTGCTCGGCCTCGACCATAAGAAGCTGACCTTCCGCTTCCAGGGTCGGGATTTCCGTCTGACCGACGTGCACGGCGAGTTGCTGACGAAGCTACTGGCGTAGGCGCAGTCGAAACGTAGCCCCACGCGTGAGCGCAGGTAAAAAGCCGGACCGAACTCCGGCTCGCTCCGGTTCCCGCGGCTCACGCCGCGGGCTGCATCCTTCCACACGAAGGCTCGACGCCACGCGGCAGTTCTGTCTGCAAGGTCGTCAGCCTTCCCTTACTTTCATGTCCAACGCGAAACTCCCGAAATCTCCCCGCATCCTCACCACCACGGTCGGATCGTACCCGGTGCCCGACTGGCTCGCCGCGCTACCGAGCGAGCAGGCCGTGATCGACGCCACCCGCGTCGTATTCGATCTCCAACGTCAGGCGGGCATTGATCTGCCCACGGACGGCGAGCTCTACCGCTTCGACGTGAATCACCCGGACACCAACGGGATGATCGAGTACTTCATCCGCCCGATGGCCGGCATCTCGTCGGTGGTCGGCCGTTCGATCACGGAGGAATTTTCGCGTCACCACCCGATGGGTTTCCGCCGCAAGCCGGCCGGCGTCGTCACGGGTCAACTGGGCGAAGGTTCGCTCAATCTCCTCGCCGACTGCCAGCGCGCCGCCTCGGTCGCCGGCGGGGCATTCAAGTTCACGGTCACGAGCCCGTACATGCTCGCCCGCACGCTCCTCGATCACCACTACCGCGACTTCGATAAGCTAACGATGGCGCTCGGTGAAGTGCTGGCCGCGCAGATGCCCGGGCTGCCCGCGCAATGCCTCCAGGTCGACGAGGCCAACATCCCCGGCAATCCCGAGGATGCGCCGCTGGCGGCCGCGTCGATGAATCTCCTCTTGGATGCGATCGATAAAGGCACGGAGCGCGCGGTGCATTTCTGCTTCGGCAATTACGGCGGCCAAACGATCCAGAAGGGCAACTGGAAGAAGCTCGTGAACTTCCTGAACGCCCTGCACACCGACCACCTCGTGCTCGAGCTGGCTCACCGCCCGCAGGCTGATCTCGATGCGCTCAAGCACATCGACAAGAAGATCGCCCTCGGCGTCGGCGTGATCGACATCAAGGTAAACCACATCGAGACCGCCGACGAGGTCGCCGCACGCATCGAAGCCGTGGAAAAGAAGGTCGGCGCGGGCCGGGTGCGCTGGGTCCACCCCGATTGTGGTTTCTGGATGGTCAAGCGCTCCATCGCCGACCGGAAGATCGAGGCCCTCGTCCGCGGTCGCGACAAGTACCTCGGACGGTAAAACGGGAATGGCGGAGCGGCGGTTTTCCAACCGCCGCCGGGGCGCTTGGGAAGCGCGGTTTCGATCAACACATAGGTGCCGGGGCACAACCCGGCCCGCTCGGGGTTTTGTCGTACCGAGCGAACCCACTGCGCCACGTGCTCGCGATTACGCACGAGCCGGTCGAAGTAGTCCTTCTGCCAGACAGGTCCCCGCGTCGCATGGAGTTTGTTGATCCGTCGCGCGGAAAAGAGCTTCCCTGCGTGCACGATGCATTGGATCGGGAATCCCTCCCGCAACGCGAAGACCACGTGGACATGATTCGGCATCACGACGCCGCAGATCAGACCAGAACGCTCACCATCAAAGTGCCACAGTGCCGCCACGACCAACGCCGCGCTCGGTGGCCGCGCCAGCCGACACTCCCCGTGGCCGGCATCGAGCCAACGCTCGATCA
>CAIJFT010000011.1 GCA_903820035.1 uncultured Opitutia bacterium
CCGCCCCACAAGCGGAATACCGGCATGATGTTTCAGAGCTACGCGCTCTGGCCCCATATGACCGTGGCGGAAAACGTCGCGTTTGGACTCGAAGAGCGTCGGGTGCCCAAAAATGAGATCAAGCGCCGGGTGCATGAGGCGCTCGAATCGGTGCACATGGCGGCCTACGCCGCCCGCAGCCCGAACCAACTTTCCGGTGGTCAGCAACAACGGGTCGCGCTGGCCCGCGCGCTCGTGATCCGGCCGCGGTGCCTTTTGCTCGACGAGCCGTTGTCGAACTTGGACGCCAAGCTGCGGCTCGAAATGCGCGCGGAGATCCGGCGCGTCTGCAAGGAGTTCAAGTTGACGACCATCTACGTGACGCACGACCAGAAGGAGGCGCTGTCGGTTTCGGATCGGATGGCGATTCTGGATCACGGCCGGATCCTGCAGGTCGGCACGCCGCGCGAGATCTACCGCCGCCCGGCCTGCAAGGTGGTGGCGGACTTCATTGGTGAGACTGATTTTGTGCCGGGGACGCTGGTCGGCCTGGCGCAGGGGCGGGCGCAGGTGGATACGGCGGTTGGGCGTTTTGAAGGCGTGCTGGGCGATGCAACCGCGCAGCCGGCGGTGGGGGCGGCGGTCACGCTGTCGGTCCGTCCGGAGTGTTGGGTATTGAGCCGCGAGCAACCGGCGCGGAATTTTGTGCGGGGCCGGATCGGCGAAGCCATTTACCTTGGGGAACTCGCGCAATACGAGTTCGTCGCGGGAGCCGTGACGTTGAAAATCCTCGAGCTGAATCCGCCGGTGATCGACGTGGCCTCGCGGGATGAGTTGTTTGCCCGGGCCGAGCCGGACGACGTCGTGGTGTTGTGCCGGTGAAGACCGGGAATTTGCCGCCGGTTTACGCGCCGCGCCGATGAAACGCTGGCTGATCATCGGGACGCTGCTGGCGATCGTGGCGGTGCCGTTTGCGCTGCGGCCCCAGCGGGGCGCGACGGCGCAGACCGACGACACCGTGGTGATCATCACGCCGCACAACGAGGCGATCCGCCACGAGTACGCGCGGGGTTTCGCCGCGTGGTATCGGGCGAAGACGGGCCGGACGGTCGGGATCGATTGGCGGATGGTCGGCGGCACGAGCGACATCGCGCGCTTCCTCGAGGGGGAATACACGTCGGCCTTCGAGCTGCACTGGACGCGGCTCGGCAAAGGGTGGAGCGCGGAGATTCAGGCCGGGTTTCAAAATGGGCGGCTGCCGGAGTCGGCGCCGGCCGTGGTCCGCGCGGCCCGCGCGGCGTTTCTGGCGTCGGAGGTCGGCTGCGGCATTGATGTGTTTTTCGGCGGCGGCACCTATGACCTCGACCGGCAGGCGGCGGCGGGCCGGCTCGTCGACTCCGGCGTGGTGCGGGCGCATCCGGAGTGGTTCAACGATGACGTGATTCCGCGCCGCTTCGGCGGCGAGGAATACTGGCGGGCCGACGGCTTGTGGGTGGGCACGGTGTTGAGCACGTACGGGATTATCTTCAACCGGGATGCCTTGCAGCGCCTCGGCATCACGCGCGAGCCGCGGCACTGGGCGGACCTCGCGGATCCGCGGCTCATCGGGGAGGTCGGGCTGGCGGATCCGACGAAAAGCGGCTCGGTGGCGAAGGCGTTTGAAAACATCATCCAGCAGGAGATGCAGCGCCGGTTGTCGGCCCAGGGGGCGGCGCCCGACGAGGCCCGCGCGGTGCGCGAAGGGTGGAGGTCCGGCCTGCAACTTCTGCAACGCATCGGTGCCAATGCGCGCTACTTCACCGACACCTCCCAAAAACCGCCGATCGATGTGGCGGCGGGAAATTGCGCCGCCGGGCTCAGCATCGATTTTTATGGCCGGCAACAACAGGAGGCGATCCGCCGGCGCGATCATTCCGAGCGCATCGGCTTCGTGACGCCACCGGGTGGCTCGGTGTCGTCGGTGGATCCGATCGGGCTCCTGCGCGGGGCCCGCCATCGGGCAGTCGCGGAGGCCTTCATCGAGTACGCGTTGACGATGGACGGGCAGAAGCTCTGGAACTTGAAGGTGGGCGCGCCCGGCGGGCCGCAGCGGTTCGCGTTGCGCCGGTTGCCGGTGCGGAAGGATTTCTACACCCAGACTGAGTTAATGCCGTGGCGGAGCGATCCCGAAGGGGCGCCGTTTGCGCAAGCCGATCCGTTGGTCTACCGGGAGGCGTGGACGGGGAACCTCTTTCGCGAGATGGGATTCGTCGTGCGCGTGATGTGCCTCGATCCGCACCGCGAATTGCAGGCGGCGTGGCGGGCGATCAACGCCGCCCCGGAACCGCAGCACACCCGGGCTCTGGCGGTGATGCAGGATATGTCCGCCGTGGAGTATGATCTGGTGGCAACGGGACTCCGCGCCCGGCTCGGTGCGAAGGACAAGGTCGAGGAGGTCCGCGCCGCGCAGGAGCTCGGCGCTATCTTCCGCGCAAACTACGGGCGGGCCGCGGCGATCGCCCGGGGCGCCGCCACCCCCTGATCACCGCAGCCGTTCGCTCCCGCCGCGCCGGCAAAGGCTTGCGGGCCGGAGCCGGTTTCGCACGCTGGCTGCGCTTGCTTTCCCGTTACCCTATTGCGCTCGGTCTGATGCTGCTCGCGGCTGCGCGGGTGGCGTCCGCTCCAGTTGATTTCAACCGCGAGGTGCGGCCCATTCTCTCGGATAAGTGTTACCACTGTCACGGTCCGGACGAGAGCGGGCGCAAGGCCAAGTTACGCTTCGACACGAAGGAAGGCGCGTTGCGCGTGCACAACGATACGGTCGTCATCGTGCCGGGGAAGAGCGCCGAGAGTGAAATCATCTTCCGCGTCGCCAGCACTGATGCCGAGGAGGTGATGCCGCCGCCCGAGGCAAAACTCGGCCGGCTCACCGCTGCCGAGGTCGCGACCCTGAAGCGATGGATCGACGAGGGTGCGACCTTTCAATCGCACTGGTCGTTCGTGCCCCTCGCGCCGGTGGCGTTGCCCGCGGCGCAACCCGCGCTCCCCGCCGGGGTGCAGGTGCGCAACCCGATCGACCGCCTCGTCTTTTCCCGACTGGCTGAGCGCAAGCGAGCGCCGCAGCCCGAAGCCGATCGCGCCACGCTCATCCGCCGCGTCACGTTTGATCTCACGGGCCTGCCGCCGACGCCGGCGGAGGTGAACGCGTTCATCGGCGAGGCGCACCCGCAGGCGTACGCGCGGCTGGTTGACCGGTTGCTCCACTCTCCGCGTTACGGTGAGCGCATGGCGGTCGACTGGCTCGATGTGGCACGTTACGCCGACAGCTACGGTTTTCAGGTGGATCGCGAGCGGGACATGTGGCCCTGGCGTGATTGGGTGATCAAGGCGTTCAACCAGAATTTGCCCTGGGATCAGTTTGTCACGTGGCAACTCGCGGGCGATTTACTGCCGCAGGCCACGGACGAACAGGTGTTGGCGACGGCGTTTAACCGCCTCCACGCGCAGGAGAGTGAAGGCGGTTCGGTTGAAGAGGAGTATCGCGTCAACTATGTGAACGACCGCGTCACGACGTTCGGCACGGCGTTCCTCGGCCTGACGCTGGAGTGCTCGCGGTGCCACGACCATAAGTTCGATCCGGTCACGCAGAAGGACTACTACCGTTTCTTCGCGTTCTTCGACGACATCGACGAGGCGGGGTTGTATTCGTACTTCACGCCGTCGATGCCGACGCCGACGATGGCGCTGCCGGATGCCGAGCGCAGCCGCAAGCAGGCGGCGGCGCTCGCGGCGGTCGCAAGCGCGGAGACTAAACTCCAAGTGCTGGCCGCGGAACGCGGTACGGCCTTTGCGGCCTGGCGGCGGAGCCCTCCGGTCGCGCCGTTGAGGGTCGGCGCCGAGTTGGCCCGTTTCGATTTCGAACAGCGGGACGTCGCGCCGCCGCCGGTCGCCACCGCCAAGGGCAAGGCGAAGACGAAGGCGAAGGCGGCCCCGGCGCCCGAGGGTGCCGAGGCTTCGGAAAAGCCGGGGATGAGTCGGTTTGCGAGTGCGCTCGACGGCAAGCAGTCGGCGAGCACGTCCAAGGAAAACGAGTCGGTGCCCGGGCGTTCCGGTCTCGCGGTGAAGCTGACCGGCGATCACGCGATCACGACGACCCTCGGTAATTTTCACCGCCACGAACCCTTCGCGGTCGCGCTCTGGTTGCAAACGCCCGACGTGAAGGAGCGCGCCGTGGTCATGCACCGTTCGCGCGCGTGGACGGATGCCGCCAGCCGCGGGTACGAGTTGTTGCTCGAGGAGGGTCGGCTCAAATGGTCCTTGATTCACTTCTGGCCGGGCGACGCGATTTCCGTGCGCGCGGTCGACCCGTTGCCGGTGCAGGCTTGGACGCACGTCACGGTGTCGAACGACGGCTCGGGCACCGCCGCGGGCCTGCGGATTTTTGTGAATGGGGAGCCGGTGCGTACGGAGGTGATCCGGGATCGCCTGACGAAGGACATCACGGGCGGCGGTGGTGACACCATTGCGCTGGGTGAACGTTTCCGTGACCGTGGTTTCAAGGGCGGGCTCGTCGACGACCTGCGGGTCTTCGGTCGCGCGTTGACCGAGCTCGAGGCGCGCGAGGTTTTCGCGCCGGGGGCGATACAGGCCCTGGCGGCGAAGGCGGACGCGGCGCTGAGCCAAGCGGAACGCGCCGCGTTGTTCGGTTACTTTCTGGCGAATTACGATGACGCCTGGCGCGGGGCGATGCAGGCGTTGGGCGAGGCGCGGGCCGTGGTCACGAAGTTGGCCGACGAGGCGAAGGACATCATGGTCATGCGCGAGTTGGCGCAGCCGAAAACGGCTTACGTGTTGAAGCGCGGCGACTATTCACAGCGTGGTGAGGCGGTGGAGCCGGGCACGCCGGCGTCGCTTACGCCCTTTCCGGCGGGCCAACCGCGCAACCGGCTCGGGCTGGCGCGATGGCTGACCGATCCGCAGCACCCGCTGCTGGCGCGGGTCACGGTGAATCGTTTTTGGCAGGCGGCGTTCGGACGCGGGCTGGTCAAGACGGTCGATGATCTCGGTAGCCAGGGCGAGCGCGCCGAGCATCCCGAGCTGCTCGACTGGCTGGCGAATGAGTTCATTCGCTCCGGTTGGGATGTGAAGGCGCTGCTGCGCACGATCGTCACGTCCCATACCTACCGGCAGGGCAGCTTTGGTTCCGCAGAATTACACGCGGAAGATCCGGAAAATATTTGGCTGGCGCGCGGGCCCCGGCACCGGCTCCCGGCGGAGATGATCCGCGACAACGCCCTGGCCGTGAGCGGGCTGTTGGTGGAGAAGCTCGGCGGCGCGCCGGTCTACACTTACGATATTCCCGAGTCGTTCAAGCCGGCGCCGGCGGGGAAGGGTGAGGCGCTTTACCGCCGCAGCCTTTATACATTTTGGCGGCGCAACGGTCCGGCCCCGATGCTCGAGGCGTTCGACGTGCCGAAGCGCGTGGTGTGTGTGGCCAAGCGCGACACGACCAACACGCCGCTCCACGCCTTTGTGCTCCTCAATGGTCCGCAGTTTGTCGAGGCGGCGCGGGTGCTGGCCGAGAAGTTGTATCGCGAGGGCGCGGGCGGGCGCGATGCGGTGATTGCACGGGCGTTTGAGCTTTTGACCTGCCGGGCGCCCGATGCGGTGGAGCGGGGGATTTTGAACCGGATGTTCGACGAGCAGGCCGGTTGGTACCGGCAGCATGCGGCCGAGGCCGCGAAGTACCTGGCGATCGGCGACACCCCCCGCGACGCCCTGTTGCCCGCCGCGGAAATCGCGGCGGCCGCCACCTTGATCAACACTCTGATGAACCACGACGCGTTTGTCGTGAAGCGCTGAACGCTGTATGAACTCCGCGCCCCGTCCGCTCTGCACCGGCCAGGATCCCTGGTATTTGATGAGTCGCCGCGAGTGCCTCAACCGGTTGGCCCTCGGCCTCGGTGGCGCGGCGTTGGCCGAACTGCTCGGGAGTCGGGTGCACGCGGCGCCGGGGGGCGCGGGGCGCGTGGCGGGGCAGCCGGACATCCCGCATTTCGCGCCGAAGGCAAAGCGGATCATTTACCTCTTCCAGTCCGGCGGACCCTCGCAGCTCGATCTCTTCGATTACAAGCCGGTGCTCAACCAGCGGCACGGCGAACAGTTGCCCGATGCGGTGCGCGGCGGCCAGCGGCTCACCGGAATGTCGGGCAACCAGAGTTCGATTCCGATCGCGGGGTCGCCGTTTAAATTTCAGCAGCATGGGCAGAGCGGCGCGTGGCTCAGCGAGCTGTTGCCGCACACGGCGAAGGTTGCCGACGAGCTGTGCGTGATTCGCTCGATGCAAACGGAGTCGATCAACCACGGTCCGGGCGTGACGTTCATGCAGACCGGTTCGCAGATTCCAGGGCGGCCGAGCTTCGGTTCCTGGCTCGACTATGGTCTGGGTAGTGAGAACGCCAACTTGCCGGCGTTCGTCGTGCTGATCACGAAGGATAAGAAGGGCCAGCCGTTGATGTCGCATTTGTGGGGCACGGGCTTTTTGCCCGCGAAGCATCAGGGGGTGCGCTTCCGTTCGGGTGGAGATCCGGTCCTGTACCTTGGCAATCCCGCGGGCGTCTCGCCGGAGAACCGGCGTCTGGCGCTCGACCGGTTGCGCGAGTTGCATGAGCACCAGTTTGCGGGCACGCCGGACGCGGAGATCTCGGCGCGCATTGCGAATTACGAGATGGCATTCAAGATGCAGACCAGCGTGCCGGACGTGACCGACCTCAAAGACGAGCCGGCGCACGTCGTGGATTCCTACGGCCCCGATGCGCGGACGCCCGGTAGTTTTGCGGCGAACTGCCTGCTCGCGCGGCGGATGGCCGAGCGTGGCGTGCGGTTCATCCAACTCTATCATCAGGACTGGGACCACCACAGCGGGCTGCCCGGCGGGATCAAGCGGGAGTGTCAACAAACGGACCAGCCGACGGCGGCCTTGATTGCAGACTTAAAGCAGCGCGGGATGCTCGACGACACGTTGGTCGTGTGGGGCGGTGAGTTTGGCCGCACGAATTATTGTCAGGGTCCGATGACCGCGGGGAATTTCGGCCGCGACCATCACCCGCGGTGCTTCACCGTTTGGATGGCCGGCGGCGGCGCCAAGGCGGGGCTGACCTACGGCGAGACCGATGAATACGGCTACAACATCACGCGAAATCCGGTGCATATCCACGATCTGCAGGCGACGATCATGCACCTGTTCGGCATCGATCACGAGCGGCTCACCTACAAGTTTCAGGGTCGGCGCTACCGGCTCACGGACGTGCACGGGCACGTGGTGAAGGACCTGATTGGCTGAGGCGGAACGGGTTTCTAAAGCGATTTCAACCCTGGCCTAGCCGCGTTGGAACGCTGCGACCAGGTGGTGCTCACGCGTGATCCCGTTTTCGGCTTCGGCGCAAACCCAGCGCGTCCCGCCGCTCACGCGGCGGGCGCCAAGACCGGTCTCGCCCTGCGAGGGAGTGCGGGTTTTTTATTTTAACGCCTCGCCGCCGAGGACTTTGTCTCCGTCGCGCTGCCAACGGTACACGAGCGGGGCTTTGGTTCGCTCGAGTTGCTTGAAGAGCGCACCGTCCGCTCGCCTCGGCAACTCCAGCTCGACGAGCCCGGTCGTGTCGCAATTGAGCCAGCGGGCGTAGGGCTTGAAGTGTTCGACGCGTCCGATCACGCGGGAAAGCGGCAGCGTGGACGCCGGTCCGGCCGTTTCTCCCGTGGGATCGTGCGGTGCGGTGCGATCCAACGCGAAGAAGCAATACGGCAGGCTGCGGAGGTCGATGCCCGCGCGCTGGCCGAATTTAACCCAATTCGAGTCGGCGAAAATCTCCGATGGCGGCGGCGCGAAAAAGTGACACCAGTGGCGCGCGTTGCTCTCGGTGAAGACCGGACAAGCCGCCTGATGCGGACAGGGTGCCGCGATCTGAAACGTGGCGCGATAGTGCTCCCGCAAGGCGCCGAGTTGGCGGCTCACCGCATGGGTACCGGGCTCAACCCAGAGCACGGCGTCGGCGCGGGCGATCAGGCTGCGCAGGGCGGCCAGGGCGTCCGCGGGCAGTTCGTTGAGCACGTGACTCACGACGAGGAGGCCGATGGGTTCGCTCGCGGTGAGCAGGCCGGGCGTGGCCTGGGAAATTCGCAGGGAGGGGAAAGCCGCTCCGGCGGCCTCGGCGGCGAAGTTGCAGGCGAGCGGCGAGTGGTCCCAGACCGTGAGCGAATCGAAGTTCTCCGCGCCGTAGGCGGCGATGACCCGGCGGGCGGCGATGCCGCTGCCACAGCCCCAGTCGAGGACGGTGCGGGTCCGCGGGTGCCAGCCGCGCAGCTTGAGCTCGCGCAGGACATGGTCCCATTTCCAGCCGATGCGCTCGGCAAAGGTGAAGTCGTACGCCGCGAGGTCGCCGGGGCTCGTCCAGTAAGGGCCGCCCTTCAGGTCGGTGCTGAGAAAGCGGGCGCGCAACCGCTCCAGCGCGGACCAATCGATATCGTCCCACGTCACGGCGTGAGGGGGAAGTTGAGGCGCGTAGCGAGCGCTTGGGTACGGATACCGTAGAACGCGGCGAATTCGCGGAGCCGCGTCGCGCGGTCGGGGTCGCCGGGGGCGTGGGATTTTAGGGCGGCAATCATCAGGTTCTTGGCCGTGTGTTCGGTGGAGATAAACTCGAAGACCTTCGTGCGATAGCCGGCCCACTCCAGGAGTTGGGCGCGGAGTGCGTCCGTGACAAACTCGGCCTGCCTTTCCTGGAAGATTCCGTGACGCAACGCGGCGGCGAGTACGGGTGGCGCGGTGAGTTGGGCCCGGAGCTCCTTCTGGCAGCACGGCGCGACGACGATCAGTTGGGCGCCGGCGGCGAGGCCGCGGGCGAGGGCGTCGTCGGTCGCGGTATCGCAGGCGTGTAACGCGAGCAGGACGTCGCAGCCGTCCGCGGGCGTGTCGGCGATGGTTCCCGCGACGAAGTTCAGTCGAGACGCGAGGCCATGGTCGCGGGCGACCTGGTTGCAGAGCGCGACGAGTTCCGGCCGCGCCTCGATGCCGCGCACCGTGGCGCGGTCGCCGAGAACCTCGGCGAGGGCGAACGTGAGGTAACCCTTGCCGCTGCCCATGTCGGCGAGGCGCAGGGGAGGCGGAGGCGTTGAGCGTGGCGGGTTGAGCGTTGAGGGTGCGGTTTCGTTCGGTGACGTCTGACCGCTCGCTTCCGGCTTCTGACTTCTGGCTTCTGATCCCTGACCTCCGACCTCGGACCGCGGATCGCCCGGAAACGCCTCGTCGAGGAGGTGGCGGAGGAGTTCGGCGAACTTCTGGATCTGGCGGAACTTATCGGCCATGCCCTCGCGGGGCTGACCGCGGTCGTTGGTGACGCCGAGGGCGCGGAGCCACGGCGCGTGGGCGGAAATGAGATGGGCTTTGGCGCGGTCGTGGGCGGGAGGCGCGAAGGGAGCGGCGGGCGCGGCCTGGCTGGAAGCGGGCGCGAGGATTTTGAGGCGGGCCGTGCCGTCGGGTTTGGATTCGAACTGGGCGGTCTGGCCGTGGGTGAAGAGATGGGCGTCGAGGAAGTCGCCGCCGATCAGAGCTTCGAGCAAGGCGAGGGCTTCGGGGGCGGAGTGGTTCTTCGTGATGTCGCGGGTGGCGTGGCGCCAGACGAAGGCGAAGTGCGGACCCGTCTTCAAAGTGACGGGGCGCACGAAGAGGTTTTGCAGGGTGGCGTCGGCGCTCCGGGACTTGCCGAGGGTGAGCTTGACGAGCGAGGCGTCGTTCAGCGCCGCACGGAGCAGGGTGAGAAAGCGATCGCGGGCGGAGGGGTTGGACATCACGGGAGAAACTGCGTGGTCATCGCGGTGGCGGCGTCGATCTTGCCCTTCGGCAAGAGACCGAGCGCTTCGAGCTGGGCGATTTGTTGCGTGAACCGCGCGGGATCGAGCCGGCCGATTTTCGCGGGGCCGCCGTCGGCGTCGCGGCCGGTGACGAGTCGCTCGTCGATGATCATTTTGCGGGAGAAGAGCATGAACTCGTCGGTGTTGTTGGCGTTGGCCTTTTTCATCGCGGCGTGGGCCGGGGCGGGATCGCCCTCGAGGTAGTCGCGCCAACCCTTGATGTAGGCGCGGGTGAAGGCGCGGAGGGCCTCGGCGTGGTTACGGGCAAAGGCCTTGTTCGTGACGAGGACGGCGTAACCGCGGAAGCCGGCGTCCCAGGTGGAGAGGAAGCGCGGCATTTTACCGCCGGCCTTGGTAATGTGGTAAGGCTCGGCGATGTAATAGCCCTGTTGCAGGGCGGTCCGGTCGCCGAGGAAGGCGGAGACGGAGAAGTTTTGGGCGACGACGTTCACCTTCAGCTGGTATTTCTGCTTGAGGAAGTCGAGGAAGGGCCAACCGGGGCGGGCGATGATCGTCTTGCCCTGCAGGTCCTCGAATTTCCTCACCGGACTGTCGGCGTGCACCAGAATGCCGGCTGGGTCGTCCTGAAAAACGGCGGCGAACTGTACGAAGGGTAGTCCCTCGGCTTGTTTCATCAGGGTTTCAATGTCGCCGGCCTGACCGATGTCGGCCTTGCCGGTGGCCACGGCGGACATGACATGTGAGCCGGGCCCGCCCGGGAGGATGGTGACGTCGAGTCCTTCCGCGCGGAAATAGCCCCGGGCCTCGGCCTGATAAAACCCGCCGTGCTCTGGTTCGGCGACCCAATCGAGCTGGACGGTGAGTTTGAGCGGGGATTTTTCGGCCGCGAAAGCGGTGACCGAAAGGGCGAAGGCGGCGAGAGCGTGACGGAGGCGGATCATGAGGACGTGGAAAAAAAGGAGACGTGGGTATTTGAGAGGTGAATGGCCGTGGTTGAAAGCGCGAAGGGGCGGGGCGGTGGGAGCCGTTGTCCTTCTCGGGCGGGTTCCCCGATGCTTTCCGGACGAAACGACCCGATGATGACACCGGTCGCCACCCGTCGGCACGCGCGTTAAACGCACCTCAGTGGTCGGTGCGTTCGTAGGAGTCGTGCCAGTGGTGGAGCGCGAGCCAGGCCAGAGTCAGGATGGCGGCGTTGAAGATAAAGCCGAGCAGGCAGGTGAGTGCGGCGGTTGCGAAGAGGGCGGGGATTTTGAGCTGGCTGGAGTAGATCACGGCTTGAAACCCGAGTCCGCCGCCGTCGCCGGCGGACGAACCGGCATTCATGTCGGCCACCACGGCGCCGATCGGTGCGAGTGTGGCCGCAATGCGCAGGCCGGTGAAGAAGTACGGCAACGCCGCGGGGACGCGCAGCAGGAAAAGCTGTTGCCAGCGGCTGGCCCGGTAGAGCTGGAAGAGCTCGAGCAAGTTGCGGTCGACCGAGATGAGACCCTGCGTCGTATTCACCACGAGCGGGAAGAACGCGATGGCGAAGGTCAGCACCGCGACACTGGCCAGCCCGGCGCCGACCCAGATCACGCAGATCGGGGCGAGAATCGGCAGCGGGGTGAGCTGCACGGCGGTCAGGAACGGATAGAGGCTGGCGCGCACGAGCGGCGACAACGAGAGCAGCAGGGCGAAGCCGAAGCTGATTACGACCGCGAGACCGAAGCCCAGCAAGGCGCCCTGCGCGGTATTCCAGGCGGCGTGCAGCAGCAGCGGAGCGTCCTTGATGAAGGCGTGCCAGACCGCGCCGGGCGGGGGGAGCAGAAAGCGGCGTTCCTCGGAGATCAGGAAGAAATGGGCGGCGTACCACAGCGCGAGCAGCAGGGCGCCGGTGAGGGCAGGCAGGAGAACTTTGAGGGCCTTGCTCGACATGGCGGGTCAGGCGGCTTCGGGATCGACCGAGCGCAGCAGGCGCGAAACGTGGGCGACCAGTTCGTGATAGTCGCGCGCGAGCCGCGTGTCGGCGGTACGCGGGCCGGGCAGCGGTACCGTGACCTCGGCGTGGATACGCCCCGGATTGGCGGCGAGGATAAAGATCCGGTTGGACAGAAACACGGCCTCGGCGACGGAGTGCGTGACGAAGAACGCGGTCCACTGCTGTTGAGCATGAATCGCGAGCAGTTCCTCGTTGAGGTGCTCGCGGGTCATTTCGTCGAGGGCGCCGAACGGCTCGTCGAGGAGCATCATGCGCGGCGCGAGCGCGAGGGCGCGGGCGATCGACACCCGCATCTTCTGGCCGCCGGAAAGTTGGCGGGGAAAGGCGCCGGCCTTTTCCTGCAGGCGGACGAGCTCGAGGACGCGTTGCCGGCTGGCGGCGCGCGTCGCGGCGTCGACGCCGCGCAGTTGCAGAGGCACCTCGATGTTGTGGGCGACCGACAGCCAGGGCAGGAGCGTCGGTTCCTGAAACACGAAGGCCAGATCGGTGGCGACGGCCGCAGGATCCCGGCCGCCGGCGGCAATGGTCCCGGAGGTGACCGGGCTCAGGCCGGCCAGTAGGCGCAGGAGGGTGGACTTGCCGCAGCCGCTGGGGCCGATGAGGGTGATGAATTCGCCCGGAGCCGCGGAGAACGAGACGCGATCGAGCACCAGCGGGCCGTCGCCGAACCGCTTGGTCACATCGCGAAACTCAATGTAGGGCGACGCGGGCATAGGGGGCCAACGTGACGCGGCAGTTTAGGCGAGACAAGGGGTGAGATGCCTACTTCAACCGGGCCAACGCTTCGCCGGCTTGGCGGTTGCCGGCGTCGAGTTGCAGCGCCGTCTGATAGGCGGTGCGGGCGGCGGCGGGCTGCGCGAGTTTTTCCCGGATGTTGCCGATGCGGTGCCAGACGTAGCTGTGGGCCGGGGCGGCGGCGGACGGCGGCGTCAGGGTGAGACACTGCTGCAGGCAGGTGAGGCCGCGTTCGAGGTTCTGACCGCTCAGGATGGCGGTGCGGCCGTACTGGTAAAGGGCGGTGTAATTTTCGGCGTCTTTGGTGAGGGCGGAGTCGCACAGCGCGAATGCGCCGGAAAAGTCCTTGGCGTTCGTTTTGGCGGATACCTCCAACGCGATCGCGCGGTTGGGGCTGCGTTGGCGTAGGTCGGCGAGGTGGGCGGTCGCCTTGGCCTCGCTGCCAATCGGCCAGGGGGCGCGCTGGTAAAACTGGATCAGTGCCTCGCGGGCGTCGAGGTGCCCGGGGTCTAGTTTCAGGGCCTTCTCCATCGCGTCGCGTCCCTTGGTGGCGGCGCTAATCGATCGCGTGCGGTTGGCCTGTTGCAGCGCGGCGCCGCCATAGATGGCGAGGTAGGGCACGTTGGCGGGATCGAGTGCAACGGCGCGGGTCAGCCACGTGAGCGCCTCCTCTTGGGCGGCGGCATCGTTGCGGGCCAGCAGGGTGCGGCCGAGGTAGTGGCAGGCGGGGGCGTTGGCGGGATTGGCGGCGGCAATTTTCCGCAGGGCCTCCGCGGCCTCCGGGTAGCGGCGGGATTCGAATAATGACACCGCCTCCTGCAGGGCGGGGGCCGGGTCGGCCGCTACCGACGGCGCCCCGGCGAGCACAAGCAGAACGGCGCCGAGGCAAGCCCGGAGTCCGATGGTGGTCTGCACAAGGAAGGTGACGCGCATGGTGTCGGCCACCACGAGAACGAAGAAATCCCTTACGGCAAGGCGACTTGCAACAGGCGCACGGTGTGCGACGGCGGGGCCTTGGCCTTTTGCGGGTCGAACAGGTCCCAACCGGCGCCGGCAATCACGGTCGGTCGGCCGTTTACGAGGGTCACCAGCGAGAGGTCGTCGAGGTGAGGCAGGCTCCGGGCGAGCACGGTCACGCCGGTGATGCGATCGTGTTCGGGATTGAGGCGGATGAGCAGCACGCGCTGCGGCGTCACGCCGTTTTGGATCGCGACCAAACCCCCAGGCGCCGGTACCAGGCCGTCCAAGCCGAGCAACGTGGTGTCCTTTGGTGCGGCGAGCGGGGTCACGGTGCTGGTGGTGAGATCGACGTGAAAGAGCCCGTTGGCGAAATCCGAGACGATGAGGGTTCTCTCGTGCAGCAGGATGCCTTGCAG
The DNA here is from genome assembly GCA_903820035.1 of uncultured Opitutia bacterium. Taxonomy (GTDB): domain Bacteria; phylum Verrucomicrobiota; class Verrucomicrobiia; order Opitutales; family Opitutaceae; genus ER46. Next base: position 13,918 of record CAIJFT010000011.1, read on the forward strand.
CGAGCTGAACCCGGGGAATTCGACGACGGGTTCCGGGGCCTCGGCGCCAGGGGCCAGTTTCCAGATGATCGGGGCGCGGCTGTCGGTGGCGTAGACGGTGCCGTCGGGAGCGACGGTGAGATCGCTGAGCCCGTGCTCACGGTTGTCGTCCGGAAGGTCGATCACGCGGCGCAGTTCGCCGGTGACGAGACTGAACTCAGCTAACCCGGACTGGCCCTTCATTTCCTTGGTGTAGCCGGTCATTTCCGGCCCGGCCATCATCGCGGCCCACAGCACCCGGCGGGGTTCGTCGAGGGCGAGGCCGAAAATGCCGAACAAGTCTTCGTCCTCTTCCGAGAAGCGCGTAATTTTCCCCGTCCGGTCTCGGCGCCAAATGCCGCGGAGGTGGGCATCGCCGAGGAACGTGTCGCCCGTGCGCTCGCGAAACGCGATACCTTCGAGGATACCGGCGCGGCCGGTCAGTTCGGCGACGACGTCGGCCTGGCCAAGTGGCTCGCGGTTGGCGGCGAACAACTGCGAAACGGTGCGGAAAGACGGGGAGCCCTGTAGGGCGGCAAAATCCGGATCACGTTCAATGGGAGGCGCGACCCCGAGTGCGGCCAATCGACGCAGGGTGGACAGTGCACCCGCCGCATCTCCCGCCAGTGACTGGAGGGCGGCGAGGTTGTGGAGGTAGCGGGGGGAATCGGGCCGCAGCGCCAGCGCGGCGACGGTGGCGGCCTGCGCCGCCGCGAAATCCCGGTTGCCGTAGGCGGCGCGAGCCTCGGCTTGAAAATCCAAATGGGACTTCTCCGCAGCGCAGACCGCGGGGGCGAGGCCTGCGAACAGGCCGGAGAGGAGCAGCGGGCGGAGGAACATCCGACCCGCGTGCATCACTCGTAGCGCAGGGCGTCGATCGGATCGAGCTGCGCGGCCTTGCGGGCCGGGTAGTAGCCGAAGAACACGCCGATGACTGTACTCACGGCGACGGCGAGCAACACCGAGGTGGGTGAGATTAGCGTGGGCAACCCGAAGTAGGCTGAAGCGAACTCTGAGGCACCGATGCCGCAGAGGATGCCCAAGATACCTCCGAGGACGGTCAGGAGAATGGCCTCGATGAGGAACTGCAGCAGCACATCGCGATCGTGTGCCCCAATGGCGAGACGGATGCCGATCTCGCGGGTGCGCTCGGTGACGGAGACGAGCATGATATTCATGACGCCGATGCCGCCGACGACCAGCGAAACGACGGCGATGCCGCCGAGGAGCAAGGTCATCGTCTTGGAGGTCTCTGTCGCGGTGGCGGCAATTTCTTCCTGAGTGCGGACGGTGAAGTCCGGCTCGCGGCCCTTGCGGCGCTGATTGAGCAGGTCTTCGATGCGGCTCTTGACGACGTCGAGTTTGTCGGAGGTTTTACCCTGAACGAGGATCGAGGAGATATTGGAGCGGCGCGAGACGCGGCGCATGTGGGACGTGTACGGGATGATGACGACGTCGTCCTGATCGGAGCCGAAGAGGCTGAAGCCCTTGACGTCGAGCACGCCGACCACCCGGAATGGCAAATTGCGGATGCGGAGGGTCTGACCGATCGGATCCTCGTTCGGGAAAAGTTGGTCGACGACGGTTTTGCCGATGACGGCGACCTTGGCGAGGGACTTGACGTCCTGATCGGTGAACATCGCGCCCTGGACGATGTTCCAGTTCTTGATGTACGGATAATCAGGCGACTCGCCGTTGATGTTGGTGCTCCAGTTCAGGCCGTTGGCGAGAACTTGGTTGCGGTCGCGCACTTCCGGGCTGACGCCGTCGATGTCCTCGACTTCGGCGGCGATCGCTTCTGCGTCTTCGACGGTTAAGGTCGGGGCCGACCCGAAGCCGCCCCGCGTGCCGCCCGAGCTGAAGCTGCCCGGATAAACCGTGATGATGTTTTGACCGAGCGCGGCGACCTGGGCTTCAACGCGGGCCTTGGCGCCGTTGCCCATGCTGACGATGGTGATCACCGCGCCGATGCCGATGATGATACCCAGCGCCGTGAGGATCGAGCGCATGGTGTTGCGGCGCAGAGCGCGGAGGGCGACGCGGAAGATGGTGGTGAAACGCATGGCGGTGGCGGGCGGGAGGGTCCGCTCAGTTGACGGGGTTGGCGATCAGCTTCGCGGCGGCCTCGGCGCTCTTGAGCTTGCCGAGTTCGTTCGAGGCGATGCTGCGGTTTGGGACGGCTTCGTCGCGCACGACGACGCCATCACGCAGGATCAGGTTGCGTTTACAGTAGTGGGCGATGTCGAGCTCGTGGGTGACCATCACGATGCTGATGCCCTGATCGTTGAGTTGTTGGAAGACGCCCATCACTTCGATGGAGGTCCGGGAGTCGAGATTGCCGGTGGGCTCATCGGCGAGCAGGACCTGTGGTTCATTGACCAGCCCGCGCGCGATGGCGACGCGCTGCTGCTGACCGCCCGAGAGCTGGTTCGGCATGTGGTCGGCGCGGTTGGCGAGGCCGACGATTTCAAGACAGTGCATCGCGCGCTCGCGGATCTGGCCGGCGGATAGCCGGCGGTGGCGACCGTAGAGCATCGGGAGCTCGACGTTTTCGAGCGCGGTGGTGCGGGCAAGCAGATTGAAGCCTTGGAAAACGAAGCCGAGCTTCTGGTTCCGGATGTCGGCGAGCTCGTTCTTGTCCAGGTCTGAGACGTCGATCCCGTCGAGCTTGTAGGTGCCTTTGGTGGGGCGGTCGAGGCACCCCAGCATGTTCATCAGCGTGGATTTACCGGAGCCGCTGGCGCCCATGAGGGCGACGAACTCGCCCTTGTGGATGTCGAGGGATACGCCGCGGACGGCGTGAACGGGGATTTCCCCGGACTCGTAGATCTTGTGGATGTCCTTGATTTGGACAACGGGTGCCATGGCGTCGGGTGAGTGAGGGAGACGTTTACGCCGCGACTTAGCGGCCGCCGCGGCTGCTGCCGCCGCCGAAGCTGCTCCGACTGCCGCCTTGGAAGGGGTTATTCATGCCACCGGCTTGCGAAGCGAGTGCGGCCGCCGCAGCTCCGGGCATCAAGACACCGGTAACGACGGTGTCGCCGTCGTTCAGGCCGGCCAAGACTTCCGTGGAGAATCCATCGGAGATGCCGAGGCGGACGGACACCGGCTCGACCTTCTTCTCCTTATCGTCGCCCTCGGTGAGCTTGTAGAGGGTGCGGGTGACCACGGTGTTGTTAAATCCACGGTCGCCGGCTGCACCACCACCACCGGCAGCACCACCGCGTGGGCCGCCACCGCCACCACCGCCACCTTCGGTGCGCTTGCGCGCGCCGGGGTTGTTCATGCGGGCCGCGACGAGATCGGGGTCGAGGCCCTTTTCTTTGGCGAGGGTCTTGGCTTTTTCAATTTGTTCGGCGCTGGCCGGCGTGCCCCGCTCCCAGCCGACGGCGCGGATGACTTCGAAAGTGACCCGCATGCGCTCGTCATCGGTCATGGCGACGGCACCGGGAGCACCCGCCTTGTCGTCAGCCTTGCCGCCGGTCGCGGCCGGGGCCGTCGGGGCCTTGGGCAATAGCTCCTGCGGCACGCGCACGCGGAGGGCGCCGTTGGCGATCCGGAGTACGTTCGGGCGTTGCTGGACGATAATAGAGACGTTGGCCGTCATGCCGGGCTTCAACTTCAGGTCCTCGTTCTTTACGTCAATGATCGTGGCGTAGGAGACCACGCTGCTGCTGACGCTCGCGGCGTTGCGGACCATGCGGACGGAGCCGGTGAAGGTGCGATTGGGGAAGGCGTCGACGGTGAATTTGACATCCTGACCCTCGACGATCGTGCCGACGTCGGCCTCGGCGACGGCGGCGTTGATCTGCATCTTGGTCAGGTCGTTCACGAGGGTGAACAGGGTCGGGGCATTCATGCTGGCGTTGACGGTGCGACCCTTGTCGGTCTTGCGGTCGAGGACCATGCCGTCGATCGGGGCGGTGACGATCGTGCGCTCGAGATCGAGCTTGGCGTTCGCGACTGCGGCCTCGCGGGTGAGGAGGGTCGCGTTGGACTGCGCGAGCTGGGCGTTGTTGCTGTCGACCTCTTGCTGGGAAACCAGCTGCTTGTCGAAGAGCTCCTTCGTGCGGCGGGCGTTGATAACCAAGAGCTGGTTGTTGGCTTTGGCGGACTCGAGATCGGCTTCGGCCTGACGCAGACGCTGCGTGGGCGTGGCGGGATCGATCTTGGCGAGGATGTCGCCGGCCTTCACCTTGGAGTTAAAGTCGACCAAGACCTCCTGGATCATGCCGGAGACTTGCGCGCCGATGTCGACGGTCACCACGGGCTGGAGATCGCCGGTTGCGGTGATCGTCTGGGTGATGTCGCCGCGCGCCACCTTGGTGCTTTGGAACTCGGGCTTGAGATCGGTCTTTGTGCGGAAGTAATACCAACCACCACCGCCGCCGCCGGCAAGGAGGAGAAGCAATACAACGAGACCACCGTAACTTTTGGATTTGGCCATGACGTGAAGGAGGGAGGGGACTGGGTAGAAAAGGACGCCAATGTTCTGCGTCGGAATAGGAAACCGATGCAGGCGGCATTGCTGGGAGGACCGCAAAGACGCAGAAGCGCAGGAAAGGTGACGCAATTCTTTCCACGGGGCCCGCGGACTTGGCGACTACAAAATCCACCACTCGCCAAGATGCCCAAATCACCTTTGGCTGACCGCATGAGTTATCGCCTCCGTTTTTCTGCGGACGCCCTACCAGCGTTCCGTTTTCACCGTGCCGTGACCGCGATGGTCTTGTTGCTGGTCCCCTTGCTGGCTTCTGCCCAAGGGCCCAAACGCCGCCCCAACGCCTCCGGCGGCACACCCGCGGGAGCCGCGGCTGCCGTGGAAGGTGAAAAAACCGGCGCCGACAATGCCGCCAAGGCCGAGCGGAAGGAAGATAAGGAGCCGGTGCTCGCGGTGACGGAGCATAGCCTTAAGCTCGGAGCGCGGATCATCAAGTACCGGGCCACCGCCGGCTACATGCCGATGAAGGACGCCCGGGGTGAAAAGACGAAGGCCTCCCTTTTCTTTGTGGCCTACACCTTGATCGGTTCGGAAGCGGAGCCGGTCGACGTGACGCGCCGCCCCGTGACGTTTTCGTTCAACGGCGGCCCAGGCTCGTCCTCGATCTGGCTCCATATGGGCGCGATCGGGCCGAAGCGCGTGGCGATGTCGGAAAACGGAGAGTCTTTGCCGCCCCCGTACCGCATGCTCGACAACGAACATACGTGGCTCGAGCAGACGGACCTCGTTTTCATCGACCCGGTGTCCACCGGCTACAGTCGGGCCGCGGCGGGTGAGGACCCCAAACAGTTTCACGGGTATGTCGAGGACATCGCCTCGGTGGGTGACTTTATCCGGCTCTACACCACCCGGCATCAGCGCTGGTCCTCGCCGAAGTTTCTCGTGGGGGAAAGCTACGGCACCACCCGCGCGTCCGGTCTGAGCGATTACCTGCAAAGCCGCTATGGGCTCTACCTGAACGGCATTTCGCTGGTGTCCTCGATCATGAATTTCCAGACCCTCCGCTTTACGCCGGGGAACGATCTGCCGTATATGCTTTTCTTTCCCACCTACACCGCTGGCGCGTGGTACCACAAAAAACTGGGTGGCGCCCTCGCGGGCGCCGATTTGCGTACCGCACTCAAAGCGGCGGAAGAATTCGTGCAAAAGAGATATACGCCGGCCCTGATGCGCGGAGATGCGCTGACCGACGCGGAGCGCAACGCCTTGGCGAAGGAAATGTCGGATCTGACCGGGTTGCCCGCCGCCATGATCGCGCAGCGCAGCCTGCGCGTGGACATCTACACCTTTACGCAACGTCTTTTGGAGGCCCAGAATCGGTCGGTCGGGCGCTACGATTGCCGGCTTACCGGTATTCGTTATCAGCCCGGTACCTCGCAAGGGGACTTCGATCCCAGTTACGAGGCCGTGCTCGGCAGTTACACCGCCTGTTTCAACGACTACGTGCGGCGTGAGCTCAAGTACGAGAGTGACCTGCCCTACAACACGCTGACCGGCGACGTGCAGCCGTGGAATTACTCGAACGTGCAGAACCAGTACCTGAACACCGCCGAGCTCCTGCACCAGGCGATGAGCCGCAATACCAGTCTCCGCGTTTGGATCGCCAGCGGGTACTTCGATCTGGCCACGCCGTATTTTGCGACCGACTACACCGTGCGACAAATGGGTCTCGACCCAGCGGTGCGCGGCAATCTTACGCAGACGTTCTATGAAGGCGGCCACATGATGTACATGGTGCCGACGGAACTCGCGAAACTGAAGGCCGACGCGAAGAAGTTCTACGCGGACACTTTAAAGGCGGCGGGTCGTTGACCATGCGTAGCGGGCCTAATCCCGCCGCACCGCCGGCTGATCCCGGCTTATTGCCGTGAGGGCGCGAAGGCGGTCTTGAGCGCCGCGGCGACGTTGGGGGGCACGAAGTGAGAAATATCGCCTCCGAACGTCGCCACCTGCTTCACCAGCGTGGAACTCGTGTAGCTGAACTGTTCGTTCGGCATGACGAAGATCGTTTCCAGGTTCGGTTCCAGATGGCGGTTCATCAGCGCCATGTTGAATTCGAACTCGAAGTCGGAGAGGGCGCGCAGACCGCGGATGATCGCGTCGGCTTTCTGGGCCATGCAAAATTCCACCAGCAGGCCGCGAAACGTCGTCACCGTCACGTGCGGCCACACCTTCACATTGGGCGTAATCATCTCGACCCGCTGCTCCGCGGTGAACAGCGGGGCCTTGCCGGCGCTTTCCGCGACCGCGACGGTAACCTTGTCAAACAGGCGGGTTGCCCGCTCGAGGACGTCGAGGTGCCCGTAGGTGATGGGGTCGAAGGTGCCGGGGTAAATGCAATGGCGCATGCGGGAAGCGCGAGGAAAAGGGGCGGCGGGTCGGGTGGCGACTGCGTTTTTTACGGTGCCGGATACCTTCCGGCGGCGGGTGCGTCATATTGCTCAACGCTTGCCATCCCGGGTTGGGCGCGTGTTTTTACTCCCTTGCGCATGACGCTGCCGAACATCCTCACCCTCTCGCGACTGCCCCTGATGTTCATCGTGGTCGCCCTGATGTATTCGGACTTCGCCTATGCCGCGACGCTGGCGTTCTGGCTGTTCATCGTCGCCGCGCTGACGGATTGGCTGGATGGCAAAATCGCGCGCGAGCGCGGCGAGGTTTCGTCGTTTGGCCGGTTCATGGACACCGTCCTGGACAAGGTCATGGTGATTGGCCTGATGATCGCGCTGGTGAACGATGCCGCCAACTTCATGGGGCACGACATCACCGCGATGATGCTGCTGCTCGGTATCCTGGGCCGTGAGTTTGCGATCTCCGGGCTTCGCACCGCGCTGGCGGTGAAAGGTCAGATCGTGGAGGCGGATGCAGGGGGAAAGGTGAAGACATTTGTGCAGCTTAATGCGATCGGCTGGCTGATCGGCGCGCGCATGCTCGGTCAGGATTTTCACTTCAACGGCGACGATCGCTTTATGGTTACGTGGGTGCGCGGACTGGGGATCGGGCTTTATGTGCTCTCGGCGATTTTAACCATGACTTCGGGATTCTCGTATTTCCGGAAGCACGGCGACGTCTTCTGGAAGTAGCCATGCGTCTTTCGCAGCCCGTCTGGACGCGTCTGCTACCGAGCGGCTTGGTCGTCGCTCTTGCCACCCTTGGTCCGCTTGGGCGCAAGCTGCCGGCGCCGGGCACGTGGGGGTCGCTCGCGGGCTTGCTCTACTTTGCGCTTTTTTTTCAGCGGGCGGGCATCGGCGCGATTTTGGTCGCGAGCGTGATCGGCGGGTATTTCGCCGTGGCGTTTTGCGGCGAGGCGGAAATCCGGCTGCGGCGCAGTGATCCGGGCGAGGTGATCCTCGACGAGTTCGTCGCGATCCCGTTGTGCTTTCTTGGTTGGAAGGCGCTGTTGCCGCTGTTTCCGGCGTGGGGCGTGATGCTCGCGGGTTTCGCGTTATTCCGCTTCTTCGATATTCTGAAACCCCTCGGCATCGCACGCATTCAGGACCTGCCCGGCGGGTGGGGGGTGGTCGCCGACGACTATGCCGCGGCGTTGGCGGCCTGTGCGACGCTCCACGTCGGGGCGTGGCTGTGGATGTTGCGCTGACGAAGCGGAGAAAACGCAGCAACGGGCGGGTTTTTATTTCTGCGTCCCGGAATAATCCGATTGGGGCGGCAGGTGCCACCGCAACGGGCAGGTTCCCGCCTAAGGCAGGAGCTGCAGTTGCTCCGCCGGCACGCGCACGAGCACGCCTTGGCGCAGCACATCAACGGAGAGGACGACGCCGCGCGGATTGGCCGGGTCGTCCACGAAACCCTCCAACCCGTGCAGCGCCCCGCCGAGAATCTTCACCCGGCGTCCCTTCGTGAGCAGCGGCATGACGGTGAGTTCGAGCCCCGAGGCTACGATCGTCCGGACGTCGGCCAGTTGGCGGAGAAACACCGCCTCATCGCCGACCGACAGCGCGCGGGCAATCAAGTCCTGCTGGAAAATCCGCGCTTTCCGCTCGTTGATCACGCGGGCGAAGACGTAGCCGGGGAACAGCGGCTTGGTGAATTTTTTCGTCTGCTGCGCGTAGCGCCGCACGCTCGTGGTCAGCGGCAGATAATGCTCGAAGTTTTCCGCGGCCAGGAGGGCGGCGAGCTTCTTCTCGCAGCGCGGTCGGGTGTGGCAAACGAGCCATGAAGCTTCCTCCGTTGGGTCAGCGTGACTCATGCGTTTGCAAGATGCACGTCGGGGGGGGGCAGCGGCCACCGGACCGGAGCAGGGCAAACCCGCGTCGTCCGGAGCCTGCGCGGGGTGCTTGACGCGCCTGGACTTGCGGCCGGAGCCGTGGCCGGCGAAGGGCGATGTCGTACAACGTTCAACGCGGCGCGTGCAAACCCCTCGCGCCGCCTCAGGCCTTCACCAGATAGCGCAGCGCGGCGTGATAGCCCTCGAGCCCGAGTCCGGTGATGACCGCGATACAAGCCGGCGCGGTGAGCGACGTGTGGCGAAACTCCTCGCGCTTGTAGATGTTCGAGATGTGCACCTCGATCGTCGGCAGGTGGGCGCCGAGCAGGGCGTCGCGCAAGGCCACACTGGTATGCGTGAATGCGCCGCCGTTGATCACCAGTCCGTCGAACTTGGCGTCGGTCCAGGCCGCGATTTTGTCGATCAGCGCGCCCTCGTGGTTTGACTGGAAAAACTCCAATTGGGCCACGGTGCCGAATTCCGCACGCAAGGCTTGCTCGAGGTCGGCGAGGGTCGCGCGCCCGTAAATCTCCGGTTCGCGCTTGCCGAGACGGTCGAGGTTGGGGCCGTTGAGGATGGCGATCTTTTTCATGGGCTGGGCGACGATGGAGGCGGGGGCGGGGCGGGAAGGCAATCCCGTGCTGCGGCGGGGGACGCGGGCGATTCCGGCCGGCGGCAAACTATGAGCGCGGGCCTGGCGGGTTCGTGTTCCACGCGGTGTACAGGATTTTCCACTCGCCGCCGACTTTGCGCCACACGGTGAGGTACTTGTGGACGGTCTTGATTTTCCCGGCGGGGCCTGCCCCGTGCACTTCGAAGCGGCCGAAGTCGGACGCGAGGTCGCCCGCGGCGGCGATATCGATTTTTTCCGGCACCAGCCGCACGGTAAGGCCGGGCGACTTCAGGAATTCCTGCCAAGCCGCCCGCATCGCCTCGGCGCCGCGGCGCGCGGGAGTCTCGGGATCCAGGACGATCGCGTCGAAGGTGTAGAAGGCCGTCACCGCCGCCACGTCGCGGTCGGCGACCGCGACGCCGAATGTCATCGCGCGTTCGCGAATGGCCAGCGCTTCGGCGGCCGGGTCGACGTTCCCGGGTTTCGCGCAGCCGCCGATGGCGACGACGACGGGCAGTAGCGGAAGCAAGCCAACGAAACGGAGGAGGTTCATGGCGGAAGTCGAAGTGGCGGAGCGCCGGCGGCGACGGCGTATCGGGACATGTTGTACAAGCAGTGGTGACTTTGTGGCTTGGCCGCGCTGAGGTCCCGGGGCGTTGCGAGCTGCAGTTTTTTTCGGGCCGGCACCAACTCGCGGTCGGGAACCGGAAAACCTTGGTGGAACTCCCTCCGGCGGAGCCCGTGCGCACCGTGCAGATGTCCTGACCGTAGCCTGGCGAACGAGGCTGCCCGAACGGACGGGAAGCCGGGGCCGTCCCCGGCTGTTCCGTCGGTCCTACCGTCGGGTTACGATCGGATGTTCCCCGGGAAACCGCAGCGTGGTGCTGATGCCGTTGGATTTGGGCTGGAGGTGCTGGCCGTTGCTCGGCGGGAGCTGGGACCCGCGGGCGGCATGCCCCTTGGGTGCGGCCTGGGCCGGGGGCGCGTTTTCGCCCTGCGCTCTTTGGCCCGGAGCAGGCTCTCCGCCGGAGACGAGCATGGCCAACTCGGCGATGCTGTCCCGCAGGACCTTGGATTGCCCGCTCAACTCCTCGGCGGCGGCCGCGCTTTCCTCGGCGCTGGCGGCGTTGGCCTGGGTCACCTTGTCGACTTCAACGACGGCCTTGTTCACCTGCGCAATACCTTGGTTCTGTTCCGCCGAGGCCTCGGCGATTTCACCCACCAGGTTGTCGACCTGCCGCGCCCCGGTTACGATTGCGCCGAGCGATTCCGCGACTTTCTCGCTGATGACCACGCCGCGGTCGCTCTTGGCGATCGCTTCCTGGATTTTGGCGGAGGTTTCGCGGGCCGAGTTGGCCGAACGTTGCGCCAGGTTGCGCACCTCCTCGGCGACGACCGCAAAGCCGAGACCCGCTTCGCCCGCGCGGGCGGCTTCGACCGCGGCGTTCAGCGCCAGAATGTTGGTCTGAAATGCAATCTCATCGATCGTCTTGATGATCTTCGAAATCCCGTCGGACGACGCCTTGATGTCCCGCATCGCCTTGCGCATTTCCTCCATGTCGGCGGCTCCGGCGTCGGCGTTCGTTCGGGTTTGCCTGGCGAGTTCACGCGCCTGTTGGGCGCCGCCGGTGTTCCGTTTCGCCATGCTGGAGATTTCCTCAAGTGAGGCGCTCGACTCCTCGAGCGCGGCAGCCTGCTGACTTGCGCCCTCCGCCTGCCGCTGGCTGCTGGTGGAGATTTGCCAGGCCGCCTGGGTGGTTTGATCGCTCGCCGACTGGATCGCGGTGATCGACTTGCGGAGCGGGTTGACGATGATGCGGCGGTTGAGAAAATAGAAAATAACGGCAATTCCCGCCATGACGGGGAGGGTCCACGCGATGCTCCGGAGCATGCTGTTCCGCACCGTCTGATCCACGCGCTGGAAGTTGGTCTTGAGGATAAATGCGCCGTGGATTTCGCCTTCCTTCCAGTTCTCCATGGCGAATCCGACGATGTCCTTGCCGTCCTTGGTGGGACTGGTCGCTGGATCGCCGTGGCAGGCGAGGCAGTCGGCGGATAACTTCACGGGCCGGGCGAAGGTGATGGTATCGGTCGCGCGGTCCGCGCGAAAGTAGTCGGTCTGTCCGGTCCGCTCGAACTCCTGCAGAATGCTCGTCTCATCGGGGGTGGGGGCGTTTTTGGGATTGCGCGGCTGATGCTTCGGCACGCGGAACTCGAAGCCCTGCTCCTCCGCGGCCTTGGCCGCGGCGTTCCAGGCTGCGACCACCGGAATGGTTTTATAGAGCGCTGACCCCCGGAGGTCGCCGCTCGTGCGATACTCCTGCAGGAGCTTGGGGCGATCGAAGGCGCCGCGGCGGGAGAGTTCCGATACACTCTGCCGGACATTCTCGGCCTCGATGATCGTCGAGCGCATGGTGTCGCGCGTCAGCTGGAGACCTTGTAACTCGATGACGTTTTTCTGCACAATGAGCAACGCGGCGACCGCGGCGAAAAGGGCTCCGAAAACTGCGATGATGATTTTGTTTGAGATCGACATGGGGTAACGGCGTTGAGCTACAGGTCGCCGCTACGGGCGGCTTAGCGTCCTGCATCGGAGTGTTTTTATCCGACTGAAGCTAAATTTAGCCCGGGTCCCTGGGGTCGGCCGGGGCAGGACTAGGCGCCCTGAGCAGGCCGGGCGGCGCACGGCGAGTTTGGAACCAATCGCGACTGGGTGCGTCTTGCTCCGGTTCCCGGTTTGTTGCCATGCGGTTACGCCACCTCTTTCACTTGGTTTGCCTTCTTGCCTTTGTGCTGCCCACCCGGGCTGCTCCGGTCGATTCCGCGATTGTGGCGGCGATGAAGGTGGCGGAGGCGCCGAACTATACGTGGCACACGGACGTGGCGGATGATGCCTCGTCCTACACGATCACTGGTACGACGGAGCGGGCGACCGACTTTTCTCTGGTGACCATGCCGCTGAGTTCCGGCTCGGTCGCGGCGAGCGCGACCCGCCGCGGTCCCGGTGGTAGCCCGCGCCGTTCATCTGGCGCCGTATCTACGGTGGTCTTTCAAGGCTCGGAAAACTACGTGGTCCAAGTCGACGACACGTGGCGGACCGCGGACGAAGCGGCCGCGGGTGATCGCAACACCGCGCGCCGGGGCGGTCCCTCGGGTGGTCCATCCGGGATGGGGGCGGGTGGCGGTTCGATGCGCACCCGCCGCGGTCCGGGCGGCTCCCGGGCTCCCGGAGCGGGCGAAGGGGAGTCGTTGTCAGCTTTCAGCAACGTGCAAAGCACGCTCAGTCGTCCGCATGAAGAAATCGGGGTGATCGTCGGCGGCGGCACGGATTGGAAGATCGAGGGTGAGATGGTCAGTGGCCTCTTGCCCGAGACGACCGCGATCCTGCTGCTGATTCATCCCGGGCAGAAGGACATCGTGCCGAAGCGGGCCAGCGGAACCTTTCGCTTTTGGGTCCAACGGGGAGTGCTCGTGAAGTACGAGACGCGGCTCGACGGGGTGCTCGTGGTGAGCGGTCGGGAGGTGGCGGTGCATCAAACGGCGACGACCACCGTGAGCCAGCTCGGTGCGACGACGGTGGACGTGCCGGCGGAGGCGAAGCGGAAGCTCGCCGGGGGAAGTTGAGAGGGCGGGCGTTGACATTGGCGGTGCTGGCGGACGGCTCGTTCTACGTCAGCGACGGTTACATCAACAGTCGCGTGCTGACGTTCTCCGCGGAGGGTAAATTCCTGTTCCAATGGGGCGTCAAAGGGGGCGGGCCCGGCGAATTCGTCGTGCCGCACGGCATCACCGTCGATGCGTCCGGCCGGGTGTACGTCGCCGACCGCCAGAACGACCGGCTGCAGGTTTTTACCCCGGACGGGAAATTTATCACGCAATGGAAGCAGGCCGCGCTGGGTCGCCCGTACGGCATCCGCATCGGCCGCGACGGTTTGCTTTACGTCGCCGACGGCGGTGAACAGCCCGCGGCCCCGCCGCACCGGTCGGGCCTCGCGGTGTTCGACCTCGAGGGCAAGCTCGTCGCGAAGTTCGGCCGCTGGGGTAACCATGACGGCCAGTTCATGATGGCGCACGACATCGCGCTGTCGGCGACCGGCGATATCGACGTCGGCGATATCAACGGCCAGCGGGTGCAGAAGTTTCAGTGGAGCGGGAGGTGAGTGGGAGCGGTGCTCGGTCATCAGTAATCTGTGGTCGGCAACCCGTGGTCGGGAGGCTGCGCGAGTGGGGCTTGGGCTGGGCGAGCAGGTCTCAGCTCCGAAAGTGTGTTGCGCGTTCGCCGTGCATTGGTTCGGGCTCCGAGCCTTTCGTGTGTTTGGGGTGTTTCGTGGTTTAACCCGGCCGGATTGTTTCGTCCGGTTTCGTTGTCTGAATTCTGCTCTGACGAAACGGCGAGTTTCCCAGTAAGTGGGAGCGCAGGAGTACCTGAGTCATCTTGGGTCAGACCGGTTCACGTGAAGTCGTGAAGGGCGCGAAGCGTAACGGCGAGGGGAGCGCGTGGTGCCGTTTACTTTTCTCCGTGTCTTCCGTGTGTTCCGCGGGCCAAGGGATTGACGCTGGGCCGCTCAACGTTCCCAGGGGGAATCGGGATGGCAGAGGTAGCCGGCGAGCAGATCGGCGCGCCAATCCCGTTGGACGAGCTCAAGGTCGTGCACGATGCGACGGATCGCGAACCAATCCAAGGCGGGGATTTCTTCGGCGGGGAGACGGATGCGGACACCTCCCGTCGTGGTGACGATTTCGGGCCTGAACGTGGCCTCGGCGCCGGGAGCCCACGCGAGGATCACGCGGGCTTCCTCGGCGCCCTCGCGGACCAGTCGCTTCGCGAGCTGCCGTGCACGCAGGGCGCCACACTTGTCGACCTTGTGGGGGTCCTTGCCGGCGAGGGCGCCGCCGCCGATCGGCACCGACGGACCGTAGTGGTCGACGACGAGCTTCTTACCGGAGAGGCCGTTGTCGCCGTGCGGCCCGCCGAGGACGAAGTCGCCGGCGCCGTTGAGCGTGAGGACTGCGGTGGAGAAGGTGGTGGCGATGCCGGCGAGCCCCGACACCTCGAGGTCCCGCAAGATGCCGGCGACCAGGGGCACGAGTTGGCGGTGCTGGGTTTCGCTGGTGAGGCCGGGCCGGTGCAGGACGCTTAACACCAACCGCCGCCACTGGATGCGCCGCGTGCGGGCGTCGTGATCGAGGACGACCAGAATCTTGAAGTCGGGGCCATAGGTCTCGGCCAGCCCGGGATCGGTGCGCAACGTGGCGGCGAGCCGGCGGCCCAACTCGCCGGCGACCCAGTGCGCGGGCGGGAGGAAGTTCGTGGTGGCGTCGCCGCAGGCATAACCAATCACGATGTTCTGGTCGTCGGAAAAGGGACGGATGTCGGACTCGGCGGCGGGCAACTCCTCCTCGCAGAGGTCGGTCGTCAGCGTGAGCGTCGCGGGATCGGGACCCCAGGCACCGCCGTAACCGGCGTTCCGGTACACGTCACGGACAACGCCCGCGACGTCGACCCGGGTGGCCCCGGCGGCGATGCGGCCGTCGACGAAGACGTGGTGGCGGTGGACGGCGACCTCGACCCCGACGAGGGCGTCGGGTCGCTCGCGGACGGCGGCGGTGACGAGGCCCTCGGCGATGGCGTCGGCGAGGCGGTCGGGATGGCCGGGGGAAACGTATTCGGCGTAGTCGGTCATAAGGACGGGAGCTTAATGGTTTCGTGCACCCAGCGGCCGAGGTCGGTCTCGTAGTGCGGGGCGGTGAGGGCGGCGACGACGCGCGTGCGCCCGAGGGCGTTCCGGAGTTGCCGGTTGGCGGGGCCGACGTAGCCGTCGGTCGCGAGCAGGGCCACGCGGGGCCGGACGCGCGGCGGAAGGCCGGCGAGGTGCCGGAGGACGGCGTTGATGTCGGTGCCGCTCGTGTTGGCGAAGGTGGCGGCAGTCAGGTTCCGGCCCTTGAGTTCGGAGACGACGGTCGAGAAGGCGAAGATCTTCAGGAGGCCACGGCGAAACGGTCCGCGGCAGACCGCGGTGAGGTAGGGTAGCGCGGTCTCCATCGAGCCGCTGACATCGAGGTAGAGATGGACGACCGGCGCGGGCAGGCGGCGGGGCTTGGTTTCGGAGAATGGCGTGCGGTAGAGCAACGGAGCGTGACCGAAGACGTCGCGGAAGGCCGACGCGCGGCGATCGCGGCTGTCGGGGACGACGGTCTCCCGCGATTGTTCGCGGGTGGCGCGCTGGGAGCGGAAGACGGTGGCGCCGTGCGCCGGCGAAAGGCCGCAGCGCCGGAGGACGGCGGCGAAGGCGCGTTGAAACTCCGCGGCGGGCGAGAGTTCCTCGCGCAGCCAGTGCGAGCGCGGCTCGCGACCGTCGTCGCGACCCCGGATTCGAAACGGCGGTGGGGGCCAGCCCTCGACGATGCGCCGGATGACCTGCGTGAGCGTCGGGTCGTCGGGTTTTTCGGCGCCGTGCGTGCCCAGGAGTGTGAAGTTAACGTGGCGCAGGTCCAGCGACGCGCGGAGCAGTTCGTAGAGGTCGAGGTAGGTGATCGAGTCGTTGCCGGAGCCGTACAGCAGGCGGATCGCGCGGGCCTCGGTCTCCGGGAGGTTTTTCAACGCGGGCTCGAAATTGTCGGGCCAGCCCGGCGGCGGGCGCAGCAGGCGCTCGGGGAATTTCTGGTAATCGTAGAATCGCGTGAAGAGGCCGGTGCCGATGCTGCGGCCGACGGAGCGGGCGAGCATGGCGTTGATGACCGCGTCGAAGACCAGATTGTCGAGCGGCGTGAGACGCGGGAACAGCCGCGTGTGGCCGAGGATGACGTGGTGCAGTTCGTGCAAAATGAGGAGGAAGAGGTCGGCGTCGGCCTGGCAGTGTTCGGCGACGAAGTCGCGGTTGAGCAACAGCCGCGGCGTGGTGCGGCACTCCACGCAGGCGGTGGCGGTGTCGGTGCTGAACTCGATGTCGAGCAGGCCGAAGAGTTTTTCCATCTGGTACGAGGCGGCAGGCAGCACGTTGAAGATGCGTTCGCGGATAGCGGCGGCGGCGCGGGAGCGCGGGCGATGGGCGAGGAGGTTCACGGGGAGGGAAAGAGCGGTTCGTCGAAGGCGATGGGTTGGGCGAGCAGACGATCCCAGGAGAGATCCGGGGCGCGATCGGGCAGGTAGACGGTGCCGTAGCAGCGGGCGAGGACGCCGGCGCAACGGCGGGGATCCCGGCTAAAGTGTGCCGGGGACCAAGAGACCGGCGGTGGCTCGGGCCAGCCCGCGGTCGCCTGCACCCGTCGACCCGTGTGTCCGGTAGTGGGACGCCAACCGAGCAGAAAGTACGCGTTCACCGTGGGGAAGATCGGTGGGCCGATTTTGCGGAAGAGATCGGCGGGACGTTTGAAAACCTCGGTGATCGCCCGGCTCAGTTGCGAAGATCCGTCGCAGACGTTGCAAGGAAACCGCTGCCCCATGCCGACCCAGGGCACGACGCCGTCCAGAATCAGCGTGTAAACCAAGGAATAGATCGGCGTCGCCGGAGTGAGCATCGCGGTGGCGGGCCAATAGCGCGTTGGCGCCGAAGCGCTGGGCGGAACGGACGGTGTCATGGAGTCGGATACAGCGGTTCGTCGAAGGCGATGGGCTCGGCCAGCAGCCGAGCCCACGAAAAGTCCGGGGCCCGCGCGGGCAGGTAGAGGGTGCCGAAGCAGCGGGCCAGGACGCCGGCGCACCGGCGGGCGTCGCGGCAGACGGTGGCAGGTCGCCAGCCGTCGGGAGGACGCGGGCGATCGTCCGCCGCCACGGTGTGATAGGTTTGCGCCCGCCAACCGAGGAGAAAGTGGGCGTCGATGGCGGGGCAGTCCGGCGCGCCGATCCGGCGAAACAGGTCTTCGGGGCGCTTGAATTTCCGGCGGACATTTTTGACGTAGCCGCAGAGGCCGATGGAGCGCGGGTCGTCGAGTACATCCAGTCCAGGCGCGCTCGTGGCGCCGGGCACGATGCCGTCTGCGATCAACACATACAGCAGCGAATACACCGTGGCGCCGGGCGTCACGAGGTTGCCGCCGAGCGTGATCCGCGTGCGCGGCGGGGCGCTCATGTTGTGGAGAAGCCTCACGGGGCGGGTGACGTGGCGGGCTCGAGGCCGAACTTCTCCCAGAGGGCGAAGAAACGGTCGCGGAGGTGGCGGGCTTCGAGGGCAGTGAAGCCGTCGGGGAGAAACGCGTTGAGCAGGTTGCGCGCGTAGCGGTCGCGGAGGCATTCGCCGAGTTCGCTGCACAGGGCGGCGACTTCGCGGCAGTTTGTGAGCTGGCGGCCATAGACCTCATAGGTGCTCGTGGCGGGCGTCAGGACCCGGGCGAGTTGGGTGCCGAGCGTTTCCGCGGCGGTGGCGGCGATGCGCTTGCCGTTGCGCAGGCGGAGGTAGAGGACGAGGGAGAGGGCGGCGCGCTCCTCGTCGGTCGGTTGCGTGGCAACGGCCTCAAGGACGAGACTCGAGAGTTCCGCTTCACCGAGCGGAAAGTCGACGCGGCTCGCGGCGAGCACGCGGTCCACCGGGTCGGTGAGGTGCAGCAGCTCCTTCCACGGATCGTCGTCGGCGAGCCGCGAGAGGCTCCAGGCCTGGC
Organism: uncultured Opitutia bacterium; assembly: GCA_903820035.1. Lineage (GTDB taxonomy): Bacteria > Verrucomicrobiota > Verrucomicrobiia > Opitutales > Opitutaceae > ER46. The sequence goes on from CAIJFT010000011.1 coordinate 31,870, forward strand.
GGTGCAGGGCGAATAAGGCGCCGCGGTCGACGGGGCCGGCGGCGAGGCCGGGGTAGCCGTGCGCGAGGGCGAGGAAGACCGAGGACTCCCAGTCGGGTCGGGCGCCGGGGCCAGCGAGGGTGGTCCGCGCGGCGTGGACGCCAAGGGCGGTGCGGAAGAGCATCGAGATGCGGCGGCTCGAGAGCCGGGTGCCCGCGCCGCGCAGTTGGGCTTCGAGCGCGATGAAGTACGGGGCGAGGTCGGGTGGGCGGGTGCAGTAACGCTCGAAGACGGTCTTGGTGCGCGCGACGAGGGCCGGAACATCGACGGGGAATTCGTGACGGCCGCGGAACTGGTCGGCGAGCAGGTCGCGTTTCTCGTTGTCGGCAAGGTCGCACCAATCGGGCACCTCGATGAGGAACGCGAAGCGGTCCGCGAGCGCGGGGTCGAGCGGTTCGGCGCCGAGGTACGTTTCGGTGGCGTCGGGATCGTCCGTCGGTGCCGGGTTCATGGCGGCCCAGCGGTAGCGGAGTTTTTCGAGCGCCACGCCCTGCACGCGCCGCTCGTGGATGATGGAGAACAGCTTGTTCTGGAGGTCGGGCCGCGTGCGGTTGAGTTCGTCGATGAAGACCACCTCGGCGTCCCAGATCGCGGTCGGCGTGGTGATGTAGCGCAGGGCGGTGTGGGCGGCGTCGGGGACGGGGATGCCGACGAGGTCGTCGTAGTTCAGCAGCGACGCGTTGTAGAACCGGTAGACGAGCCCGAGGGACTGGGCGAGCCGCTCGAGGAGAAAGCTCTTGGCGGTGCCGTGCTTGCCGATGAGCAGCAGCGGGTCGCCGGTGGCGAGGGCGGCGAGCAGGACCGGTTCGAGCTTGTGCCAGCCGAGGAGGCCGAGCGGGCGGGTGAGGAGTGAAGGGGCGGCGGCCGGAGTGGCGGTGGGGCCGTTGGGTTCGGGAGCGTCAGCCGGCGGTATCGGAACGGCTGTGACGCGGGGGCGGATTGGTTTTTTCATCGCGTGGTTCAGGCGGCGCAGCTCCAGGTGCAGGCGGGCGCTCCGGCGGTGAGAGCGCGATGCAGGCGCAGGTGCTCGAGGAAGACGTCGCGCCGCTCCTGGGCGACGGCGAGGTCCTTGGTGCCGAGGGAGGCGGTGATCCGGCGCTCGGCTTTCAGCCAGGCGGCGTCGCGGACGCAGTAGCGCAGGAACCACGTGCCGTGGTTGTTGAACAGGTGGTGGCGGTCGCCACCACGGAAACGCAAGGCGGGTTCAGACGATGGATTCATGATGCGGGAGGCCGGGATCCGGCAGCCGCATCAAGGGGAAATAGGTTTGGGAGGAATCCCCACATCCAGCGCGACCCGACGTCGCGCTGAGGCCACCGCGGCTTTTCCCAAGCTCGGTTGGCAGACGGCCGCTCCGGCGGGAAGCCGGGACGGAGAGTCGTTCATGATGCGTATGCACGAGGGGAGAAGAAGCGGTTGAGCGTCCGAGGGCAAGGGCGCGAAGCGACGAGTTATGGCATAAACCGGCGGGTGCTTCCGCACCGAGGCGGGACCGGCGAAGGAAAGGTCCACTGCGGTCGCGCAGGCAACGCCGCCGAGTCGCCGCCGCCGCGCTGCCGGCTGACCTGGAAACGCTGGAGTGCGGACGATGCACGTTTCAGGTCGAGCAATAGAGGATCGTCTACTCGGAGCGCCCGCGTGAAACCCGATGAGACCATCGGGGTTTCACCAATTCCGACGTTCCTTTTGTTGCGACTGCGGCCGGCGACCGAATCGCGCTCCCGGTGTGGCCGGGTTGGCCCACGATGTTGCAAGTTTCGCCCTGACCCCGTGGACCCTATGTTTTCAGCGCTGCGACCGGCGGGGCGGTCGGCAGGATGATCTCGACGATCGTGCCGGCGCCGCCCGCCGTCTTCTGATCGTTGCCCGAGAGGAGCCGCATGTGGCCGCCCATGGCGGTGGTGAATCCGTGGATGAGCTGCAGACCTAGACCCGTGCCTTGTTCGTCAAAGGTGCCGGGGCGACAGCGGATCATGCCACGTCGGTTGAATTCATCCATCAGTTCCAGCGGGATGCCGACGCCGTGATCGCGCACGCTCAGCGTGACGCTATTTTCGTTTCGCGCGGCTGAAAGCTCGATCGTTGCGCCGGCTTCGCTGTACTTGATGGCGTTGGACAGAATGTTCGCGAGCACGCTGCTCTTCAGAATATTATTCTCGGCCAGTACGAGGGGCAGGTCGGGCGGAATGGCTTTTACCAGCCGCAGCGACTTCTGTTGCAACTTTTCCTGGAACAGACTTTCGGTCTCCTGGATCGCCGTCGCAAGGTCCGTGGGCGCCACCTCCACGCGGCCCCCCGTCAACTGCAGTCGCTCCAGCATCCGGACGCTGTCGATGATCTCGCGAATGGCCGTGGAGGCTTTGACGATCCGCTGTAGGTGGGCCGAAGTATTGTCGGGTGTGGGGTTGCCTCCCGTTGCGCCCAACCTGCTGCTGCTCAGGAAAATTACCGAAAGCGGATTGCTGATGTCGTGACAGAGCAGGCGCACCAGGCGCTGGAGCGAGTACCGTTCAATCTCCTGTTTTTCAGCCTCATGGCGCTGCTTGCTGATGAGCTCAAATTTGCGGCTTAGGCCCAGGGTGTTCAGCACCATTTCCCACATGATACTGGCGAGCGGCAGTAGCTGCATTTGCGGCGGCTTGGGTAGGAGCCCTATGCCCGAGAGGTTGACGACAAATAGGATCGCATACATGCCGAGCCAGCCCACCAGCGCGATCCTTGCGCCGGGCAGTCCGCGCCGGGCCGCGGTGATCTCAATGGGTATCGCGATGAGCATGCCCAGCATCTGACCGATGAGCGCAAATTTGAAAAATACGCTCGGCGGTAGAAAAATCCCGGCCCCCAGCAGCAAGAGCAGACCGATGAGTAAACCATGAAGGGCTCGCGCCCCGTTTGGAATAGTTAAGGTAAGATTATAGAAGCTGAGATGTAACCGCAGGGCTAGGATCGTGTTCAGCAGCATCAGATGCGGCAGCCATTCCGACAGGTAGAAGCCGAAGGGATGACCGGTCGCCCGGTCCACAATCCCGTAGCGCGCCAAACTCCCGACGATCATACCGATCGAGAGAATGACGTAATCGCGGGACGCGGGATCCCTTAAGTGGAACCACCAGATGCTCTGAAAGAGGACAAGAAACAGGGCTCCACCGAAATACAGCCAGATGAAGCCCGTCGTGATAGTCACCTCGCGATGAATCTCACTCAGCTTGAGCACCCCGGGCGTCATCGGGAATGGGCTGACCGGAATACTGCGGATAAACACGTCCGCCGTGGCTCCCATCGTCAGCGGAATGTTTATAATAAGGTCCGAGAGGCCGAAACGGAATCCCTCCGAATCGCGAAAGCCGGCCGCGGTTTCGCGGACAACACCGCTTTCATTGATCAGGTAGGCGGAGGCCTCCCGTAGGTGAGTGGCACGGAGGTAAAACCAAGCCAACTCCTCCGCATCGGCTTGCGGCACCCTAATCACGAGTTTGTACCAGGTGACCTCGTGAAGTGGCGCATTGGCCTCGTCGATGGAAGTGACCGCGCGCAAAGGAAAACCACGCAACTGGGCGACCTGCGCGGGCGAGGAAAGCTGGAATTCGCTGGGGACGGCGACAACGAAGCTCTGGAGGATATTGGCGGTCTCGGGCGACGGCACGGCGCCGGCGAACGGCAGGAGACCGGTGCAGAAAAGCAGCAGCGCGGCTTGAAGCCCCGGGAAACCCGTTCGCCGACGCCGGAAGGCGGCGCAACCCGGCGTGGCGATGACGAGGCCAAGCAGGGCGGCGAGAAGCAGCTTAGGAGGTTGAAGGGCGATGAGCATGCGCAGACTGGCCTAGGGTTTGGGCGAAGTTACCGACACCTTGGGCTAGGGCGGTTCCAGAAATTGGATGGTCGCCGATGGACGTAGCCGAAAACGAGGTCATCTCTGCCGACCACGTTGTCGTTACGCTCCCTCACGTCTACACAATTTATGGATACGCTATAAGCTTAATGGAATTAAAGCTCATCCGGCCGGGGCTTTGCCCCGTTTCTTGACGCTCGGTCGGGATTGAGTCCGGTTTTTGCCCCCGCGCATGTCCGTCCAATCAGCGCAACCTCAGTCTGCATTTACGCGGACGATTCAAACGGTCGTCTTTATCTGGGTGATCTCTTTCGTCGCGATGCCGATCGGGCGGTCGAGCGGAACTCCGGCGCAGCCGAGCAGGGTGGTGAGGAGGTCGCCCTGGTTGCCGCGGACATTTGGCAGGAACCGGCCGGGGCTGATTGAGCCACCGCCGCGGCCGGCCAAAATGAACGGCAGGTTTTCCCGCTGGTGCTTGTTGCCGTCCTCGAGACCGGAGCCCCACATCATGATGCAGTTGTCGAGGAGCGTGCCGTCGCCTTCGCGGATGCCCTGCATGCGTTTGATCATGTAGGCGAACTGCGCGATGTTAAACGCGGTGATGGCGGCCACCTTCCGCACCTTCTCCGCTTCGTGGTTGTGGTGGGTATTGGAGTGGTGGGTGTCGCTAAAGCCGAGCTCCGGGTAGGAAACGCCGTTCGGCGTGGAGCCGATGTAGGTGCTGACGCGGGTCGTGTCGGTCTGGAACGCCAGCACGTTGAGGTCGCACATCACCTGCATGTATTCACTGCGTTTATCGCCGAGCGGAATCTTGATCTCGATGGGCGGGGCATCCGGGGCGTAGCGTTTGCTCACACTGACGCCGGCCTTCTCCAGCGCCGCTTCCTTTTGCCGAAACTCGATGGCGGCGATGCGACGTTCCATTGAGCGGACGCTGTCGAGGTATTCGTCGAGCTTGTGTTGGTCGTCGCGCGGCAAGGTGCGCCGGAGGTCTTTCGCGCCGCCGAGGACCAAATCCAACATCTTGCGATCGAGTGCTCCGGCCTGGGCGGATTGACCGGAAGCGCCGGCTCGGTCCGTTTGGTCGCGCAGGCCGAAGAGGCGGTTGAGTACGCTGCGGGGATTGGTTTCGGCGGGGACCGCCTGCGTGGCCGAACGGTAGCTGCAATGGGAGTAGTAGCCTTCGTTGAGACCTTCCTGATTCTCCTTATGCGTCTGCGGCATGGTGGCCAGTTCCAGCGATGGTAGCGACGTCAGATGCCCCACATAATTCGCGGCGATCTGGTCGGCCGAGATGGAAATATTAATCTGGCTCCGGCGGTCCGCATCCGGGAGCCGCGCGGTGAGCCACGTCGACAATTCGAGGGCATGCGGCGCGCCGTTGAACGGGGAGATCGGTACCCCGGCGATTCCCTTCATCAGCAAGCACTGGTCGAGCACCGGGCCCAGCGACGCCAAGGCCGGTGGCGGTGAGGCCAGGAAGGTTTCCGGACTTGCCGGCCAAAATTGATCCATGATGACCCCGTGGGGCATGTACATGAAACCGAGGCGCACCGGTGGCTTGGCGCGCTTTTTCTTCTCCGGTTCCGCCCAGCCCATCGATTCGAAAAGCGGCAGGGCGAGGGCGACGCCGATTCCTTTGAGGCAGGTGCGACGGTCGATGAGGTGGGGGCTGCTCATGGGCGGTGGTGGGGACGGTTAATTCCGGCGCTGGGTGAAGGGATAGCTCGTGACGACTTCGGTGATGAGAGTTTGCAGTCGGTAGCCGTCCTTGGCGATGGTTTCCATCAGGCGGTCCACCACGATTTCATCGTAGCCCTCGAGTTGGCGGCAGAGGGCGTAGGCCAGCAGTTTCTCGGTCAGGTTGCGCGCCAGGTCGGCCTGCCGCGCCGCGATGATTACCTTCAGCTCTTTCGGGGCTGAAAACCGTTTCCCCCCGGGGAGTTCGCCCGTGGCGTCGATTGCGCCGCCCGAATCGTCGGTGTCGCGCCAGCGTCCGATGGCGTCGAAGTTTTCGAGACCGAATCCGATCGGATCCAGGATGCGGTGACAACTCGCGCACACCGCATCGGTGCGGTGCAATTCGGTGCGCTGCCGCAGGGTCAGGTGGGCGACTTTCGCCTGATCCTGCTTTTCGAGTGAGGGCACGTTCGGGGGCGGAGGCGGCACGTGTTCGCCCAGCACCTGCTCGAGCACCCACACCCCGCGTTTGACGGGACTCGTGCGGTTGGGGAACGAAGTCGTCGCGAGGATGCCGGGCATGCCGAGAATTCCGCCCCGATTGGCGTCGGCGAGCTGGACCCGGCGCATCGCGGAACCCGTGATCGTTTTTTCCAGACCATAGAGCGGCGCGAGCGTGGCGTTGAGGAACGTGTAATCGCTGTCCACGAAGCCGACGACACTCCGGTTTTCGCGCACCATGCTGTCGAAGAACAGCCGCGCCTCGTCATACATGGCGGTCCGCAGCGCGGCGGACATCACCGGGAATTTCGTGGCGTCGAACGTCTTGCCTTCCAGTTCCCCGAGGCCGAGCCACTGGGCCCCGAAGCCGTCGAACAGCGCGCGCGAACGCGCATCTTGCAGCAGGCGTTTTACCTGACCCTGGAGCACGGCCGGCTCGTGCAGGGTGCCGGTGTCGGCCAGGGACGAGAGTTCCGCATCGGGCATCGTGGCCCAGAGCAAATAAGAGAGCCGCGAGGCGAGTTGATGATCGTCGAGCCGTACGATCTGCCGTCCCGGCTCGGGCTCCCCGGCGGGCGTGATAAAAAGAAACTGCGGCGAAACCAAAATCGCCTTCAGCATCAGCCCGAGCGCCGCGGAGTGGGAGAGGTTGTGGCCACGCCCCAAATCGAAAACGCCCACCAACACGTCCAGTTCCGCTGCCGTTGGCGGACGGCGATAGGCGCGGCGGGCGAGCGAGCGGGCCACGTTGCGGGCGGACGCGCGGGCGTCGGTGCCGGGGGCGGGCGGTGCGCCGAAGAGACGCTGTTGGACGGCGGTCGGCGGCGTGCCATCGGGCGCGAGGAGGCGATCCAGCACGGTGTTGGCGATCCGGAGATATTGTTCCGATTGGAGCGGCGAGAGTGTATTCAGGTATCCCTCACCGAAGACCTCATCCGGCAAGTCCCGGCTGACGGCCGGATCTGCCCCGACGAGATCATGCAGGGTATTGCCGTATTCGAGCTTGTTCAGGCGCCGGATCGTGAACCGACCCGGATCCGGTGGGCTGAGGTACTTGAGTTGGGTCATCCACTCGGCGAACCGATTTCGCTCTTCGTCGGTCGGCTGCCGGTCGGCGTCGTCCGGCGGCATATCATGGGCCTTCACATTGGTGAGGGCCTGCTTCCAGTGTTTGGCGAAGCCGGCGCTGCCGGGGTATTTGAGCGCGGACTCGAAGTTTACGCCGGCCTTCGACTTCCGGTTGCTGTGGCAGTTCAGGCAGTAGTTTTTGACGAAGGGGGTCACCTGTTCGCGAAAGGCCTGCTTCACCTCGGCTTGGCGGGCCGCCAAATCCCCGTCGCTTACCGGCGCTGCGTGCCCAGTCGGGGTGAGCCGTCCGGCGAAAAGCCAAAGGACCATGGCCGTTAAGGCGCGGGGGAAAAATCCGGACGTGGTCATGCCGTGCTCAATTTGCAACGTCGCAAACTGTCACGAGCCGCGGAGCCGTGCTCAATGTCAATCCGAGCGAAATGATTCCCGCCACCCCGGCGCTCGCCGTGGCGCAGGGGCGGCCTCGATCTCGGCCGGGCTCCCTGACCCTCGCCGCCGCCGCGCCGTGGGCGCTCTCCGATTGACTTCGGAAAACCGCGCAACTCACTCACTGCCCGGTGCGCGCTCCGTGAAATCGAGGGCACGCACTCCTCATTCATGCTGCCCGTTCCCCGTTTGATTCGTTGGATCATTTCACTTTCGGTGGTTTTTCTCGTGGTGATGACCGTGATGCGGGTCGGCACGTATTTCGCTTTTGTAGGTCAACGCGTTCCTCTTTCCGATGCTTGGCCTGCGTTCGGGTTGGGATTTCGCTTCGACGCGAGGATCGTCGCCAGCGCGATGCTGCCACTGTTGGTGTTGGGGAGCTTGCCCTGGTTGAATGTGTTCAGCCCGACAGGGGGGCGGAGGTTCTGGCTGACGCTACTCGGTCTTTTCAGCGGGCTGTTGCTCGTTTTGTACGCGTGCGATTTTTTGCATTATCAGTATCTCCATCAGCGCCTCAACGCCTCGGTGCTGGGATTTTTGAAGGACGCGCATATTTCCAGCGGGATGGCCTGGCAGAGTTATCCCGTCGTGCGGATCGCCCTCGGTATACTTGTGATCCTGGCTGCGCTCATGTGGGCCTTCGTGCAGCTACACCGGCGGGCGGTCGCAACCGCGGCCCCGTCGGGCAAGTCCGCCCGGGTGGTCTGGTTCGTCGGCGCGCTCTTGTGCGTGGTGGTCGGCGTTTTCGGCCGCGTTGGGCAGTACCCACTGCGCTGGAGCGATGCCTTTAACCTGCGCAACGATCTCCTCGCGAATCTCGCCCTCAATCCGGTGCAGTCTTTACTCAGCTCGCTGGACTTTCGGACTTCCGGCTACGATTTGGCGAAGGTGCAGGAGCATTATGCGTTCATGAGTTCGTATCTGGGCGTGACAGAGCCCGACCCGGTAAAGCTGTCGTTCGAACGGCAGGTCAAGGCGCGCAGCGGTGGCCCGACGGGGCGGCCCAATATCATCTTGGTGATTTGCGAATCTTTCAGCGGATACAAAAGTTCGATGTGGGGTAATCCGCTCGACACGACGCCGTTTTTCGCCGGCCTCTGCCGCGAGGGATTGTTTTTCGACAACTGCTTCACCCCGCACTACGGCACGGCGCGTGGAGTATGGGCCACCATCACCGGCACGCCCGACGTTGAGGCGGTCGAGACGGCGAGCCGTAACCCGAGCCTGGTCGACCAGCACACGATCATCAACGATTTCACCGGCTACGAAAAATTCTATTTCATCGGGGGCAGTTCCAGTTGGGCGAATATCCGCGGTTTGCTGTCCAACAACATCAAGGGACTTAAGCTCTATGAGGAAAACAGCTATAGTTCCCCGCGGGCCGACGTTTGGGGGATTAGCGACCGCAACCTGTTTCGCGAAGCGAACGCGGTGCTGGCGGCTCAGACCCAACCGTTTTTTGCCGTTATTCAGACGGCCGATAACCACCGGCCCTACACGATTCCCGAAGAGGATCTCGGCGAATTTTCCAAACGGGTTGTCCCGCCCGAGGCGCTTAAGGCGGGCGGCTTTGACTCGCTCGAAGAGATGAACGCCTTTCGCTACACGGATTTTTGTTTCGAGAAATTTTTCGAGGCCGCGCGGCGGTCACCGTATTTCGCCAACACGATTTTCGTTTTTACCGGCGACCACGGGATCGACGGGGACGCGGGCTCGATGTTGCCGCCGGCGTGGACGGAACAGGCGCTAACCTCCTACCACGTTCCCCTATTGTTTTATGGCCCCGCACTGGTGCAGCCGCAGCGGGTGCATGCCGTCGCCTCAATGGTGGATATCTTGCCGACGCTAGCCGGGCTGGTAAATATTCCGTACCGGAACCGCACGCTGGGTCGCGATCTTCTGCGCCAGCAGGAGGTGGATGGAGGGGCCTCGAACGCCGCCTTCATCATCGACCGGCACGAAAATTTGATCGGAGTGGTGCGGCAGCCGTATTTCGGGCGCCACCGGCTGGATGGGACGCGACCGCAGGTTGTTTGGGCCGATTTCAATACGCCCGCGCCGGCGGCGATGCAGGCGCCCGACGGTCGCTATGAGACCGTCGCGAACGCCTTTTACGAAACGTCGCGCTACCTCCTGTTAAAAAACCAAAAGCCGGACGCAAAGAATTAATCCGGCGGCGGGGTTACTCACCGCGCCACGAATTCGTCGCGGGGACACCGCCCGGTGGCGTCACGAAATTGCGGATGCGGCACTGGGTTTTTCCGATCGAAAATTGCCGGAAAGGCGAAGTGCTCCGCGGCGCAGCAGGCAGCCCAGGGCGTAGAAGGATACCAGGGGATCGATCAGATAATCCCAAAGGTTGGTGGACTCGTACCATCGGAGGGTCCACGCGAGCGTCGCGGTCGCGATGCAGATTGAAATTAATTCCAGCCGCGTGAACCACGCCGCCAGCGCGATCACGAAAAGAACGCCCACGAACCAAGGCGAACCATAGCCCAAGCGATACGGATCAAACATGCCGACGCCGAGTGCCATGGGGTAGAGCGCGAGCGCCGCAGCCGAAATCAACGTCAGCAACGCAAGCCGGGCGCTTTGATCCCCGGGCCACCGTCCCGGCAATTTTGCGCTGACGCTGCCGACCAGCAGAATCAACGTAGTGATGCTCAGGTCTCCCAGCAGACCGCGCACGCAGCTCGCCACGGACAGCGCGCCGAAGGGAATGAGCACGAGCGATAAGACGGTTAGGAACAAGGCCGCTTTCCGCGGTCGTGAAATTAGCCGTAGAGCGGGAATCGTGAATAGCGCCGCGGCAAGTGTGGTCGCAACGCCCGCGAGTCCCGTGATGTCGGTGTAAGCAGGGGCGATCATTTTGTTTCAGCCATCCGTCGGTCCAGCCAAGCCTGACTGAATTGGACGTGTTTGATGAAGGCTTCGTTCCACGTGTAGACGAGGTGGAACTCGCCGAGTTTGGTCCGGATTAGGCACGGATAGGAAAACTCAAAAGACCAGCCCTTGGATGAACCCATCAGCCGCTTCACGGAATCAGCGTAGCCAACGGCTTCGACGGTCCCGCCATTCGTCGCTACCGCCAAGGCTTCGATCGCAGAAGAATACCGGTTGTCGCTCGGGTTTTTCCAGTCCGGTTCGGATTTGTCTTCCACCACGTAGATCGTTTTCCAGCGGGTGCCGCCGTCGTCCGAGACGACCAGCGAAAGCGCATCGCGGTTATCCTCGTTATTATTGAGGGCGGCTAAAATCCGACCATCCGGTAGCATCAGGCCCGATAACGCCGAGTTGGGATTCGCGAGCATCAATTTTTCCGGCGGCGTCCAAGTGAGCCCGCCGTCGCTTGTTCTGGTGCTGATAACCCGGTTGGGGCGCTCCTTTCCGGCATAACGCATCAACACGACCGCCCGGTTTTCGCCCTCGACCAGGAAAACCGGTTGCAAGCAGGAGCGACCTGAGCTGAGACGCGTTGAGTCGACCACGTTATTGGCCGCGTCGAGGTTCAGCACCTCGCCAAATTTTCCCAGAAATTCAGCGTGGACCGGCAGCCCGATCGTGCCGTCAGCGTAGGCGAACGGCTGAGCTTTTACGAGGGTCCCCAAATTGAAGAACGGCGAGGTGATCAGCCGGCGCGGCTGACTCCACGTTTCACCGTCGTCTTGCGAAGTCATGGCGGTGATTGAGCTGCCTGACCAACCGCCGAGCGAAACCGCGACGTAAAAAAGCGTCATCGAGCCATCGGCGGCCCGACTTACGACCGGATTGCCGACCTTTTTCACGTAGCGGAAGAGTGCCTGCTGCGTGGTTTCCCGGCTGACGACCATTCGCTCGGGCGTCCAGCTGCCGGTGTCGGGATCCAGCACGGCGGTCTGAATGGTCACATCGGCGGTGCCTTCATCGGTGCCAGCATACCAGAAGGCGCGGACCTTTCGGTTTTCCAATTCAATCAAACAGGCCGCGTGCGTGCGAACGAGTTTCCGTTTCGAGACAAATTCGCTCCGCACCCCGGACGACCCGCCTAAGCCCGAGGGGATTTCAGGTGATCGTTCGATTGTAGGGGCGGATGCGACCACCCCGGCTTGAAATTTCGGGCGCGGCCCGCGCTGGAAGATTTTGACGGACCCGGCCAGGAAGGCGACGAGGACAAAGCCCAGCACCCAGAATCTGCCGGGGCTGCGATCGCCAAGATAAGGTCGGCGTGTCATCAAAGGCCTCCGCTACGCGTTGACGCGACCGCGTAGTCGGCCACCAAAAAATATCCGGAGAGGTAGCGGGGAAAAATGCGGATGGGGATCATGCTTCGTGGGGCGATACGGGGAACTGCTCGCGGTGCTTCGGAAAGCGAGCGGGGGGAGGGGCTCCATCCGGTGGATGGCTGGGGGCAATCAAGTTAGTTATGGATTGTTTGGGCTGGGGGAAGATCAAAGCGATCGGAGGGGGCGGCACGCTGAGTTTTCCGCGCCCACCGGAGCGGGCAGGAAGGTGCTTTCCAGGTCACGGGGTTGACGGTCCATTGACCAATTCACGCCCATGGCCGGAGTTGTCGGCGGAAAACTCGGCCGAGGTGAACTGCCAGCCCCGGTCGGGGTTGAGGTTCTTCGGCGCGACTTGAATCGCTCGGAGGCGGGTTGGGCCGAATGGATTCCGCTGACGGTGCGGAGGGCTATGCCACAGCGGTTCCTTTACGTGCGGGAGGAAGTGGCCACGCTGGTGGCTCTCTTTTTCAACGGGAACCGAAGAACAATGGCCAATCATGCGTGAACCAACGAATCGCTCGCGGGCCGGGCTCGAGCCGAGTGCGCCTCCGCCTGGCCTGGGTCTGCCGATCTATACGTTGCGGCTCGGGGCCGTGGCCGGGGCGCGGCCTGCGGCGGCGGCGGTCGCGGCGTTGGTCGGCGCCGCGGTGCCGTCGTTCTCGCTGACGCCCTGCGAGGGTTTCTTTCGCGGCGCAGCGGATCCGGGCTGGGCGATTATGGTGGCGCATGCGGACCACGGGGTGATCGCGCGCTTGGCGGAGGACCTGCGCTGTCACTTTGTCCAAGAGGGTGTGGGCATCGAAGCCCATGGTCGCTACCTGCGCTGTCGCGCCGACCACGGTCCGGCGTTGCTCGCGTCCGAACTGTGGGGGCTGGCATCGGGTTTTTTTCCGGCTTACGCCCGGACTTGCTTCGCCGTAGCGTCAGTTCCGGACAAATGGCCGGACTGCTTCGCGATTATCACGGCTTGGGCGACGACGGGAGAGCGGTGGACGGCCGATCGCAATCGCATGGCGGACGAGCGGCTCCGGCAGTTGCTGCTCGGTCGTAACCTGCCCCATGCGCGGATTACCGGTGCATCGCCGGATGGCCAACACGCGGAACCCGGTTGGTGGGTGGAGACGGACCGCGAGGATGCGGTCCAAATCGGCCGGGCGTTTCTGCAGGACGCGGTGTATTGGGTCGAGGCGGACGCGTTGAGTGTGCACAGTTGCCGCGATCACCGGAGCGCTCCGGTGGGGCCGTTTGCGGAGCGGGTCCGCACCGTGCCGGCGTGAGGAGCGGCGCCTTGTCGCCGCGCCAAAAACTCTCATTGCGGATCACGATGAAATTACTCGCCACCGTTCTTTTCGCCTTGCTGTTGGCGGTGAGCGGCCAGTCGCGACTCGGGGAAACTGAGGAGCAGATGGTTGCCCGATTCGGCGAACCGACGAACCGGGGGCAGCACTTCGCCTGGCTTCAAGGAAAGAATTGGAACCTCGGACCGTCGCTCACGTTCAAGCAGGATGATTGGCGGATCACAGCAGATCTCGTGGACGGCGGCTGCGTGCATATCCGCTACGGCAAGCTCGGCGATTGGACCGAAGACCAAGTGAAAATGGTGCTGGCCTACAGTGGGCAAGGGGCCGCTTGGGTGGAGACGTCGAAGCCGAATTTTGCGAAGGTGTTGAGGACGTGGAAGCGAAGTGACGGCGGCGCGGCGCGGTGGCGAACCGGAGTTGGATTCGAACTCGAGAATCCTGCCTACGGGCGGGCCAAGGCGGTCGCCGAGGCCAAGGCGAAGGTGGGTGCCAGTGGGAAACCGAAGATATAGGCTCTAGGCATGACACTGCCATCGGGTGCATTTGCTGACCGAGGAGGAGGCGTTGCGGGCTTACGCACGGATGTTGCACCGGTCTGGCGGTCGAAGATCTCGAGCCGTTGCTCGCGGAGGATTTCTGCTACGCGTCGCAATGGGTTTTCGCGGAGATCACGTCCAAGCGCGAATACCTCGCGTACATGCGGCCCAAGCTCGAAATCATCAAGCGCTCGGGGTGGCGCGTGTGGGCCGGAAGTGTGCAATCGGCCGTGTCGGGTGATCGCGCAGGGCGCGCAGGAGCGTTTGGTCGCGACCGTGCTGGTCAAAGTGGCTGCCGGCCGGATCCAACGTGCCGACCTCTGTCTCGTACCTCTGCCGCAAGAAGCGCGGCGGACGGGTGACTACCCGGTGTGAGCGGTCGGCGGCGGGGCCTGCTCCGGGGGCGACGGATTCTCACGGATACGTTGGGCGCGCGGAGGAGTCGAACCCGACGGACTGAATTGGGGTGCGCGTGGTCCGCTTTCGCGGCTGAACGGGATTGCCAGTGGCGTGGCGGGCGCCGCGCGCAGGCTGGGCTCATCCGGGCTTGTAAGGTGCGACGCGGGGAGCGGCGTGGACGGGCGGGCGTTTCCGCTCCTTTGCCTGCGCGCGATCATGGACGATCAAACGAATCCGCGGTTTGCAGCGGCGCGTCGAGATGGTCACTTCCCGCGTCGTACCCGCTGGCGCGGTTGTTGCATTTGTCGGGGCTCATGGGTGTCCCGTTGTTTGGGGCCGGTTCGATGTCCCCGGGGGCTGCTTTTCGAGCGCCGCGAAATCGCTCAAACCAAGCCAGGCGAGGCGCTGCAGGTCGGCTTTGTCGCGCGGTGAAAAGTTGCGCGTGAGGGGCCCGCCGTCGCGGTCGCGATCCTTTTGCTGCGCATCAAAACGGTTGTCGGTCACCTGGCCAAACGTGAGGCCCTCCGGGCTGCGGTGGAACAGGCGGCCGTAGAACGTGCACGCCGTCAGGTAGGCCATGGTCTGATTCAAGTGCGTGTCGTTGACGAAACGCAGGGTCAGGTCCGGTCGGGTGGTCTGACAGCGCAAGGCCACGAGCGCCATCGGCACCACCTCCGCGCCGATGCGCGCGGCGAGCGCGGCGAGTTGTCGGGCTTTCTTCAATACCGCGGTGGGGTCGGGCGGCGTTTTTAGCGCGACGGCGTGCTGCGTGTTCGACGTGGTCTCGTACAGGATCACGCGCGCACCCTCGGCCCGCGCCAGCGCGGCGTACTGGGGCGCGTAGTCGAAGAAGGAAGAACGGCCCTCCGGATCGAGATCGTCGAGGTACGACTGCAGCACCACGATATCCCACTTCCGGCGCGGCGCCGGCAGGGAGGCGCCGAGCTGTTCCTGGTTTTTGAGCGCGGCGACGAAGTGGGACGGCGCGTTGTGGGACGACGGCGGGGCTTTCCCCGGCGGCTCCGTCTCCTTGCGGCGCGCGACCTCACGCCGGAGCAGTTCGATCGAAGCCCCGACCTCGCGCGGGGTGATGGTTGCCTGGCGGATGAAGTTCGGGGACTGGAGTTCCCAGTGATTGGCGAGGGTCCGGCCGCCATAGATCACCGTCTTGGCCGTGAACGTCAGCCCCGGTTGCCCTTCTTCGGCGAGGGACTTCACGACCTGCGCCAGCGAGTGGCGGGCCGTGAAACTGTTGCCGATGAAAAGCACATTCAGCTCCTTCGATTCTGCGGGCGCACCCATGACGGCAACGAGGGCGAGGCAACCGACGGCACCGAGTCGAACGAGGTGGGAGGCTCCCTTGAAAATGGATTTGAGCATATGCGCGTTCAGAGCTTCTAGCGTTCGCCGCCACCGGTCCACCACGCCTGAGGATCGAAGTCCGGATTCTTCACCGGCATCTTTGCGCCGGTGTCCTGCCACCAGGCGGCGAGGGCGGCGGTCAGTTCGCGGGCTTTTTCCGGCTGCGTGGACGCGAGGTCGCGCGTCTCGCTCAAGTCGTCACGGAGGTTGTAGAGTTCGGTGCGCGGACCGATCACCAACTTCCCGTAGGGCGTGGCGTCGGGCGTCAGGCCGGCGGATTCGAGGTAGTCGCCGAACCAGTGGATGAGTTTCCAATCGCCTTGGCGGATGACCGAGCAGGGCGACCGTCCGTACGGCACGGTGTAGGTCGGCATGTGCCAGTAGAGCGTGGTGCGTTTGAGCGCGCCGGATTTTTGCCAAAGCGGCAGGAGGCTCTCGCCGTCCAGCCGGTGCCCGGCCGGGACGGTGGCACCGGCGAGCGCCGCAAACGTCGGATAGAAATCCACGAAGTGCACAGGCACGTCACACTCGCTGCCGGCCGCGATGGTGCCGGGCCAGCGCACGATGA
>CAIJFT010000012.1 GCA_903820035.1 uncultured Opitutia bacterium
GGGTGGAGGGCACCGACATTCTGGTGGCGCCGGGCGCCGCGGACAAAATCACGACGCAGTCGATGAGCGCGGGCGTGCTACTGAACCTGGGCGCCCGCAGTTCCGCCGATTACACTTTCTCTCGCACTTACTACTCGACCGACAGGCTGGCGGACACCTCCGACCATAATGTCCGGGTGAGCACCGGTCTGACCCAGGGCGAGTGGAAGGCAGGTTTGAGTGGATCGTACGGCACCAGCTCCAACATTCTGGCCGAGACCGGGCGCCAAACCCGGGACGAAACCTACGCCACCTCCGCGAACGTCTCGCACGAGATCGGGCGCGCCACGGAGATCGAGGCATCGCTCTCCAACGCGATCCGCTCCGCCTCGGCCATCCGGGGCAGCGCAGGTTGGAAAGGCACGGATTGGACCTCTTGGAGCGCAGTGTCGCGGGTCCGTCACCATCTCTCGAAACAGCTCAATGCCTCCGGTGGAATCGAGGCGACCTACGACGTGATCCAAGGCAGCCCCGACATGAGTTCCTGGGGGCCCAAGGTAGATCTCAATTGGAATCCGACCCAGAAACTTTCCTTCTCGGCCGATCTCGGGCTTATACGGCACAGCACCAAGGCAACCCCGGTCTATACCCAGAATTTCTGGACCTATGCCGTGTCTGGCAGTTACAGCCCGCTCGCGACCACGACCTTTTCCATCTCGGGACAGCGCTCCATCAACGCCTCCTATTTCGGGCAGGCCATTCAGGGCGACACCTGGACCGCCAGCGTCCGCCAACGGCTGCTCACCAGGTTTTTCCTGTCCGCGGGCTACTCCCATAGCTACTCCAACCTGCACTTTACGACGAGCACCACAATTGCCCGCTTCCCGGATCGCATCGACCGGGGCAACTCCTTCCACACCTCCCTGAGCACGGCTTTGTTTGGCCGGGCCTATTTTAGCGTTTTTTATCAACGAGGCCAAAATCAGTCCAACGACCGGCTTTTTGGCTATAGCAACCATCAGATCGGAGCCTCGGTTTCATATAGTTTCTAGGCGGACGCCTGCGAACGGGACCAAGGCCCTCCTCGGACTTGCCGGTTCAGCCCGCCGCCACGCTATTGGGTCGTCTGCTGGCGACCCTCCTGGATTCCGGATCCGCAGCTTCGGGGTTGAACCATTTCCCAAATCCCCCTCGGGCCGGCCGGAGCCATTGGAAACAAGGGCTAATTGCGCCGCGGTGGCATTCGCGTCCGGGCGAATGCAGCACGGCGAACGGCATCAATCTACGGCCCACTAGAACCAAAACCGAGGCGGAAACTCCGCAATAACCCGCCACGATCCAAAATCGAACCCCTCTCATGGAAAATAACCACTCGGATGCCGACCCGGGCAACGGCGAAGCGAGACGTCGCCCCGACCGCCCCACCCGCCTTCTCCTTTGGGGCGCCGTACTGCTTCTCTGCTTTTCCCTGCCGCTGTACCAATGGGTCCGGTTCGGTTTGGGTAACGACCTCTACTCGTATACGCTGCTCGTGCCGCTCGTCAGCGCGTATCTCTTCGGATCGGGGCCCACGGCGGAATCCGTCCACCCCCGCCCGGCGTTCCGGCTCTTCGGCTACCTATCCGCAGGACTCGGCGTGCTGGCCGCTTGCGCGTGGTTGTACGCCGGCGTCACCGGCGCCGGCTTGACGGTGCAGGATGCTGCCGCGCTGAGCATGTTCGCCTTTGTCCTGAGCTTTGCCGGCCTCTGTGGCCTCACCTTGCCGCCGGCGATGCAAAGCCGCGCGACATTTCCGCTGGGTTTCCTGATCTTCATGGTGCCGTTCCCTGTGGTGCTGGAACATGGGATCGAGTCGCTGCTGCAACACGGGTCGGCGCCGCCGGCTTATTGGCTTTTCCAACTGGTCGGCACCCCGCTCTTGCGCGAGGGGCTCGTTTTCAATCTGCCCGGAATTTCGATCCAGATTGCGCCGGAGTGCAGCGGCATCCGTTCCACGTTGGTTCTGTTCATGACGAGTATCCTCGCCGGGCATCTCTTCCTCCGGACTGCGTGGCGGCGGGTTGCGCTTACGGCGTTTGTCATCCCGCTGGCTCTCGCCAGAAACGGGTTCCGTGTTTTCACGATCGGGCAGCTCTGCGTGAGCGTCGGGCCGCATATGATCGACTCGCCTATCCACCACCGCGGGGGCCCGATTTTTTTCGCCCTTTCGCTCATCCCTTTCTTTATTTTCGTGTTCCTGCTCGTCCGAG
Organism: uncultured Opitutia bacterium; assembly: GCA_903820035.1. Taxonomy (GTDB): domain Bacteria; phylum Verrucomicrobiota; class Verrucomicrobiia; order Opitutales; family Opitutaceae; genus ER46. The sequence continues at coordinate 2,229 of CAIJFT010000012.1, forward strand.
CTGATCGCCGCGCCTCCGCTGCTTCGCCAACCGCTTCCTGACATGACGAAATCCATCCACCCCTTTCTCCTGCGCGCGCTGATCGCCGGCGTCTCACTCGCGCTCCTCGCCGGATGCTCCGCGGAGTCGAAGAAAAACGGCCACCTCAAAAAGGGCGGGCAATACCTCGCGGCCGGAGCGTACGACAAAGCGGAGCTTGAATATAAAAATGTGCTGACCCTCGACCGGGCGAACGGCGAAGCCATCGCCCGGCTGGGCACGATGTATTTTGACCAAGGCCGCGTCATTTCTTCGTTCCCGTTCCTGAAAAAGGCCGTGGCAGTACAGCCGCAAAACAACGACGTGCGGCTACGCTTGGCCAAGGGCTTGATCGGCTTCCGGCAATACGAGGAAGCGCGGGCCGTGGTGACTCCCATGTTGGAGCAGAATCCGCTGCATGAAGAAGTCCCGGTTTTAGTCGCGGAGGGCGCGAGCACGCCGAAAGACATCGTCGAGGCCCGAGTACGGTTGTTGCGATTACCCAATCAGTCCGCCGGCGTCCTCACTGGGCTCGCGACCCTGGATCTGCGGGAAGGCAAGGTCGCCGACGCGGAGGGCCTGCTCGGTAAGGCTTTGAGCCTAAGCCCCACGTTCTCGCCTGCGAATGCGATCTTAGGCATGGTCTATCTCTCAAAGAAAGATCTCCCCCAGGCGGAAAAAAGCCTGGTTGCTTCCCTGGTCGGAGAACCCGCCCGTTCGCTCCGCCGCGTCCAACTTGCCCAGTTCTACCTCCAGACCGATCAAATCCCGGCGGCTCGGCGGGTGCTGGGTGAGGCCCTCAATGCGTCGTCCGATTTCGTTTCCGCCCGCATCCTCCTCGCCGAAATCGCCTCTCGGGAAAAGAAATATGCCGAGGGCCTTACCCTGCTCGATCGGGTTTTCGCCCAAGATCAATACAACCTGGACGCGATGTTGCTGGCGGCGAAAATCCATCAGGCCAAGGGTGACCATGACAAGGCGGTGACCGTTTTGGAATCTGCCGCGAAAACCTACGATCGCGCCGCCATGGTGCACCACCAACTCGGCCTCGCCTATCTGGAGAAGGGGGAAATTGTGAAGGCCGGTTCGAGTTTTGCGGAGGCGACCACCTTGGAACCCAACTTTGCCGCCGCAATCATTGCGCAAGCGGAGGTCAACGTACGCCAACGCAATTTCATTCCAGCCATCGCCTCGCTCAAACAGTTGCTGCAAAAGGCGGAAATCCCTGAAGCCCGCTTCCTGCTTGGTAACGCCTACCGATTGCAGGGCAATCTGGACGACGCGCTGGCAACCTACCGCCGCCTCTCAGCTGCCGCGCCCAACAACGCCCAGGTGCATCTCAATACCGGCCTCGTGCTTCTCCAGCAGAACCAGGCCGCCGCGGCGCGTGTGTCGCTGGAAAAGGCCGTAACGCTTGCCGGCAACGATCTGTCCGCCTTGGAGCTAATGGTCGGCCTAGACCTCTCCGACAAGCAACCCGCGGCAGCCCGGAAACGCATCGACGAACAAATCGCCAAAACCCCCGCGTTGGCCGCTCCGCATCTGCTTCTCGCCAAAGTCCTGCTCGCCCAGTCCGACCCGACGGGCGCAGAAGCCGCCATGCGCAAGGCCATCGAGCTGCAGCCTGACGTGATGGACACTTATCTCCTGTTGGCTCAACTCTACATCAGCCGTAACGAACAGGGGAAAGCCTTGGCTGATCTAAAAGTCGCCGCGGAAAAGAATCCCAAGGATTTTCGGGCGTTGATGCTCGCGGCCACCCTGCGGGATCAACAGAAGGACTATGTTGGAGCCCGCGATCTCTACGAAAAAGCCTTGGCGGTGAATCCCAAGATCGGGTTGGCGCTGAACAATCTCGCCTATCTCTACGCCGAGCACTTCGGCGACCTCGATAAGGGTTTGGCCATGGCTGAGAAGGCGCGGGAGGTCATGCCGGGTTCCGCTGAAGCGACTGACACGCTGGGTTGGATTCACTACCATAAGCGCAACTACGCCCGCGCCGTAACGCTCCTGGAAGCTTCGGCCGCGCGGCTAACCGAGAATCCCGAAGCCGTCGCCCACTTGGGTTTCGCCAGCTACACCGTGGGAGACGAGGCCAGGGCGAGGACGGCATTCGAGAGCGCCCTTAAACTAAGTTCGGCGTTTTCCGGAGCAGAAGAAGCCAAAAAAGCGCTCGCCGTAATTAACGTTGATCCGGTCAAGGCGGGAACTGAAGCGAAAGCGGAATTGGAGAAAATCATCGGCGCGCGGCCTGAAGACTCGATCGCTCTGGCCAAACTCGGCGCCATTTATGAGCGGGAAGGAAAAACGGATAAAGCGCTCGCCGCGTATGAGGGCGCGCTCAAGGGCAGCCCGGCCAATATCACCGCCGGTCTCAATTTAACCCGCATGTACCGGGCCAGTAAAGAAACCGCCAAGGCGCTTGAGATCGCGAACGCGCTCCGCAAGACCGCTCCAGCCGACGGGCGCGTCTCAGCGCTCCTGGGTCAGCTCACCTTTCAAAAAGGGGAACATCTGCGAGCCTACAGCTTGTTGCAGGAGTCCGCCCGCCGCCTCCCCGATGACGCCGACGTGCTTCTGGATTACGGCTTCGCAGCGTACAGTGTGGGGCGGGTGGCGGACGCGGAGAGCACGGTCCGCGACGCGCTAGAGAAGTCGCCCAATTTCCCCCGCGCACCAGCGGCGAAACGCTTTCTCGAATTGACCACCATTGCCGCGAAACCCGCCACCGCAGGCGCCGGTGACACGGCGGATACGGCCCTAAAAACCGACCCCGCCAACGTCGCCGCTCTGATCGCCAAGGCGGCGCTGGCGGAATCCGCGCGGAACGCAGACGCGGCCCGGCAGGACTACGAGAAGGCGCTCGCGCTGTTCCCCGAGTTCACTCCCGCCAAGAAGCAGCTGGCCATCCTCTACGCCGAAAAGTCGATCGACGACAAGAAGGGCATCGAACTCGGCACCGCGGCACGGGAAATGTTCCCGAGCGACGCCGACCTCGCCCGCGCCCTGGGTATCATGGCGTACCGCACCGGAAATTTCTCCCGCGCGGTCAGCCTCCTCCAAGAAAGCGCCGGCACCCGCGCCACCGATGCCGAATTGATGTACACGCTCGGCATGGCGCAGCGCCAAACCAAGGATAGCGCCGGCAGCGCCAAATCGCTGCAGAAGGCGCTCGATCTTGGCCTCAAAGGCGATGCGGCCAAGGAAGTGCGTGCGCTCATGACGTCGGAAAAGCCGGCCAAGTAAGAGCAAGGCAGTTGTTTGACTGCCGAAAGGTGGAGGCAAAGCGGCCTCCCCCCTCGATCATTTCGTCCCGACCCTACCCACCCACGCGGCGAGGGAGCCTCCCTTACAACGGAACGACCGCGCGACGCCGCAGCGCGAGAAGATCGGCGTTTTCAACGTCGGGATTTTTAAGCACAGCCCAACCACGCACTGCGTCGTTGGGCTTTTTTGCGTTTGGACCGCACGAATCGTTCGAAAACGAACCCGACCCATCGCTCAGGCAAAACTACCGCCCTGCACCAAACCCATTTCCCGGCGACGACGCTGGCGGTCGGCGGCGGCGGCCTTCACGTAGCCGCTGCGGCGGTGTTCAGCGATGGGATCGGCGGCGAGCTTGTTGGCCTTGCGCCAGCCGGCGAGAGCGGGACCGACGTCCGCGAAAAACGCGCGCTTCAAGATCAGTTCGGCGTCGACGACATTATTCCGGGCCTGGGCCTTGCGCAGCGCATGATGGTCGACGAGTGCGGCCTTGGTGTAGAGTTCCTGGGCCATCCCCACGGTCTGAATCGTCGCCTCGATCTTGGGTTTCTCGTTGTGGCACTGGTCGATCATGTAGGCGATCTTCGGCATGCGACCGCGGTCGGCGGCGAAGAAGTGGATTTCGTGGAAGATCCGGAAAACCTGATACGGGTCAATCGAGCCCAACGTCAGGTCGTCGTCGGCGTAGCGCCGGTCGTTGAAATGAAAGCCGCCGAGCATGTCCTCGTCCAAAAGCCACGCGACGATTTGCTCGATGTTCTGCGCGTTGTAGTGATGGCCGGTATCCACCAGCACCTTGGCCCGCGGCCCAGCTTTCTTGGCCAGCAGGAGGGCCATGCCCCAGTCGGCGATGTCCGTGGCGTAGAAGGCCGGTTCAAACGGCTTATACTCTACCAGCATCGTCTGCTTCGGCCCCAGCTTCTGGTGGCAGGCGCGCAGGGCCGTCTCGAAGTGCCGCTTGCGGCCGCGAATGCTGTCCTGGCCCGGATAATTGGTACCGTCGGCAAACCACAACGAGATGTATTCGCTGCCGACCGCGCGGCCGATGGCGATCGAGTCGACGCAATGCTGTAACGCATGTGCGCGCACCGCCGCGTCGTTGTTGCCGAATGATCCCCACTTGTAGCACTGGTCCTGAAACAGGTTCGGATTGATCGCGCCGATCTGGACACCGTGTTTGCGCGCGAGGCGGGACACCGCCTTCGGATCCTCATCCGGCTTGAAGTCCCACAATACGTGCACCGCCACGGTCGGGCAGCAGCCCGTCAACGCATGGACGTGCCCCGCATCGGCCAACTTGTCGCCTAGGTCGATCGCCGCCGCCGGCTGGAAAAACTTACCGAACCGCGTGCCGGTGTCGGCAAAGCCCCACGACGGGGTCTCAACGGTGAAGTGATCAAGGGCGGCTCGGGCGCGGCGGAGTTGGGCGGGAGTCATGATGAGGGTGGTTTTTTGCGCGGCGGACTCGGCAAAGTCACCCGGGAAATCACGCGGACAGTCCACGGCGCCGCTCGGCTTACCCGAACCAAAGCGGGACCAAACGCATCGCGACGCGGCTAGAAATCAAACCGAGTGGTGAAGATGAACTGCCGCGGATCAATAATACGGTAGTTCCAGTACTTGCCGTCGGGATTCACTGCGACGCCCTGCAGGTGCCCGTTTTCCGTCACGTTGGAGACGTTCAGCTGGAACGTCGTCCGCACCTTGTTGCGGAACAGGCGCGTGCTGTACGTGAGCAGGAGGTCGAGGTTCCCGACGGGCTGGTCGAAGATTGGCCGATCCGGGTCGAGCCGACGGACAACCCCGTCCGCATCGGCCGGGGCAGCATAGTAGCCGATCGCGCCCTTGCTGGCCCAACGATAGGAGCCGCCGACCGACATGCTCTTCAGCCAGCGGTGATCGGGGACCACGCCGGCCAATTGAAAATTGGTGGTCGTCTTAAAGGTGTACTCCCGCGTCTGGGGCTTGCGCTTGCCTTGGGTTGTAATCGCCAGATTCAGCGGCGCCTCAATGTTGGCGGTGTAGTAGTCCCGCGGCACGCCGGTTGAACCGAGGCGGGTGGTCCACCAGGTGTTACCATCCGGATCCTTGACGGTAGTCCAGTAGGGCAGGCGCTGGTGGATGAACTCCTGGATGAAGAGTGAGACGTGGTCGTCCATCGCGACTTGCTGACCACCGGTCACCTTGAGCGTCCAGAAACGCGTGGGGTTGAACTGTAATTCAACCTCGGTGCCTTTGGCCGTGGCATCGAGTGCATCCGAGATGGTCTTGCCCGTCGCGCCGGCGATGTAATCGGTGGAGTAACCGATCTGTTTCGCCGCGGCTTCCTGCGCTTGGGCGAGGGAATACTCGGGATGCTGCGTCTGCTGCCACCCTGTCGCGGTCGTATAAAGGTCAAAGGTCAGGTTCTGGCCGGGAACGTCAAAGTCCATCGCCATCGCCCGCGTCGCCACGGTTCCGATACCGGTTCGGGCGTGGAACTGCGTGGTCTCGAAGTGCGTGACGCGGGCGTAGAGCCGGCTGTCAAACAGGCTCAGGCTGAAGCCGTACTCCTTGGTCTTGCCCTGCGGATTCGGTAATTGCTCGAGGAAGACGTTATAGGCCGTGTCGGCCGGCTGAAAGCTGTCCGACTGGTTGTAGTGCACCCGGAAGCCCTGGACCAATTGACCGAGCAGGCGGGCCAAGCCGGCGCCCTCGTTGGCGGCGTTTTGCACGAACGATAATCCCTTGAACGGCACGACCACCAGGCCCTTGGTCTCGGTCTCGCCGGCGCGCCACTTCTTGTTCGGGCCGAAGTTGAGGAGATTCACCTCGTCGAAGAAGCCGTCGACGAGCGTCGTGCCGTAGTTGTCGACCGTGTACACTCGGTCCTTGCGGCGGCCGATCGTCGGGATGATCTGGTCGTTAACGAGGTAGCTTTGGAGGCTGAGTCCGGCGCTGCGGACCTTCTTCTTCTGGTTGCCGAGCGAGAAGTAGATCTCGTCGACCGTCACGGGGGTCGTCTTCCACACGGCGGGACCGACGCCGTTGGCGGTCGGAATCGAAGCGTTCACGGTGCCGGTCCAGTTGATCGGACCGGAGTTCGGGCCCTGCACGCCCGCGTTCGTGCCGCCGAAGTAGAAGACCGGATACGTCAGCAGGCCGGCACTGTTGGTAAGATTTCCCGCTGTGCTGGTGATCAGGTCCGGGCTGGAAACGACTGAGTCGTGGAAGCGCAAGCTGCTCGGTGCGCCAATCGACATCCGATATTCGCCGTAACCTAGGAGGCGGTGGTAACCGAGCCACTTGAAGACGTCGCCCCGGCGACGGAGATCCAGCTGGTAGGCCAGCTGCGCGCGATACTGGTCGGTGAAGTTGGGGCGCTTGGTGACCTGCGGGTTCACGCCGCCGATGTAGGGGCGGAGAAAGAACGGGTTTCTGCGGCCGTCGAGCAGGGTTTCGTTGGTGTCGAGGACAAGCGTGTTACCGACGCCGTCCTGCTGGGCGATGAACATCCGGCGGTAGTTGATCTGGTCCTCCCGACGCCACGCGACCTCGAGATCGAGTTGGTGGGGCCCGGAGCGGGCGACATTTTGTTCCAGCTTCACGTTGAAGATACCCGCGCGGTTCGTCTCGTAGTTCGGGGCCGCGAGGTTCACGTCGCTCCAGTCGTAAATCGCACGATCGGTCGTAGCGGGAATCTTCCACAGCGGCCGCGTCTCGATGAAGTTGGCACTCTGCGTAAGCTGAAACGGCGTCGTGGCGTTGTTCGACGGATTTCCGCCGCGCATGAAAATCTGGATCTGCCCTGCGTCGATGAACTCGAGATTACGCACGTTAGAGCTGCCAAAAAGCTGCAAGCCCGCGGGCAGCGTGCCGTTCATCGTGGTGATCGGCACGGCCGTGGTCGGCCGGCCGTTGACCGTGAAGGTCTGGGTCAACGGATTGTAGGTGGGCATGCCCTGGGTGCGCCAGTAAGAGATATTTTCTCGCGGCATCAGAGAGTTTGCCCGGCTGGCATACTGCTGAAAACGCTCGGCGCTCGCCGTGAGCGTCGTGGTGCGGAACGGCCGAAACGCGAGGGCAAGTTGCTGCCGGTTGGTCCGGTCGGTGGCGGGCTTGCGGATGAAGCCCTTCTCCTCGTAAACCGCGGCGAAGCGCAGCGAAAGCAGGTCGCGGATCAGCGGACGATTGGCGTCCATGCTCGCCCGGAAACCACCGTAGCTGTCCACGCGGGCGGTCAGGTTGGTGGAGGCCCGGTTCAGGTTGGCGCGACTGGTGACGAGGTTCACGGAGCCACCGGCATCGCTGAGGCCCGCGAGATTCGAGTTAGGACCGCGCACGATTTCGATCGCGTCGATATTATACGTATCGATCGGGATGCTGCTGCTGGCGGCGAAACCGCCGGACGTGATGTTGGCGGCGGCGAGACCGCGGATGCGGTTGGCGCCGGTCGGATTCCCAGTGACGTTATCGTAGTCGCCGCGACCGTCGCTGGTGGGATCGGTGAACTGCTTGGTGCCTTCGGTGCCGACTTCGAACTGGAAAATATCGTTGATGTCGACCGCCGCGGTATCGAGCAACTGCTGCTTCGTGATCACGGATACGGACCCGGCGAGGTCCTCGAGTTTGGACGCGAGTCGGGTGCCGGAGAGCGTGCTCGAAGCCGAGTAACCGCGATCGGTGGCGGCGCTCACTTCAAACGGGGATAGCGCCACAACCTCCGCCTTGGAGTCGACGGCACGACCCGCCAACGCCGCCTTGGCTTCATCCGCCCGCATGGCGGCGACCTCCTCCGGATCAAGCCGGCCGTTCCGGTTCACGTCGTAACGGGCCAGAGCGCGCGCCGCCTGCGTTGGGCTGGCGACCGGAGAGGTCAGTTGAGCCGACACCGGGATCGGTGCGAGCAACAGGCAGGCAAACGTCAAAATGAGCGTACGATACGGGGGAATCACGGGGAAATGATTTAGGGGGTAGAACGACCGCGGCAGCATTGCACCGGGACGAAGAAACGCGGCAAGGGGAAGTGGAGTGCCAAGTTCTGCCAAGGAAGTCTTCCCGTTCGATTTATGGTGTTCAGGCAGGGTTTGCGTTGGTCAGAACGCAGGGGACCTTAGTCCAGTCGCGCGACCCGGAGTCAGCAGCGCTACGAGTGCGCTGGAGAAGCAAGGCCCGTTGGTTGGGTAAACGAGGCGGCACAGGTGGGTAATCCAACGGCAATTCGTACCGTTAGACCCGTTCACCAGCAGGGCAACCGCAGCCCTCGTCTGACAGTCTGGCATTGCCACGCCACCCCCAAAAAAAATCTCGCGACCAGAGATCAGGCAGCGGGGGCCGCTACGCGCCCCGCGGACTCGCTCATTTTGAGCGCTGCCACCCCGAACATCATCAGCCCCGCCGACACGAGAACGAACCAGTCGCCGTACTCGGTATAGACGCTGTTCTGTTCCACCCACCGCATGTCACGCGTCACTTCGATGATCCGCACGCCACGAAAGTAAATGGTGCCGCTGCTGTTCGTCGCCACCGAGCGCACGGCGCCAAATTCGTCGATCCAGCCGCTCCACCCCCCGTTGCCGACGCGCAATACCGGGCGACGGGTCTCGACCGCCCGAAGCACCGAATGCGCGGCGTGCTGATAAGCCGCGCCGCCTTCGCCAAACCACCCGTTGTTGGTCACGACGGTCAAAACACTGGCCCCACCCAAAGCGCTGAGCCGGGCAAGTTGCGGGTAAATATCTTCGTAGCAGATGAGCGGACCGGTCACGACCATCTGGTCACGGATCGGCACCAGGAGCGGCGATGAATCTTCGCCGCGGGCAAAATCGCCGCCGATCGGGACAAACTTGCCGAGCCAGCCAAGCAGGGGACGCAAAGGGACAAATTCACCGAAGGGCACGAGTTGGCGTTTCGCATAATAACGTTCGGACACGCCATCACTCGGCGTAACGAGGAACGTGCCGTTGAACCAACGCTCATCCGCCGTCTGCGGTTTCTCGATCGCGATCGAACCAAGTAACAAGGGCACACCGGCGCGCTTGACCAACCGCTCGACCCACGCCTTGACCATCGGATCGCCGCGTACCGCCAACGGGGTAACGGCTTCCGGCCAGATAATCAGATCCGGGCGGGCGGCAGCCGCCTCCAGCGTTAAATTCTCCAACGTGGCCAAAATTTCCGGCGCCTTCGCCTCATCCCACTTCACCGTTTGGGGGATGTAGGGCTGCACTAACGCGACCTTTGCGAGCGGACGGGCGTACCCCCGTCGGTTGAACGCCTCCGTAAATTGGACGCAGACGCACGCCAACAGGAGAAACAGTGCGAGGAAAAACTCCTGACTGCGTTTGTTGAGTCCCGAAACATTTTCCCGGAAGAGACGATGGGCGTAAGCAGCAAATCCCAAGTTCATCATCACAAGCACAAACGAGGTCCCGTAGGCCCCAGTGTAAGAGGCGATCTGGAGGATGCTCGAACGCTCCCATTGGCTGGCCGCGAGCGGGAGCCACGGAAATCCACCAAGCAACCAGGTACGCGACCACTCTATCATGACCCACGCCCCGGCTAGACCCAGAACGGCGAGAAGCCGGGTGGGCGCGGGCCTACCGATCAACCGCGGCATGGTCCAGGCGACAGCAAGGTACCAAACTCCCACCCAAGTCCCTATAAACGGCCCAAGCAAAAGGAGTCCGGGCCAAGTTACATGGTGTAGCCAGCTCAGGAGGATCGTCCAAGTGACACCTTGAGCCGCCAACATCGTCCAAACGTAAGTCTTAAACTGCGGCCTCGTGTAGGCCCAGAATATCCCGGGGACGAGCATCGCGTAGGCGAACTCCGGCGCCTTAAACGGCGGAAACGAAGCAACCCCCAGCACCACCGAAAGTGCAAAAACCGCAATCGCGGCCAAAACTTCGCGATGCCGTTGCACAAACGTCGGGCAAGGCTCGTAGGGATCATTCGGCGGGAGGTCGGTGGCAGTAGACACGCGGAGTAAGTCAGCGAGGTAGCCTGAGGTCGCCGTCGCCTGCAAGCAGGCAGGCTACGGTAATTTCGCCGTGGCATGGACCGTTAAAAGCTACACGCTGCACCTCATGACCACCCTCCCCGACTGCCTTTACTGCCGAAAGGATAAGCGCCTGCAGGATCTGATGATTGAAATCGCGCCTTTGGCATTTTCGACCCTGTATCTATTTAAAGAACAGTCCCACCCGGGGCGCTGCGTCGTGGCCTACCGGGCGCACGTGAACGAACTGTTTGAGTTGGATGGCGCCGAGCTGGTCGGATTTACCCGCGATGTCGCAACGGCAGCCCGGGCAATCAAGGCCGCGTTCAACCCGAACAAGATCAACTACGGCGCATATTCCGACAAGTTGCCACACCTGCATATGCACCTCGTCCCTAAATACCAGGGCGGGGTCAGCTGGGGTGCGCCGTTTGAGATGATGCCGGCCGACAAGAAGCTCCTTACCGAGACGGATTACACCGCGATGATCGCGTTAATAAACGCGAAGCTTTGAGCCTCACCCGTTCAGCTCCCGTCCTGGGGTAAATCAGAATCTGAGGCGCACGTTGGCGTGCGCGCACTGCGGGCACGCGCAGGTTTCCATGCCAACTGGAGCCGAGTAGAGTGTATCGCACCGGATGCAATGGAAAGTGCCTTTTCGCCGCTCAAGTTCAAACGCGCGATGGTCACGGTGATCGTAATAGAGCCAGAGCCCGAGAAAAACCACGGCGACGAGCACGCAATAAATCACAGCGGCGGTGGTGAGTTCGAACATCGAACGTTATGCTGGGCGCCAGTCGGCGTTGGCCGCAAACCAGTTCTCGGCGCCACCCCAACGTTATCGCAAAAAAAACGCACCGGCGCTAGCCGGTGCGTTGAGAGAGAGGCGAAGGTTAATAAACCTCCGACACGTAGCTTAGCTCTTCGCTTCGCTTTCGGCCTTGGGGGCCTCAGCGGCGGGAGCGGCTTCAGCTGAAGCGGCCTTGGCCTTCTTGCCCTTTGCAGACTTCTTACCCTTCGACTTCTTGTAGCCGGGGTCGTCGGCCTTCACGAATTCGATGAGCGCAAGTTCCGCGGCATCACTCTGGCGCTGGGCGCCGAGCTTGTAAATGCGGGTATAACCCCCGCTACGGTTCACGAACTCCTTGTAAAGTTCGTTGAACAACTTGGTGATCGCATCCTCGTTGCGTACGTCCGCGAGCGCGAGACGACGAAGATGGATGGCATCCTTCTTTTCGGTCTTGGCCGCAGCCTGCTTGGCCTTGGTGATGATCTTCTCGATGAAGGGACGAAGGGCCTTGGCCTTCGTCAGGGTGGTCTGGATACGACCGTGCTCGATCAAAGAAGCGCCCATGTTGGACAACATGGCAGCGCGATGCTCGCGGGTGACGCCCAAAGAGGCGTGGTGTTTATTATGACGCATGGTATTTTTCGATTTTTGGCTCCCGATCGGCAATCCGGTCGCAGCGTTGGGCGGCAGCGGACGGCGCGAGCGCCAATGCTAAATATGGGGTGGCAGAGTCTAATAACAAACCGGCGGGGTCCTTGGCGCAGCGCGCCGCGAACTCCGCCGATCGAAATTCACTCGTATTAGGCTTCTTTCTTGGTGTCGAGGAGGCGCTCGTCGAACTTCATGCCGAGCGAAAGGCCGAGGGCTTCGAGCTTCTCCTTGATCTCGTTCAGCGACTTCTTGCCGAAGTTGCGATACTTGAGCATCTCCTGCTCGGTCTTCATGGCGAGTTCGCCGACCGTTGTGATGTTCGCGTTATTGAGGCAGTTGGCGGCGCGAACCGACAGTTCAATTTCGTTAACCGACATGTTGAGAAGCTTGCGGAGCTTGTTCTGCTCTTCGCTAACCTCGGACTGTTGGTTCTCGAACTCATAGGCTTCCTCACTGACGCGATCGAAGACATCGAGATGATGCTTGAGGATCGAGGCGGCCTGCTTGAGGGAATCGTCGGGCGTGATACGACCGTCGGTCCAAATCTCAATGATCAGCTTGTCGTAGTCGGTAATCTGACCGACACGGGTCGCTTCAACCGCGTACTTCACAAGGCGAACCGGGGAGAAGAGCGAATCAATCGGAATGACCCCAATGGCCTGTTCTTCTTTCTTATTGGCTTCACCCGGGTAATATCCACGGCCGGTCTTGATCTCGATTTCAGCCTCGAAGGACCGCTTGTGATCGAGCGTGCAGATGACTTGGTCGGGGTTGACGATCTGGATGTTCGCGTCGGCCTGAATGTCGGCCGCCGTGACAGCACCCGCCTTGGAGGCACGGATGAGGAGCGTAATCGCCTCGCGCTTCTGCGAAACAATCAAGACCTTCTTGAGGTTGAGAACGATGTCGGTGACGTCCTCAACTACACCGTCGATCGACTGGAACTCATGGTTCACGCCATCAATCTTGATGGAAGAAATCGCGGCGCCCTCGATGGAACTCAAAAGCACGCGGCGGAGCGAATTGCCAACCGTGTGGCCATAACCCGCTTCGAAGGGTTCAGCGATGAATTTGGCGTAGGTAGGCGTAGCGCCTTCCTCAACCTTGGTGAGCTTGCTGGGCAGTTCGAACTTTCCGAGACGTTTTGGCATGGCTGGGTAGTTCTGACGTTAAGCAGTAATTGTTGGATGGATGCGGCAGTATCGCGCTTAGAAGCGCGAATAGAACTCAACGATGAGCTGCTCGTTGATTTCTTGGGTCATCTCTTCGCGGGTCGGGAGACGCACGATGGTGGCTTTGAACGTTTCCGCGTTCATCGTGAGCCAACCGGGGACATTACGAATGCGACTCTCCTCGAGACAACGGGTGGCCAGCTGGCGTGAAGCCGGAGTGTTCTTCACTTCGATTTCGTCGCCTGGCTGCACATTATAACTCGCGATGTCGACCTTGTGGCCGTTGATACGAATATGCCCGTGGTTTACGAACTGGCGGGCAGCTGCCCGGCTCTTGGCAAGCCCGAGCAAGTAGATGGTGCTATCCAGACGGGTTTCGAGGAGCTGCAGGAAGCGCTCGCCGGTGACGCCACGCTCACGCTTCGCAATTTCGAAAACTCGACGGAACTGGCGCTCAAGCAAACCGTAAATATAGCGGAGCTTCTGCTTCTCATTTAAGCCGACGGCGTATTCGGATACTTTGCGGCGAAGCTTCGGGCCATGCTGGCCAGGAGGATAGCCGCGACGTTCGAAGGCCTTGCCGGAGCCAAGCAGGTGCTGACCAAAGCGGCGGCTGATGCGGGTGGTGGGGCCGGTATAACGAGCCATTGTAGTAAAGTGCTAGAATTAAAGAGGTCGAGTGGTCCGTACGCGTTAGACGCGGCGGCGTTTACGTGGGCGGCAACCGTTGTGGGGAATCGGCGTAACATCGACGATCGAGACGATCTCGAGGCCAATCGCCTGCAGGGCACGGATCGCTGAGTCCCGGCCGAGGCCAGGACCGGAAACGCGAATAATAATATCCTTCAAGCCGTGGGACATCGCATTGCGTGCAGCATCCTGAGCAACAACTTGAGCGGCATAAGCCGTGGACTTACGCGAGCCGCGGAAGTTACACTTGCCGGCGGACGACCACGCAATCACTGCCCCCTTCTGGTCTGTGATCGAAACGATCGTGTTATTAAAGGAAGCGAGTACATTGGCGACGCCAGAAGTGACATTCTTAGACCCCTTGGCCTTACGAACCTTGATAGCTCCCAACTCCTCCTTCAGGAGCTCTTCAGCAGTCGGTTGCTTGGCGACACCATGCACCATCTCGACCGGTTTCTGCTCGGCGGCAGGTGTGGGAGATGTAGCACCGGCAGGGGCGACGACGGCGGTAGGTGCGGCGCCCTCAGGGGCGCCCTTTGCGGCAGTAGCTTTAGAGCCCTTGGCCTTCTTTTCGGCAGGGGCTGCAGCGGCCACGCCTTCAACAGCGGGCTTCGCGGGCTTTTCTTTCTTCGGAGCGGACTTTTCTTCGGCCATGAGGGAAAAAGGTTAAGCGGTTTCTTTAGCTTTGCTGACACCAACGGTCTTGCGGGGGCCCTTACGGGTACGAGCATTGGTGCTCGTGCGCTGACCGCGGACCGGAAGGCTGCGGCGATGACGGATACCTCGATAGCAGTTGATCGCTTGGAGGCGCTTCAAGTTGCCGGCGATTTCGCGGCGGAGGTCGCCCTCAAGGACCCACTTGTGCTCAGTGATCAGGTGAAGGATCTTATTGAGTTGCTCCTCGGTGAGGTCCTGAGCCCGCATATCAGGATTCAGGCCCGCTTCTTTAACGAGCAAATCGGCCCGCGTGGGACCGATGCCGTTGATGTAACGGAGGGAATACGCGACTTTTTTCTTCGCGGGGATGTCGACGCCAAGGAGACGAGGCATGGTGTTTGTTCTAGTTGAGAGTTGGTTAGTGAGATTTAAAGAATATCAGGCTGAAATGTGGTAACTGGCGATATCTGAGCAACGTGGCTTGGTCAGTACTTCTGGGCCCTCTTCCGTCGTGAGCACGGTGTGTTCGAAATGAGCCGAAGCTGTCCCGTCGGCGGTAACGACTGTCCAACCGTCGGACAATGTCTTCGTTCGATAGCCGCCAAAGTTAACCATCGGTTCGATGGCGAGGGTCATGCCAGGCTTGATTTTGTCGCCAGACCCACGCCGACCAAAATTCGGTATCTCCGGCGGCTCGTGCATGGATGATCCGACCCCGTGGCCGACCATATCACGAACAACGCTGAAGCCGTTCGACTCGACGTGCTGTTGGATTGCTGCCGAAACGTCACCGATCCGATTACCGACGAGAGCTTGCTTGATTCCCCTGTCGAGTGCCTCGCGTGTGACGAGGAGCAGCTTTTCATTCGCGGCCGTGATTTGACCGACCGGAACGGTGCATGCGTTGTCCCCTACGTAGCCTTGGTGCCAAACGACCACATCAAGAGAGACAATGTCGCCGTCACGGAGAATTCGCCGGAATGAAGGTATCCCATGGACTACCTCTTCATTGACCGATATACAGGTGTGAGCTGGGTAGCGGCGGGAACCGTGCTGATAGCCAAAACAGGCGCTCTTCGCGCCCAGACGCGCGATATAATCGCGGCCTGCTTCTTCCAAGTCCTGCGTCGTGATACCAGGCCTGACCATGGTCTTGAGATGCTCAAGTACCGTGGCGGCAATAGCACACGCCTCACGCATCCGTAAGATTCCATCCTTTGACTTGATGGGGATCGTCATGAGAGCGCGAGAATACCCGTCTCCTGGAGGAGACCGAGTGTACGATAGTGTTGGATAACGGACTCGTCGGCATCAGGGCCAGCGATGACGGCGTTAAGCGCCTCATCGCGAACATCGAGCCATTCGTCGAACACTTTGGCTTGGAGCAGCGTAGCCGGGAATTCGCTTAAAACGAATCCCGCATCAGGTTTGCGCGCGAAGAACCAACGGCGCATCAGCGCCAACCGGTTCGCTTCCTCCGCAGCGGCTGTTGCCGCGCGGCGCGAAATCTCCTTCCGCAGCAAGCGGTGGGGAGAGACGTGCTCAAGATTCAAAGAACGGACTTGGTTCATCAGGCTTTCGGAAAGAAAATCCGGCGAACCAAGGAGAAGATATTTCGCCTTAACCAGAAGGCTGGATGCGGCGAGGGGTACGAAATTGCCAGCCGTCACTGCCAGAGTAAAGACTTATTTCAGGAAGACCTTGTAAGCCCAAATCGATGTGCCCAAAAGCAGCAGGCCAAGCATAGGCAGGGCTATTTTCATCACCGCCTCATGGCTGAGTGCCTCCCCAGATACACCCTGCTGAGGGTTGGCGCTGCGGGCTCGAATGCGACCCCTCTTCAAAAAGCCATCATAATGACGCTGAAGGAGGAAGGTCTCGATTTGACGCATCGTGTCGAGAATTACACCGACCGTAATCAGCATACCCGTGCCGCCAAAGAAATAAGCAATGCGCGTCGGAACCTTGAGTTCGAACAGAAGCACATCCGGCATAATCGCGATCAGGGTCAGGAACACCGCACCCGCAAGGGTTAGACGGGTCATGATGAAATCGAGGAACTGAGCTGTCGGCTCGCCCGGACGGACGCCAGGAATGTAACCACCGTACTTCTTCAGGTCGTCGGCGATCTGGATGGGCTTGAACATCACCGACACCCAAAAATAACTAAAGAACAGGATCAGGATCGTATTCAGGAAGTAATACCAGAAGTTCCCACGAAGGAGCTCGTTTGAGAACTCGGTGAGGAATTTCAAATGGAAGTGAGCACCAACCCAGGAAAAAATTTGCTGAGGGAACAGGAGGATAGCACTGGCAAAGATCACGGGCATAACGCCCGAGTAATTGACCTTGAGTGGCAGGAAGGAACTCTGCCCACCCATGACCTTATTACCCACAACACGCTTAGCGTACTGCACTGGGATCTTACGCTGCCCCTGAACAACCGCAATAATTCCCATCGTAACCAGTAGAAATAGAGCTATCATAATGGCCGCCTGCGGCAAGCCGAGGCTAGCACCGGTCCCGACCGGCTTGAAGAAAAGTTGGTAGGTTTGAGTGGCTGCTCCCGGAATGTCGGCCAGAATTCCCACCGTAATTAACAAGGAAACACCGTTGCCGATACCACGCTGGGTGATCTGCTCACCAAGCCACATCAAAAGCATTGTGCCGGCGGTCATGAAGATCACCGAAGTCAAGATAAAGCTCCACTTGTCGACGATTACGATTGGACCGTAGGTCTCAACGCTATAGCCAGTAAAGAGTTGCGCTGGATTCTGGAGGGCGAGCAAAAGAAGCGTTCCTTGGATCACACAAATCAGCACAGTCGCATACCGAGTATACTGGGTGAGCTTTTGCCGTCCGACATCACCTTCTTGTTGCAAACGGCTCAACGCCGGCACCACAGCGGTCATTAATTGAAAAATGATCGATGCGCTGATGTATGGCATAATGCCCAGCGCCGCAACCGCCCCTTTAATCAGGGCGCCGCCAGTAAACATATTATATAGGCCAATAAGAGCGCCTGCGCCGCCGGCCGACTGCTCGGCAAAAAAGTTTTGCAACGGACGGGGATCAATTCCCGGCAGGGGAATGTGAGAAGCAACACGCGAAAGAAAAAGCAGCGATAGCGTGTAAAAGATACGGGAGCGCAACTCCGGAATCTTCAGGGAATTCGTGAAAGCAGAAAACACGGTAAAAGATAGAATTTAGAGGATGCGACGGCTTAGCTAAGTTTAGCTCGGGATGTGTCCGTGATTCGGAATCATCCCGAGTGCCCCCAACAAAGGTCAGGCGATAATCGCCTGACCACCGGCCGCTTCAATCTTCGCTTTGGCCGTCGCGGAGAACTTTTTCGCGGTGACCTTAAGCGGGCGAGTCAGCTCACCATCCCCGAGAATCTTTACGGCGACCTCGCCGTCGCGTATAAGTCCATTGGCGGATAGCACCGCCGCATTAACTTCTGTGATGCTAGGCTCCAATGAAGCTATGTCTCCGACATTAGAGACCGCGATTTCGACACGGAAATTGTAACTATTGAAACCGCGATGCGGCAGCTTCCGGTAGAGAGGCATCTGTCCGCCTTCGAATCCGGGACGAATGCTGCTGCCGGAACGCGCGGATTGGCCCT
The DNA here is from genome assembly GCA_903820035.1 of uncultured Opitutia bacterium. Taxonomy (GTDB): domain Bacteria; phylum Verrucomicrobiota; class Verrucomicrobiia; order Opitutales; family Opitutaceae; genus ER46. Next base: position 20,078 of record CAIJFT010000012.1, read on the forward strand.
TGCCACCACGACCGCTTGTTTTTCCGTGCCCGCCGCCTTCGCCGCACCCTACGCGCTTCTTGCGGTGTACTGCGCCGGGGACATTCTTGAGTTCGTGTAATTTCATATCGGATTCCTAGATGAAGCTCGCCGCGGGCCGAGAGAGACGGTTCGCGACTCGGATTTAAATTATGATAAAGGAGAGGCTAAAATCGCTCAGACCGCAGCGCGGGCCTTCGCGATGTCCTCAGCCAAGCGGAGCTTTTGTAGTCCGGCTAGTGTAGCATGGACTACAGCGATGTGATTCGAGGAACCCATCGATTTTGTCAGAATATTTTTAATCCCAGCAGCCTCAAGAACGGCACGTACTCCGCCACCGGCGATAAGTCCCGTACCAGGCGAAGCCGGCTTCAACATAACGCGACCGCCATCGTACTCGCCCATCACGTCGTGGGGAATGGTGTCACCCTTGAGCTTCACAGTCACAAGATGCTTGTGGGCGTTGGCTGTACCCTTCTTGATTGCATCGGGCACTTCATTGGCCTTTCCGTAACCGATACCAACCTTACCCTTACCGTCGCCGACAACAGCAAGTGCAGCGAATGAAAAGCGACGTCCACCTTTCACCACCTTGGCGCATCGGTTGATGAAGACGACCTTCTCAATCATGGTTGGGCCATCGCCCTCTGTATGCTTGTCGCGGTTGTCACGGCGACCGCCGTCGCGGCGGGGACCACGCATACCACCCTGACCGCGGAAGCCACCCTGGCCACCACGCGATTCACGTTGCGGGCGCTCAGCCGCGGGAGCGGGAGCGGGAGTGGCAGCGGGGGCTGACTCAGGAGCGGGAGCTGAATTTTCTGTGCTCATGCGGATACTTTAGAATTGAAGGCCACCTTCGCGTGCAGCGTCGGCGAAGATTTTGACTTTTCCGTGATAGGGAGCACCGCTGCGGTCGAATACGACCGAGGCAATCCCGGCAGCCTTCGCCTTGCTAGCAAAAGCCACGCCGAGCGTCTTAGCGCTGGCGATGTTGGCCTTGAGCTTCTGCTTCCGCAGTTCAGCGTCGAGGCTGCACAGGAACACAAGTGTTCGGCCAGCATCGTCGTCGATAGCCTGAGCGTATATATGTTTTGCCGTAAAGCGCACGGATAGCCGCGGGCGGGCAGCAGTGCCCGCTACCTTCTTGCGGATGCGCCAACGACGGTTTTGAAGCAGACGGGACTTGGTGATAGTTTTCATTCGTTGTACTCCAGGCGTTAGGCGACGGTCTTGCCTTCCTTGCGGCGAACACGCTCGCCAACGATGCGCACGCCCTTGCCTTTGTAAGGCTCTGGCGGGTAGTACCCGCGGATCTCTGCAGTTACCGCACCGACAAGCTGCTTATCTGCCCCCTCGACCTTAAGTTTGGTCTGGTCGGTAACTGTAATTTTAATCCCAACAGGAATTTCCATCACTATCGGATGAGAATAGCCCAAAGCGAGATCGAGTTGACTACCCTTGAGGTTCGCCTTGAAGCCGACCCCCTGAATCTCGAGTTCCTTGACGTAACCATCCGTAACGCCCTTGACCATACCAGCAACCACAGATCGCGCCGTGCCATACATGGCATTAGCAAAACGACTGTCTTCAGTAGGGGCGAAGGTAACTACTTTGTCAGCGACGGTCACTTTAACGACAGGCGCAAAAGATTTCTGTACTTTGCCCTTAGGGCCCTCAACGAGGACAGATTCACCGGTAACGGTGACTTTTACCTTGTCCGGGATAGGAACGGGTTGTTTGCCGATGCGGCTCATTTTATAAGAGTTGCTAGTGGAAGTGGCTTAGGCCGCTTACCAGACGTTACAGATCAGTTCACCACCGGCCTTGTTACGGCGGCAGTCGGCGTCTTTCATTAGACCCTTGGAAGTTGAAACAATCGCAATGCCCAAGCCGTTTAGCACGCGAGGAATTTCCGTATAGCTGCTGTATAGACGGCGGCCCGGCGTAGAAACCCGCTTAATGCCGGTAATTGCGGGAGCCCCATCGACGTACTTCATTTTCACAACGAGGGTCCTGTGACCCCGTACATCAATCCCGACGCTATGGCTGGAAACGTAACCCTCGGCCTTCAGAATAGCCGCAAGGCTCTCTTTCATGTTTGAGTGCGGGATAATGCACTCATCAAGCTTCGCCTTGGCGGCGTTGCGGATACGGGTGAGGAAATCGCTAATCGGATCGGTCATGGTGGATGTTTTTGAATGCGGCCGCTCGGGTCATATCCGACCCCCGTTGGCCAATGAAAATTACCAAGAGGACTTGGTTACACCGGGTATCTTGCCAGAGAGGGCAAGTTCCCTGAATTGGATACGGGAAACGCCAAATTTACGGATGAACGCACGCGGGCGCCCGCTCATCGAACAACGATTTCGGATGCGGGTTGGGGAGGAGTTCCGGGGAAGCTTTTGTAATTTTTTCTGCGTCGCGTGGAATTCCTCGTCGGTCGTGGCCGGATTGATAAGGACTGACTTCAGTTCGGAGCGCTTGGCGGCGAACTTGGCGGCGAGCTTGATGCGCTTTTTATTGCGCTCGATTGCGGAGGTCTTCGGCATGGCGGAAAATAGTTTGAGTTAAGCTGCCTTCGGGGTGTTGGTCGTCTCAATCCGTCGGAAAGGCATGCCGAGCAGGCGGAGGAGCTCACGACCTTCATCGTCAGTCTCAGCACTAGTCACGATTGTGACATCAAGGCCCATATGTTTCTTCACATTCTCGACGGTTATTTCGGGGAAAATACTGTGGTCGGTTACACCGAGGCTGTAGTTCCCTTGGCCGTCTAGTTTCGAGGGTACGCCGCGAAAGTCGCGGATAGTCGGAAGTGCGACGGCCAAAAGCCGCTGGAGAAATTCCCACATGTTATCACCGCGAAGTGTTACGCTGCAACCTGTGATCTGATTCGGCTTCAACTTGAAGTTAGCGATCGCCTTCTTCGAACGGTTCAAAATTGCCTTTTGCCCAGCAATCGCAGCGATATCGCGGGCAATATCGGCAATTTGGTTCTTGTCCGCATCAGCATCAATACCGGTGTTGAGGCTGATCTTAATCAGCTTAGGTACCTGATGTTTATTCTTGTAGCCGCGGTTCTTGACTAGTTCAGGGGCGACCTGCTCGGAGTACAGTTTTTTAAGGGAAGGGATGTTGCTCATTTGAATAGGCCCGCGATTACCGACCGCGAGGCATTGGAGAGTGAGTGAAGAGTGGAAAAGAATCCAGTAACGCAGGCGCGCAGGCTGGTTGGCAAGCGTGCTCTCGCATCAAAATTAGGCCGCCGGCTTATCGGATTTCTTTCGCTTGGTGGCGTCGAAATCGGTCTGCAGCATCAAATTACTTACGTGCACAGATCCCTCTAGCTCGGTTATGGCCCCCTGTGGATTTTTCTCCGATTTCTTAAGATGCTTCTTAATCATCGCAACACCCTCTACCCTAGCCCGTTGCTTTGCGGCGAGGATCTCAAGGACTTTGCCGGACTTACCCTTCTGGGAACCGGCGATGACGACGACTTGATCGCCGCGTTTGACGTGGAATTTCTGGGCCATGTTAAAGAACCTCCGGGGCGAGCGAGATGATCTTCATGAAATTCTTCGCACGCAGTTCGCGGGCCACCGGTCCGAAGATACGGGTGCCACGAGGATTGTTGGTCGCATCGATGATCACGATTGCGTTAGAATCAAACCGTAGATAGCTCCCATCGGCGCGACGTACAGCCGCCTTAGTGCGGACGACGACAGCCTTGGCAACTTCACCTTTTTTAACGGTCGCATCGGTCGTGCTTTCTTTAATGTGCACGGTAACGATATCGCCAATGTGGGCGGTATTTTTCTGCTGCCCCATGCGTTGGATGAGAGCGGCTTTCCGGGCGCCGGTATTGTCGGCGACTTCAAGAATGGAGCGGAGTTGGATCATGGAGGGACTCCCCGATTGGGTTTGGTTGTTAGGAGGGTCAGCCCTTGGATTGCGGGGCTGAGCCGGCAACCTCGGTACTCTTGGTGGTCTTTGTCGGCACGGAGGCGGCGACATCTTTTTCTGTAATCGCCACGCCGTCTGCGGCGATGGCCTTGTGCAGCACCGACACGACACGCCAACGTTTGAGTCGGCTGATCGGGCGGGTCTCCATGACCTCAACCTTGTCACCTATGGAAGTTTCGTTTTTTTCGTCGTGGACGTGAAGAACGGTCTGCCGATTGACGACCTTATGGTACAAAGGATGAGGCGTCTTAAAGGCGACAGTAACCTTGATCGACTTGTCGCCGGAGCGACTTGAGACGAATCCGATCTGGGTCTTGCGCACGGTGCGCTTGCCTGCGGTGGCGTTGGACATGATGTATTTTCCGGTTTGACGCTGGTGCCTCAAGCGGCCTTCTGCGTTTGGGCTTTCTTTTCGTTCTGGATCGTCTCGAGGCGGGCGATGTCTTTACGGAGCGTGCGCAGCTCGTGGGTCTTTTCCACCTGGCCAGTCTGCTTACGCAGACGAAGCTGGAGGAGTTGCTCGCGAATCTCGCTGAGCTTTGTGGTGATCTCGGCGGGCGAGAATGCGCGTATTTCTTTCGAAGTCATGGCAGGGCTTTTTTAAGTTTCAGCTCAGGACGCGGTAGTTTCGCGCGCTATGAAGCGGCAATGGAACGGGAGCTTCGCGTCGGCCAGGCGGAAGGCCTCCTTGGCAACAGTCAACGGTACGCCAGCAAGTTCAAATAGAACAGCGCCCGGCTTGATCACGGCAACGTAATATTCAACCGGGCCCTTTCCTGAGCCCATGCGGACTTCCGCGGGCTTCTTGGTGACAGGCTTGTGGGGGAAGATACGGATCCAGAGTTTGCCCTTGCGCTTGAGGTGGCGAGAAATCGTGACACGCGCAGCTTCGATTTGCTGCCCTGTCATCGGACCACGAGTTAGCGACTGCAGGCCGAATTCGCCGAATGCGAGGGTGTTGCCGCGCTTGGCGTTGCCGGCGCGCGAGCCCTTCATCGTCTTGCGGTACTTGGTACGGGCGGGTGAAATTGCTGCCATGGGAGTTGTCTCCTAAAGTTGTTTACGACGAAATGACGCCGCTCAGTTGTTATCGGATTCTTTTTTGCAGATCCAGCACTTGACGCCGATCTTGCCGTAGACGGTCAGCGCCTCAGCGAAACCGTAGTCGATATTCTCACGCATGGTGTGCAACGGGACGCGGCCCTTACGCTGCCACTCGCGACGGGCAATATCTGCACCGCCAAGACGACCGGAGCATTGAATTCGAATGCCCTCTGCGCCAATTGCCATGGCCATTTCGACGGCCTTCTTCATCGCACGACGGAAGGCTATGCGGCGTTCCAGCTGGAGGGCAACGTTCTCAGCGACGAGGGCGGCCTCAATCTCCGGCTTTTTCACCTCCTGAATATCGAGGAGAATTTCCTTACCCGTAAGCTTGGACAGCTCCTCCTTGATTTTTTCAATTTCCTGTCCCTTGCGCCCAATTACGATGCCTGGACGTGCGGTGTAAATCTTTACACGGACACGATTAGAAGCGCGTTCAATGAAGATACGCGGGACGGAGGCCTGCTTTAACTTCTCCATCAACTTTGACCGTATGATCTGGTCTTCGAGGAGTAGTTTGCTGAAATCCTTCTTGCCCGCGTACCAGCGGGACTGCCAGTTGCGGCGGACGGCGAGACGGAAGCCGATCGGGTTAGTTTTTTGGCCCATGGAAGTAAATTACGAGTTGGAATTGCCGTCCGAGAGAACGATACGAATATGGGACATCTTTTTACGCCTAGGCATCGCTGTACCGCGAGCACCTGCCTTGAAGCGTTTTAGCACGGGTCCATTCTCGATAATTGCACTCTTTACGGTCAGCGTATCAGCAGAAAGGTTATTGTTGTTCTCCGCATTCGCGATGGCGCTCTTGAGTGTCTTGGCAATGAGCTTTGCTGACTTGCGCGGGACCAGCATGAGGTACTCTACGGCATCCGCGGCCTTACGGCCTTGGATCGTGCGGGCGACTTCGCGCACTTTCTTGGGTGACATCCGCGCGTAGCGGGTGAGGGCTTGAACTTCCATGATGGTGGTGAGGATTCCGAAATTGATTTCGGCGATAGTAACGTGACGAAAATCACGTTCTACCCTTTAGTTATTTTTCTGAGTTAAGATTTGAGAACTTTGATGGTCGCGGCGTCGCCTCGATGGATAGACTCGCTAGCACCAACTTTGAGAATCAGCGCGGCGCCGCAAGAGGGACGTAGTTCCACGAGCAGCACTTCGGCAATTTCGGAGCCATCGCGGGAAAGGCGACAAACCATTCCCTGTCGCAGCCCAGCGTTGTAGCCCTGATTGATCAGAACGATATCTGCCGAATGGATGGACTGTACCCCGAGGACTTCGGCAACTACCGGCGACTTTGCCGCTGAAGTTGGGGTAAACCCGACCAGAGCGGTAAGCGCAAGAACACTGCCAAATGTAAAACGACGCAGCATAGAGGTCGGATCTGGAAACTTTAAATTTCCTTCCGAGTCATGCCACCGTGCGCCTTAAAGATGCGTGTCGGTGAGAATTCACCGAGCTTGTGGCCAACCATGTTTTCGGTGACGTACACGGCGATAAACGCCTTGCCGTTATGGACGCTGAACGTATGGCCGATGAAATCGGGCGTAATCGTTGAACGACGGGACCAAGTTTGGATCGGCTTCTTAGCGCCGGCCTTCGCAGCCTTCTCGATTTTTTCGAGCAGGTGGTAGTCGACGAAAAAACCTTTTTTGATGGAACGTGCCATGGTACGAAAGGTGCGGGGTTACTTCTGACCGCGCGGCTTGCGGCCGTTGTGGTGTACAATGATCTGTGAGTTCGAGGTCTTCGAACGACGGCGGGTCGGGAAGCCTTTGGCAAGTTGTCCCCATGGGGAAACAAGCTGCTGACGACCGCCACCACCCTTTGACTTACCCTGACCACCACCGTTGGGATGGTCTACCGGGTTCATCGCCATACCGCGCACAGTCGGCCTCACGCCGAGCCAGCGCTTGCGGCCAGCCTTACCGAGGGACTGTTGATTATGGTCTCCATTGCCAACTTCGCCTATGGTGGCTCGGCATTTTGCGTTGACGTAACGCAGCTCGCCAGAGGGCATTTTGAGCGTCGCGCGATTGTCCTCAATCGCTACCAACTCAAGACCGGCTCCGGCTGAACGCGCTACTTGAGCGCCGCGTCCAGGAAGGAGTTCAACACAGTGGAGAAGTGTTGAAGGTGGGATAATCGACAGCGGAAAGTTATTTCCGATATTGAAATCGTTCGTGGTGGCCTTGTCGGACGCGAATACGGTATCGCCAACCTTCAGCCCCTTAGGCGCAAGGATATAGGCTTTGTCACCATTCGTGTAGGCGATCAGGGCAAGATTCGCAGTACGATTAGGATCGTATTCTAGCGCCTGAACCCGGGCCGGCATGTCGCGAACATCGCGACGAAAATCAACGATACGATACAGCTGCTTATGACCACCACCACGATGACGGGACGTTACGCGACCGTAGACGTTACGACCACCAGACTTGTGCTTGCTCTCGGTGAGAGCGCGCTGGGGTCGCTCCTTGGATAGCCCGACCTGCTTATTGAGCGAGGTGAAGCGGCCTGAGGGCGTAAGCGGACGAAATGAATGAATTGGCATTGGGATGTCTCCGTTGGGTCGGCGGCGTTAGACGAGTTCGATTTTATCGCCAGCCTTCAGCGTCACGATCGCCTTCTTATAATCGGAGCCAACGCTGGGTTGGCCCTGCCGGCTCTTCTTGTTCTTTCCGCGGTAGGTCTGCGTGTTAACGCGACGCACGGAAACTTTGAAGGTCTTTTCGACAGCCTCGGCAATCTGATGCTTGTTGGCGTGTCCAAAAACCTCGAAGGTGTACTGGCCCAGTTCCGACGAGAGCTTGTTGGACTTCTCAGTCAATCTGACGAGTTTGAGTATCTTGTCGGCTTGCATTAGTTTTTACCTCCGTTGACGCGGGCGATGATGGCATCCAGCGCCTTGGTGCTAACGATAATCTTGGCGTATTGAGCCAGATCGAGGGTATTGAGCTTTGCGGCTTCTTGGAGGTAAACACGCTCGATGTTGCGAGAAGCCAAGGCGGTCGCGACAGCAAAAGGAGCATCAACCAAGAGAACGCGCCCTTTGGGCGCGATGCGCTCAACAACTGCGTCCATCGCCTTGGTCTTCGTGGCTTTTGAATCGAACGAATCGATTACGGCAAGCTCGCCAGCAGAGGCGCGGTCGAAGAGCGCGCGGCTGAAAGCGAGCTGCTTTACCTTGTCATTTATTTTCTTGGAGTAATCGCGGGGCTTAGGTCCAAAGACCACGCCACCCCCAACCCACAGCGGAGAGCGGATCGAACCAGCCCGGGCACGACCTGTGCCCTTCTGGCGCCATGGTTTTTTACCGCCGCCACGTACTTCACCACGTGTTTTCGTGGAGTGTGTGCCTTGGCGGTTGTTGGCGTTGATGGCAACGATAACTTCCTTGACGGCCTGAAGGCCCTTGTCGCCCTCGAACGTGGGAATGCTGGCGAAATCCTTTTCGCTGCTCGTCTTGCCGTCGGAACTAAAAACGGTGAGTTTCATGTCTGCTGGTCTCCTTATTTCTTGGCAGCGGGTTTGGCTGCGGGTTTAGCCGCGGCCTTGTCAGCCTTTACCGGTACGGGGGCCGGGGTCGGGAGCGCCCACTGGCCCTTGATGGCCTTGCGGACAATGACATCGTCGCCATTGGCACCAGGAATCGCACCCTTTACGAGGATAAGATTCTTTTCGGCGATGACCTTAACAATCCGAAGGTTTTGAACGGTGCGTTTTTCGCTACCCATGTGCCCAGGCATCGACTGATTTTTCCATGTGCGGCCGGGCGTCTGCCTCATACCGATAGAGCCGATACGCCGATGGAACATGGAACCGTGGGTGGCGGGACCGCCAGCGACGCGAAAACGCTTCACCACGCCTTGAAATCCTTTTCCCTTCGTGATGCCAATGACATCGACCAACTGGCCTTCAGAAAAGGAGGTCGCGTTAACGATATCACCTACATTGAGGGTCGGGGCATCAACGAGGCGGACCTCGGCGAGGACGCGCGGAGCGTTTTCGAGGCCGGCCTTTTTGGCATGGCCGATTTCGCCGGCGGCTGTATTCTTTTCCTTTTTGAGGGAAAAGCCAAGCTGGACGGCATTGTAGCCGTCAATAGCGACAGTCTTGACCTGGACCACAGAGCAGGGTCCGGCTTCGACTACGGTGACGGGAACGAGCACGTTTTGCGCGTCGTATACCTGCGTCATGCCGAGTTTCTTACCTAAAATTTCAGAGATCATAGGCTAAGCGGTAGGTGGAAAATTTTCCGTTTAACGGACCTACTTTAGCGAGGGGCTTGGCGGTGCCGATTGGCACACAAGCAACTGCTAACTGTAGAGTGAAGAAATCCGGGTGCGGATTTTAGCTTCGTTCGCGGGTTGATGGTTTGAACTTAGACGTTGATGGTAATATCAACGCCCGAGGGGAGATTGAGCTTCTTGAGCTCATCGACTGTCTGCGCGGTCGGCTCGATGATATCGATAAGACGCTTGTGGGTACGGGTTTCGAACTGCTCCATCGACTTCTTATCGACATGCGGGGAGCGGTTGACCGAGAGCTTTTCGATTCGAGTAGGCAACGGGATCGGGCCGGAGACCCGAGCGCCAGAGCGTTTTGCGGTTTCGACGATATCCTGCGCGGATTGATCGATAACGCGATAATCGAAGCCCTGTAGTTTGATGCGAATTCGTTGGCCTTTCATGGCGAAAAAAGAACGGAGGATTAAGTGCGAGCGGGGGCTTTCGAGGAAGTCTCGACGATTTTGGCGAGGAGCGAGTTCGGAACCTGCTCAAAGTGTGAGGGAGTAATACCAGCGCTGGCGCGGCCCTTGGAAAGTGAGCGGATATCAGTCACATAGCCGAAGAGCAACTCAAGCGGAACAAAGGCATTAATGATGCAAGCGCCGTTCTTATTCTCCATGCCCTGAATTTGACCACGGCGACGGTTGATGTCACCCATTAGATCGCCCTGATATTCCTCGGGAGTCGTAACCTCGACACCCATGATAGGCTCGAGTAAGATCGGATTGGCCTTTTTCATGGCTTCCTTGAAGCCAAAGATACCAGCCATCTTGAAAGCGAGTTCGGACGAATCGACCTCATGAAAGGAACCGTCAACGATGCGGATGATCGCGTCGACAACCGGGTAACCCGCGACTACACCGTTGTTACAGCCTTCGAGGATGCCTTCGGTCGCCGGCTTAATGAATTCCTTTGGAATAGATCCGCCAACAATCTCGTTAACAACCTCGACGCCCTTGCCCTTTTGATTCGGCTCGATTTTGACGACAACGTGACCGTACTGGCCTTTACCGCCAGACTGGCGGATGAACTTTCCTTCAGCCTCTGCGAGCTTAGTGATTGTTTCGCGGTAAGCGATCTGAGGTTTCCCAGCAGTGGCCTCAACCTTGAACTCGCGCTTCATACGGTCACGGATGATATCCAGGTGAAGTTCACCCATGCCAGCAAGAATGGTTTGGCCGGTATCGGGGTCAGTCTTGACCCGCAGCGTAGGATCTTCTGCCACCAGCCGCTGCAAGGCGGTGCCCATCTTTTCCTGATCGCCCTTGGTGTTCGGCTCGATCGACATCGAGATAACAGGCTCAGGGAAAGAGGGCGGCTCCAAGCGAATGTCGAAATCGTCGTCGCAAAGGGTATCACCGGTGATGACATCTTTTACGCCAACAACAGCGCAAATATCACCAGAGTACGCCTTTTCAATTTCTTCGCGCTCGATCGCGCGCATCAGTACCAATCGGGATACACGTTCAGAACGGCGGGTCCGCGGGTTGTAGACTGCCGTGCCTTTATTCAGAATGCCGGTGTAAACACGGAAGAATACCAAACGACCAACGAATGGATCGTTCCAAAGTTTGAACGCAAGACCAGCCATCTTGGCTTTGTCATCTACGATTGCCGCAACTTCCTTACCGTCGCTGTCCTGGCCAAACATCGGGGGAACGTCGATCGGGTTCGGGAGGTAGTTAACCACACAATCAAGCAGTCGCTGGACACCCTTCTTCTTAAAGGCGGAACCGGGTACAACCCCCGTAAACTTAAGTGAAATTGTCGCTTTGCGCACGGCGAGCATCAGCTCTGGGGTGGTGATCTCAGCGCCACCCAGATATTTCTCGGCAATCGTGTCATCGAAGTCAGAAACCGCCTCGATCAACTTATCGCGGTATTCTTTAGCCAGATCCAGCATCTCCTCCGGGATCGGCATGGTTGTCGGGTTGAGTCCCAACTGGTCGTTGGGATTTTCCTCGAAGGAATAGGCCAAATTCTGAACCAAGTCGATCAGACCCGTAAAATTCTCTTCCTTGCCGATGGGCAGAAAAATCGGGTGGGCGTTGGCCTTGAGCTTCTCGCGCATCTCCGAGACGGCGCGGAAGAAATCGGCACCAGTACGGTCCATCTTGTTGATGAACGCGATGCGTGGAACTTTATACTTATTTGCCTGGCGCCAGACGGTTTCAGATTGTGGCTGCACACCGGCAACCGCGCAAAACACTGCTACCGCTCCGTCGAGCACGCGGAGCGAACGCTCAACTTCGGCGGTGAAATCGACGTGCCCTGGGGTGTCGATAATGTTGATGCGCTGCTTGATTCCCTTCCAAGGGCCCCAAGACGCATTCCAAGCGCAGGAAATGGCGGCGGCGGTAATAGTGATTCCGCGCTCGCGCTCCTGTTCCATCCAATCGGTCACAGTGGTTCCCTCATGGACTTCACCCATCTTGTGGACAGCGCCAGAGTAGAAAAGAATCCGCTCGGTCGTCGTCGTCTTGCCGGCGTCAATGTGCGCGGCGATGCCGATATTACGCGTCCACTCCAATGGGAAAGGACGTTCCTTCGAGTTGACCGGAGAAATCTTAGCCTTGTCGTTGACGACAGTAATGACAGGTGCGGGGACGGAAGACATGGGCAGAGGAACCGAAAAATTACCAGCGGAGGTGGGCGAAGGCACGATTCGCCTGCGCCATTTTGTGGGTGTCTTCCTTCTTCTTCACGACGCTGCCTGTGTTATTATAGGCGTCGATAATTTCAGCGGCGAGGGCTTCCTTCATCGGAATACCCTTGCGGTTCGAAGCGGCGTCTACGATCCAGCGTAGCGCCAGCGATTCCTGACGCTCAAAGGAGATCTCAACGGGCACCTGATATGTTGCACCACCCACACGGCGGCTCTTTACTTCGAGGCGGGGACGGGCGTTTTCAAGTGCGCCAAGCATCAAGTCAACCGGATCGCCCTTTTCGAGCTTCTCGGACACCTTCTCAAACGCGCCGTAGACAATGCGCTGTGCAATGTTTTTCTTGCCGCTCTTCATGATGACATTGACGAGGTGGGCAACCAAGGGGCTGTTGTAGCGACTGTCGGGTACAACCTGACGTTTTTCGGCTCTGTGACGACGTGACATGGCGAGATTCGGTTAAAAGAACGGTTGCTTACTTGGCGGCCTTCGGGCGCTTGACGCCGTACTTAGAGCGGGAGCGGCGACGCTTCTCGACGCCAGTTGCGTCAAGGGTGCCGCGAACGATATGATAGCGAACACCGGGGAGGTCCTTCACACGGCCACCGCGCACGAGCACAATCGAGTGCTCCTGCAGGTTGTGGCCCTCGTCGGGAATGTAAGAGATGACTTCGTTGCCATTGGTGAGACGAACTTTCGCGACCTTCCGGATGGCGGAGTTCGGCTTCTTCGGGGTGCGGGTCATCACCTGCACGCAAACACCGCGGCGGAAGGGATTACCGGCCAAAGCGGGAGACTTTGACTTGGTGGTCACCTTGCGGCGGCCTTTGCGCACGAGTTGATTGATGGTCGGCATACGAGGAAGGAGGAAACGTGAGAGTGGTAAGTGACGAAAAGGGGACGACGCTACCTTGCGCCGAAAGCGGGGCAAGCACTTTTTGGCGAAAAGTAGAGGAAGCTGGAGAAATCGGCGGTAAAGACAGTGTCGCGGAGGCAACATCTCCACCGGTGGAGCCGGTGATGCGAGCGACGGACGGAAAAGAGAGGTCAATAGTCGGGAGCGCCGGGGAGATAACAAGCCGGAACTGACATGCCGGTGAATAAATCGCGTGGGTGGAATTTCCCTCGGTTATCCAGCGTCGACTGACTAAACACCGCGTTTGAAGACATGCGCTAGGCCTCGCGCACGCTAGATTAGCCGCGGTCGATACGGGCTTTGAATCGAGTCCTGCGTAGCCCGGCGCGCCGAGCACTCATCGCGGGGCACGGAACAAAGGCTCAGACGCATACCAGCCAGTGGAGAAAGACGGCAGGAGATCATTACGCCTAGCGGCTTTCCTTGAGGATTTGCGGTTGACCAACAGAACACGCTGACGTTTTTTGGCCGTTCGTCCAATTGGTGGCTGTCTTAAACGACGGTCCGCCGGTAACTCGGAGAGGTGGCAGAGTGGTCGAATGCGCGCGCTTGGAAAGCGCGTGTAGGTGAAAGCCTACCGGGGGTTCGAATCCCTCCCTCTCCGCCAGTTCCCGCATCTGCACACGGACCGGAAATGTTGGCCGATGCCAGAATCGTTGCACAGAAGCGGCTCTGTAGCGCCTCCGAGCTTCCCTCTGATTCGCCAGCTTCGTTCTCGGGCTAATTTTCCTCAAGAGGCTGGGTGCGCCTCGGCCATGCACTCGCCCTTGTCATCCGAACCGACACTCCTCCACGCTTGCGCGCACATGGATAAGCAGAAGCTAGCTTGGCGAATCAATGCAGCACAGCGAGGCGTTCGCCTTGACCACTTTCTCGCCTCGGGCTTGGCAAAGGCGTTCAAGCACGAAATCCCGCGCTCTTTGGCGTGTAGGATCATCGAGTCAGGGGCCGTCAGCCGCGACGGCCTACGCGAGCGGTTGGCCTCCAGCAAGCTAGCCAC
>CAIJFT010000013.1 GCA_903820035.1 uncultured Opitutia bacterium
GAAATCGTTTGCACGTTTCAAGGCTTAATCGGTCTGACGCGGAAAGGGGACCGCCCACCCGGATTGGCGGCGGCTTCCTCCGACGAGCTATACGCCCATTCTCGGAAGCCGCCACCAATCCTCACCGTTCAAGATACAAGGCTAAAGGCGAGGCCACGGCCGAACTGTTGGGCCGCGTGGTTCGGTTGGAGAATCGCGAGGCGCGTCCGCTGGATTTCGATGCGCTGCCCGAGCCGGAGTTCATCGTGGGTATTTTTATCGGGCGAAGGGAGGGTAACGTGTCGCACTTGCTCGACAATCTCGGGCCGTTTGTCACGCGGGTGCAGCGGGTGTATCCGGGGCAGGTGGTGACCGTCGTGGTGCCGACGCGCCAGGCGAACATGGAGTCCCGCTGGCTGCCGGCGCGGCCGTGGTTGTTTGGTGATCCGGGCAAGTTGTCCGGCAGCAAGCTGATGGCACGGTTTGCTCCGGCCGAAGGCATGGTCGCCGTGCTGATGACGCGTGAGGGGGTGCCGCTCTTCGGCCGCGGAGTAAATGAGATCATCGACGTCACGAAGTTCGTGGACGGGGCGAGCGATTTTCTGTGGGAGCTCAATCCTGCCAACCCGCGGGCCGCCCGCGACCGTGCCCACTACCTGCGGGCGGTGCGGCCGGTGGAATTCGCCGACCAAGTGACCGGCCCGCTGTTGGTGATTGATCCGCTGCGGATCGAGCCCTTGCGGGCCCGCGGGGTCACCCGGATCACCGCCAAACTCGATGTCGGGGCCGACGGCGAAGTGACCGCGGTTGAAGTTGCCGCGGGCGACGGCATGCCCGCGCCGCTCGTGCGCCCCGTCGCCGAGGCGCTGCGGCGCAATGCCTTTTTCCTGCCCGCCATCGAGCGGGGAGCGGCGGTGGCCGGCCGTTATGCCTACGAGTTGGTGATTCCGCCGCTCGACGCGCTACTCGCGGCCGACTCCGCTTGGGTCAAGGGGGAGGCCCGCGTCGACGTGCCGATTAAGAGCTGGCTCGTGCTCAAGTCCGTCAAAGTGCCCGAGCAGGTGTTCTCCACCATCGACCGCGTGGGCGAAGATGGCACGGTGATGCTTTCCGCCGTCACGGCCGGCAGCGCAGGTAAGGTTTCGACTGCCTCGCAGAAGAACGCCTTCAACTCCGACTGGTTCACCGCGGCGGGGGCCGATAGCGTCCGGCCGGTCGCGGGCGGAAAACAGGAAATCGACGGGGAGAAACTGACCTGGAAGAAGATGAACCCGTACTACGGGCTGGTGGATTTTCTAGGGAACGCAAACAACCTCGACTATTGTATCGGCTACGCTTGGACGGAGGTTGAGGTGCCGGCCGACACCGACGGCTGGCTCGGCATCGGCAGCGACGACGGGCTCAAGGTTTGGGTCAACGGCGAGCTCGTGGACGACAAGTGGCAGGCGCGGACCAGCCGGCTTGACGACGAGGTGGTGCCGGTGCGGCTCAAACGGGGAGCGAACCGGATCCTGATCAAGATCCAAAACGTGAAGGGGCTCTGGAGCTTCACCTGCCGCCTGCGCGTGCGCGGCCCGTAGCCGCCTGCCGGCTTCAGCGGGCCGTAAGGACGGCGTAGGTGCGTTTGCCCTTGCGCAGGAGAATGTAGCGGCCGAAACGGAGGTCGGCTGCGGTCACGGCCCGGGTGACCTCGGCGACGCGGACATTGTTCACGTAGATGCCGCCGCCCTCGACGTCCTTGCGCGCCTGGCCTTTGGAGGTGGCGAGACCGCTGAGCACCAGCAGATCGAGCAAGGGGGTTCCGGTTGCCGCGAGCTGGGCGGCTGCGAGGTCCTTGTTGGGGGCTTCGGCGATGACGTCTTGAAAATCTTCCTCGGACAGGCCGTCGAGGGAGCCGCCGAAAAGCACTTCGCTCGCCTTGATCGCGCCGGCGAGCCGCTCGGGCCCGTGGACAAGCGCCGTCATCTCCTTGGCGAGCGCCTTTTGCGCGGCGCGGGCGCCCGGGTTGGCCGCGAGCTCACGCTCCAACGTGGCGATTTCGTCGGCGGGAAGGAAGGTGAGCGTTTTGAGCAGCTTCACGACGTCGGCGTCGTCGGCATTCACGAAGAACTGGTAGAACCGGTACGGTGAGGTCCGCTTCGGGTCGAGCCACACGGTGCCGGTGGCGGTCTTGCCGTATTTGGAGCCGTCGGCCTTGGTCAGAAGGGGGAACACGAGACCCCAGACGGTGGCCCCGAGCTTCTTGCGCGTGAGCTCGGTGCCGACGGTGATATTGCCCCACTGGTCGGTGGCGCCGATCTGCAGTTCGCAGTTATAGGTCTTCCGCAGGTGGTAGAAATCAAACCCCTGCAGGAGCATGTAGCTGAATTCGGTGTAACTGATGCCGGCGTCACGATCCTCCATCCGCGAGCGGACCGAATCCTTCGCGATCATGGAGTTGACCGTGATGTGTTTGCCGACGTCGCGGAGGAATTCGAGGATCGAGATCGGCGCGGTCCAGTCGTGGTTGTTGACGAGGCGGGCGGGATTGGCGGCGACGTCAAAGTCGAGGAACTTGGTCAACTGGGTCCGGATGCTCGCAATGTTGTGTTCGACCTGCGCCGGCGTCTGCAGGTTGCGCTCGGCGGACTTGCCCGACGGGTCGCCGACCATGCCGGTGGCGCCCCCGGCGAGGACGATGGGGTGGTGGCCCTGCTGTTGGAATCGGCGGAGCGCGAGCAGCGGCACAAGGTTGCCAACGTGAAGGGAGTCGGCGGTCGGGTCGAAGCCGCAGTACAGCGTCACCGGGCCTTGGGCGATGCGCTGGGTGAGCGCGTCGGCGTCGGTGCAGTCGGCCAAGAGGCCGCGCCAGCGGAGTTCTTCGAGGATGTTCATCGCGAGGGGCGGGGAGTTAACGCGGCGCGGCGGTGGGCGCGCAAGTGCGTTTCTGGGGCGGTTCGGGCGGCGCCGCGACGTTGAGCGGATGGCGGAGAACAATCCGTGCTTATGGGACGGGTGTGAAAAATAGAATCCGCACTGTTACTCGGAAAAACGATTTGCGGCGGCGGCGGCCGAGTCTCAACGTCGCAGGTCTTTTCCCGGCGAAGGTCGTCGGGGCGACACTCAACCTACACCTCCCTCCCACCATGCCCATTGCTGTCGGCTCCAAAGCCCCGGATTTCACCCTCAAAACCAAGACCGCGGAAGGTCTTAAGGACGTCACGCTGAGCGCCAACTTCGGCAAAACGCAGACCGTCATTCTCTTCTTCCCGTTGGCCTACACCGGTGTCTGCACCCAGGAAATGTGTGATATTTCCTCCGGGCTGAGCCAGTACGCCAGCCTCGGCGCGGAGGTCATTGCGATCAGCGTCGACAGCCCGTTCACGCAGGAAGCCTGGGCGAAGACGAATAAGATCAACGTCACCCTTGCATCCGACCTGAACAAGGAAGTCACCAAGGCCTACGGCGTCCTTTTCCCGATGCTCGCGGGCATCGGCGATACCTCGGCCCGCGCGGCGTTCGTCGTGGGGCTGGATGGCGTGATCAAGTACGCGGAGCAGACTCCGTCGCCGAAGGAATTGCCGAATTTCTCGGCCGTGCAGGCGGCGCTGGCCAAGTAATGATTTGATGCCCGGGGCGTCCAGCAAGGGCGCCCCGGTTTTTTTCTGCGGGGTGAGGTTATCCCGCGTCCATTTTTCCCGTTTTACCGACCACCATGAGCGATCTCCCGAATCCCTTCAACACGCTGCAGACGTTCTCCGCCAACGGCTCGTCGCACCGCTTCTACTCGTTGCCCGCGCTTGAGGCCTCCGGCTTTAAGGTTTCGCGTTTGCCGGTATCGATCCGGCTCGTGCTCGAGTCGTTGCTGCGCAACTGCGACGGCAAGCGCGTCGCCGAGGGCGCGATTCGCGATCTCGCCGGTTGGAGCGCCAAGGCGCCGCGGACCGAGGAAATTCCGTTCGTGGTCGCGCGCATCGTGCTGCAGGATTTCACGGGCGTGCCTTTGTTGGTCGATCTCGCGGCCATGCGTTCCGCCGTCGCCCGCATGGGCAAGAACCCCAAGATCATCGAGCCGCTCGTGCCCGTGGATCTCGTGGTCGATCACTCCGTGCAGGTCGATTTTTCCGGCGCCGCCGATTCCCTCGCCAAAAATCTCGAGCTCGAGTTTTCCCGCAACCGCGAGCGCTACCAGTTCCTGAAGTGGGGCATGCAGGCCTTCGATACCTTCAAGGTCGTTCCCCCGGGTATCGGCATCGTCCACCAGGTTAATCTTGAGTACCTCGCCAAGGGCGTGCTTTCCGACAACAACGGCGTTTACTATCCGGACACCCTCGTCGGCACCGACTCGCACACGACGATGATCAACGGGCTCGGCATTGTCGGTTGGGGCGTTGGCGGCATCGAAGCCGAGGCCGGCATGCTCGGCCAACCCGTCTATTTCCTCACGCCCGACGTCGTCGGCGTATACCTGACCGGGGCCCTCCGCGAGGGCGTCACCGCGACCGACCTCGCGCTGACCGTCACGCAGATGCTCCGCAAGGCCAAGGTTGTCGGCAAGTTCGTCGAGTTCTACGGTCCGGGCGCGCAGGCTCTGCCGGTCGTCGACCGCGCGATGATTGCGAACATGGCGCCCGAGTACGGCGCGACCATGGGCTTCTTCCCGATCGACGCCGAGTGTTGCAATTACCTCCGTGCCACCGGCCGCGACGAAAAGCAGGTCGGGCTCTACGAATCCTATTACAAGGCCCAGGGGCTTTGGGGCATTCCGCAGCAGGGGGAAATCGACTATTCGACCGACCTTTCCATCGACCTCGCCACCGTGGTGCCGAGCGTTGCCGGCCCGAAGCGGCCGCAGGATCGCATCGAACTGCCGAATCTACAACGCGAGTTCTTCGCTGCTTTCCAGCGTCCGGTCACCGAGAACGGTTTCGGCAAGAACCGTGCGGCGTACGCCAAGGCCGTGAAGGTTGAGACGACCGCCAAAAAGAAGGCGAAGCTCACCAACGGTTCCGTCGTCATCGCGGCGATCACGAGCTGCACCAACACCTCCAACCCGAGCGTCATGCTCGCGGCCGGCCTGTTGGCGAAGAAGGCGGTGGAGAAGGGGCTGAAGGTAAACCCGGCCGTGAAGGCCTCCCTTGCTCCCGGCTCCCGCGTCGTCACCGACTACCTGAAGAAGACCGGCCTGCAGCCGTACCTGAACAAGCTTCGGTTCAACACCGTGGGCTACGGGTGCACGACGTGTATCGGCAACTCGGGTCCGCTCGATGCCAACATCGAGGACGCGGTAGTGAAGAACGATCTCATCACCGCTTCCGTGCTTTCGGGCAACCGCAACTTTGAGGCCCGCGTGCATCAAAACGTGAAGTCGAACTTCCTGATGTCGCCGCCGCTCGTCGTGGCGTTTGCGCTGGCAGGGCGCATCGACCTCGACCTGAGCTGCGAGCCGATCGGCAACGGCAAGGATGGCGAGCCGGTTTATCTGGCCGACATCTGGCCGACGCTGGCCGAGGTCCGCGAGGCGATGCAATCCGCCCTCAAGCCCGAGGTCTTCCGCAAGCTTTACAAGGACTTCGCCGCGCAGAATCCGAAGTGGAACGAGATTCCAGCCTCGACCGGCAACGTCTATGAGTTCGACGTCAAGTCGACCTACATTCAAGAGCCGCCCTTCTTCGCCAACTTCGGCATGCAGCCCGGTACGATCACCGAGATCAGCGGCGCCAAGGCGCTCGGCATCTTTGGTGATTCGGTCACGACGGACCACATCTCGCCGGCCGGCGCCATCAAGAAGTCATCGCCCGCGGGCCGCTTCCTGCTCGAGAACGGTGTCACCTTCGAGGATTTCAACTCTTACGGCTCCCGCCGTGGCAACGACCGCATCATGACCCG
The DNA here is from genome assembly GCA_903820035.1 of uncultured Opitutia bacterium. GTDB lineage: Bacteria > Verrucomicrobiota > Verrucomicrobiia > Opitutales > Opitutaceae > ER46. The sequence continues at coordinate 5,848 of CAIJFT010000013.1, forward strand.
CGGTACCTTTGCCAACGTGCGCATCAAAAACCTGATGCTCGGCGGCAAGGAGGGCGGCAATACGCTCTACGCTCCCACCGGCGAGGAGATGTCGATTTTCGACGCCGCTGCGAAGTACATCGCGGCCAAGACCCCGCTGATCATTCTGGCCGGCCAAGAATACGGCACGGGTTCGTCGCGCGATTGGGCGGCCAAGGGCACCAATCTGCTCGGCGTGAAGGTTGTCGTGGCCCAGAGCTTTGAGCGTATCCACCGCTCCAACCTCGTCGGCATGGGCGTGCTGCCCCTGCAGTTCAAGGAAGGGACCACGGCGCAGACGCTGAAGCTCGATGGCAGCGAGACCTACGACGTCGTCGGGCTGTCCCCGGCGCTGAAGCCGCAGCAGGATATTTCGCTGCGCATCACGCGCAAGGACGGTGCGGTCGAGACCGTGCCGGTCCGTTGCCGCATCGATACGCCCATCGAGATCGAGTATTACCAGCACGGTGGCATTTTACCTTACGTACTTCGGCAGATTGTTGCCCGCACCTGAGTGCAAACGGCGCGCGGCGCGGGGGATTGCAAAACCCCACGCCGAGGCGTAGCCTTCTGGCACCTCGCCTAGCGGCGGGAGCTTTAGGATTTAACTCCTGCCAGGTATTGCCGACTTCTACTTCACCGCATGCCCGAGTCTGTTCATAAGCCGGTTTTTCTGGTCGACGCCTACTCCGACCCGGTGGTGGTCCGCGTGGACGGCCGCGCGAGCTTCCAGAACAGCGGCTGCTTGCGGGACTTTATTACGGAGATGGTCGGGCGGGGGCGCCTACGGTTTGTGCTCGATTTCCAGCAGTGTTCGGGGATGGACAGCACCTTTCTCGGGGTGCTGGCGGGGGCGGCGATTGAACTTCGTAAAAAGCCCACCGGCGGTAGCCTCGTGGTGGCCCGGGCCGGCACGCGCAACCTCGAGCTGATGCGGAACCTTGGCCTCCATCGTTTGTTGACGATCGACGGCGGGGAAGCGGCGGTGAATCTGGAGAAGTGCGAAACGGCTTTGGAATGTCCCAAGCCCACTGAAGTCGAGAGCGCCCGA
>CAIJFT010000014.1 GCA_903820035.1 uncultured Opitutia bacterium
ATCACCTTCCCTTTCAACATCACGCTCGGCATTCCGTTCTACTATGCCGCCGCCCGGTATCTGCTCTCCTGATATGCAAACCCATCCCATGAAACGGGTCACCCTCATCGGTGCAGCCCCGGCCGGCGCGCCGCTCCGGACCGGGAACCGTGCGGGATAACGCGCCGTCGCCATGCACGAGACTTACGACCGACCCCTGCCGGGCGCACTGGTGGCGTCAGCCCGCCTGGGTATCATCGGGGGCGGCCAGCTGGCACGCCTGACCGCCCTCGCGGCCTTGCCGCTGGGCTGCGAGGTGGTGGTGTTGGAGCGAAATCCCCACAGCCCGGGCGCGCGATTGACGCCGGAGTCCGTGGTGGGGGACTGGGCCGACCCCGGGGTGCTTGCCCGCTTTGCCGCCCGGGTCGACGTCCTGACCCTGGAGAATGAATTCGTGCCCGCGGACCTGCTGCGGCCGCTGGCGGCGGCGGGCGTCCCGGTCTTTCCGACGCCGGCTAGCCTCGCGCTGACGCAGGATAAGTTCATCCAAAAGTCCACCCTGGCGGCGGCCGGCCTGCCGGTGCCGGAGTTTTGCGCGGTGGCGTCGCCGGAGGAGATCGCGGCAGCCGCGGGGCGGTTTGGCTGGCCCGTGGTCCTGAAGTCGCGGTGCCTTGGCTATGACGGCAAGGGCAACGTCACGCTGCGTTCCGCGGACGAGATTGCTGCGGGCTGGCGCAAACTCGGGGGCGGGAGCAACCCGCTCCTCGTCGAAGCGTATTGGCCGTTCGAGCACGAGCTCGCGGTGATCGTCACGCGCGGGCGGACCGGCGAGGAGGCCGTGTACCCAGTGGTGGAAACCATCCAGCGGCACCACATCTGCCACGAGGTCTGGGCGCCGGCAGAACTCGCGCACGGCGTGGCGGAGCAGGCTGCGTCCCTGGCGCGGCGCGCGGTGGCGGCGGTCGGCGGCATCGGCAGTTTTGGCGTGGAGATTTTTCTGGGGGCGGCTGGCCGGCTGGCGATCAACGAACTTGCCCCGCGTGTCCACAATTCGGGCCATTACACGATTGAGGCCTGCGAGTGCTCCCAATTCGAGAACCACGCGCGCGCGGTTCTCGGTTGGCCGTTGGGCAGCCCGCGGTTGGTGCGGCCGGCGGCGGCGATGGTCAACCTCATCGGTGAGCGGTTCGGCCCGGGCTGGGCCGCCGGTTTGCCCGGGGCGCTCGCGGTGCCCGGCGCACATGTGCACCTGTATGGCAAGGCGATGAGCGGGCCGGGACGCAAGCTGGGGCATGTGACCGTCCTGGCGGATACAGCGACCGCGGCGCGCCAGGCGGCACGGTCCGCGGCGCGGTCACTTTCATTTGGCGGATCATCATCATGAAAAAAGCTCCTCTTCTCCGGCCGCTGGTCGGGATCATCATGGGCAGTGACTCGGACTGGCCGACCATGCAGGCAGCCAACGCCGTTTGCGGTGAGTTCGACGTGCCGTGCGAGGTGCGTGTCCTGTCCGCCCACCGCACGCCGGACGACATGGCGGCGTATGCGCGAATCGCGCATCGCCGCGGACTGAGGGTGATCATCGCGGGGGCGGGGGGCGCCGCGCACCTGCCGGGGATGGCGGCCAGCCTTACGCCGCTCCCTGTGATCGGCGTGCCGGTGGAGAGCCGGAGCCTCAATGGACTCGATTCCCTGCTTTCGATCGTGCAAATGCCCGGAGGTATTCCGGTCGCCACCATGGCGATCGGCGGCGCGCGCAACGCCGGGTTGCTGGCGGTGGAAATTCTCGGGACATCCGATCCGCTCCTCTTGGCGAAGATCATCCGTTTTCGCCGGCGGCTGGCCGCCGAGTCGCGGTCGCGCGGTCGCGCCTTGGTTGAGGGTTTGGAGCAAGGGCTTGGGCGAGCGGTTTGAGTGAGTCTAGGCGCCCTGGCGGCCCGCGTCTGCGGCATCCGGCCGCGGCGGGCGGGCCCAAACTTCATTCTCGTCAAAGCGCGGGCCATGCCGGATAAACGGCGCCCCTATGAACCCTGTTCTCAAGCTCTTGATCGATGGCAGCAGCCTCACGACCGGCCAGATGGCCAAGGTCGCGGGGTTGAGCGAGGCCGAGGTTAATCAGCATCTGGAACAGTTGAAGCAGGACCAAATCCTCCTCGGCTGGCGTCCGGTGCTTGATCTTTCCCGTGAGGCCGCCGCCAACGCCGCCGTGCGCGCGGTGATCGAGGTCAAGATCACCCCGGAGCGCGGGGGCGGGTTCAACCGCTTTGCCGAACGCATCGCGCGTTTCGACGAGGTCGAGTCCTGTTACCTCATGTCGGGCGGTTACGACCTGCTGGTTTTCGTGCGCGGCGGCTCGCTGCAGAAGGTCGCGAGCTTCGTCTCGGAAAAACTCTCCACCATCGAGGGCGTACTCTCGACCTCCACTCACTTCATGCTGCGTTGCTACAAGGAGCAGGGATTCCTGCTCGACGGTGGCGAAGCGCAAACCGCGCGGCTGAACGTCGCGCCCTGAACCCGACCCGAAGCATCCTCATGAGCACCGATCCAAAACGATGGGTGGCGGGACATGTGTCCACGCTGCCGAGAAGCGGCATCCGCGACTTCTTTGAACTGGTGGCCAAGATGAAGGGCCAGGACGTCATCTCGCTGGGCGTCGGCGAGCCCGATTTCGTCACGCCGTGGCACGTTCGCGAGGCCGCCATCTATGCGCTTGAGCGCGGTAAGACCTATTACACGTCGAACCTCGGCACGATCGAGCTGCGCCGGGAAATCTCCAAGTACGTCGAGGAGCACTTCGGGGTCACGTACCGGCCCGATGATCAGGTGATCGTGACCGTCGGCGTGAGCGAGGCGCTCGATCTTTGTTTCCGCGCCTTCTGCAATCCGGGCGACAAGGTGATGTATCACCAGCCGTGCTATGTGAGCTACCACCCGAGCATCACGCTCGTGCACGGCCAGGGCATCGCGGTGCCGACGTTTGCCAAGGACAACTTCGCCCTGACCGCCGAGGCCCTGCGCGCCGCGTGGCAGCCGGGCGCCAAGATTCTCATGCTCAATCTGCCGTGCAATCCCACGGGTGGCACCTGCAGCCGCGAGCAATTGGAAAAGATCGCCGATTTCTGCCGGGAGAAGGACCTGCTGGTCCTCAGCGACGAGATTTATTCGGAACTCACCTTTGAGGGGACGCACACGAGCATCGCGAGTTTTCCCGGCATGGCTGAGCGGACGATCTTCCTGCACGGTTTCTCAAAAGCCTTCGCCATGACCGGCTGGCGCATCGGCTACGCCTGCGGTCCCGCGGACCTCATCGACGCGATGATGAAGGTGCACCAGTACTCCATGATGTGCGCCTCGATCATCGCCCAGGAGGCCGCGCTCGAAGCGCTGAAGAACGGCTGGGAAAACGTGGTCAAGATGCGCGACCAGTATCACCGGCGCCGCGATTTGATCGTTCGCCGCTTCAACGAAATCGGCCTCAAGTGTCACCTCCCGCGCGGCAGTTTCTACGCGTTTCCGGATGTGACGCCCGTCGGTCTGGATGAAAAGACGTTCGCCGTCGGTCTCCTCCAGCAGCACAAGGTCGCGGTCGTGCCGGGTACCGCCTTTGGCGAGAACGGCAAGGGTCACGTGCGGGCCTGTTTCGCCACCGCCTACGAGCAAATCATCGAGGCCTGCGACCGGGTGGAGCGTTTTGTGCAGGGCTCTCGGAAGTAGTGTCCCGCGGCGAGGCTGGCGCGGGTTGGGCTGATCGATTCCGCCCTGCCCGCGACGTTGGGGTTTGACCGCGGCGCTGCCCCAAGGGGCGTGGCGGCAAGCGCCAGCGAGCGGCCATTTCCGGCCAATCCGGCCGCGACCCCGCGCCACCCTCCGATGGAGGCGCGGGACTCCGTTTTCCTACTCGCTACCCGCGACCTGCTACGCACTCTTCCGCTATGTCCCGTATCGTTGCCATCGTCGGTCGTCCCAATGTCGGAAAAAGCCGGCTCTTTAACCGGCTGGCGCGCAAACGCATCTCGATCGTGCACGATCAGCCGGGGATCACGCGCGACGTGATTTCGGCCGAGATTGCCGAAGGTAAGTACACGCTGCTCGATACCGGTGGTCTCGGCTACAAGGGCGTCGATACGCCGGCGGCCCTGACCAAGGCATCCGAACATCAGGTGGATTTCGCCATCGCCGCGGCCTCCTTGATCCTGTTCGTGGTCGATGGTTTGGGCGGGCTGAGCTCGCTCGACGAGAAGATCGCGATCATGCTGCGGCGGAGTAAAAAACGGGTGTGCCTGGTGGTGAACAAGGCGGACTTCGACGACTCGAAGGTGGCGCTCGACGAGGCTTACCGCCTCGGGCTCGGCGAGCCGGTGCGCGTGTCGGCTGAACACGGCCGCGGCGAAGCGGATTTGCGCGCGGCGATCCTCGAAGCCCTCGGTCCCGTGCCGGAGGAGAGTGCCGAGGCGACGACCAAGACGGCGGCGGATCCGCTGTGCATTTGCTTCATCGGCCGGCCGAACGTCGGCAAGTCGTCGCTGAGTAACCGGCTCCTCAAGAGCGACCGCCTGATCGTGAGCGAGGTGCCCGGGACGACCCGCGACGCGATCGAACTCCCGTTCGAGTTTCAGGGGCGCGACGGGGAAACTTATCCCTTCAAGCTGATCGACACGGCCGGGATCAAGGCCGCGACCAAGTTGGCTTCGCCGGTCGAGTATTTTTCGCGGCTGCGCTCGCTGGATGCGATCAAGAACACCGACGTGGTATTCCTCGTGCTCGATGCGTTCGAAGGCGTGACGCAACAGGACAAGGCCATTGCGGGTGAGGCGATCAAGGAGGGCAAGCCGATCGTCATCGTGGTCAACAAGTGGGACCTCGTGCAGAAAGCCTTCGAGGCGCGCGGCGGCTTCGAGCCCTACAAGAGCGAGCGTGACTACCGCGAGAAGTACGAGCACGCGTTGTTCGAGCGCCTCTTCTTCACCCCGGGCTCGCCGGTGATTTTCGTTTCGGCGATGAGCGGCTATGAAGTCGACCGCATGCTCAATGCGGCGGTGAAGTTGAACCGCACGCTCGACCGCAAGATGCCGACGGCGAAGCTGAATGAAGTCCTGGGCTATCTCGCGGAACGCACTCCGCCGGCCGCCATCGGCGGCAAACGGTTCCGCATTTATTACGCGACCCAGACGTGCACGCGGCCGTTTCGCATCAAGCTTTTCTGCAACCGTGAGGAGAAGCTTACCGAGCAATACCGGCGCTATCTCGAGGCGGGAGTGGTGGAGAAATTCGACGTCGGCGGCTGCCCGGTTTATTTCGATCTCGTCGGCAAAGAACGTCACTCGACCCGGGTGGTCCCGCAGGGCGGCACCGGCGAGGAGCAGCACGTGGCCAAGTGGAAGGCCGCGGAAAGCAGTGGGGTCGACGAGGATTGAGTCGGGGCCGCAGTGCAAGCGGCCTCCGACCGTCCGGAGGGCAGCGTCACGGATGATATCCAGAGCCGCGCCGCGGGATTTGCCGGATCCCGCGCGCCTCTGCCCTACATGCCTTTCTTAATGAAGGCGATTTCGCTGCCGGTATCCTTGAGGCGGATCGTCTTCTGGCCCTGCGTGTCCTTGCCGATGTAGTCGATACTGGCGGCGACGAGCACCGGAAGATTTTTGCGGATGTCGCGGCTTTCGCCCTCGCTCGTGACATCCACGGTCCAGATCTCGGATGCCGGCCGCCCTTCGGCGGCCTCCTTGTTTTCCCGCGCCGAGAGTTTCAGGTACTTTTCGTAGACGACGACCGTCACGGCATACTCGCGGAAGCCGGCAAACTCGGTGGTGGGCGGTTCCTGAATCGTCACCGTCTGATATACCGGCCGCCCCTGTGAATCCGTGCCGACCTGAATCCGTTCCACGCGGACCTGGCCGGGGAGGGTGATGTAAATGGGCTCGGAGACCGTCTCCCGTTTGTACTGCGGCGGGCCGACGCCGTAATCGAGGTCCACGACCATATCGGGTTTGGTGTTGGGCGGGGCCTCGTAAAGGCCTTTGCCGGACAAGGCCGTCCGGACCATCGCGGCCGCCTCTTTGTAACGCAGCGAGTCGTCCGCCACGAGGCGGTTGCGGTTCTTGATCTCGTAGGAGGCCACCGGCTCGGCCCTCGGCTTGGCCAGCGAGTCCACCTTAACGGTGTGGGTGGTGGCGCAGCCGCCCAGCAGACCGGCGGACAACCCGATCCAAAGCCAGCGGGCACCCGGCGCGGAGGGGCGACGGTCGGAAGAATCCGATGGGTGGTCGGTATTCATGGGGGACATCGGGAGTGAAGCCGAAGAACGGGCCGAGGCAACTCGAAGCACGACTTTTGGCGGCCGACCGCGGTGGGGCGCAAAAAAACCCGCACCGGTTGGTGCGGGTGGCGAAGAGGGCGGCTGCCTCACTTACGGTTGGCGGCGCGCTGGGCGCTGAGCACCACCCGGAACATCTGCACGGCCAGCCAAAATACCCCGCTCATGCAGGCGGCGGTCAGGGCACCCCAAAGCATGATCATGCTCTTGTCGTTCGACGGCACGTGCGGCGAGACGATCGTGTAAATGAAGAGGAAGAATCCAATGACGAGCACCGCGTCGACGACGAGGCTGACAGGTGTTGTGAACTTCGTAACCGGCTGGGACATGGCTGAAAGGGAGGCGGACAAAATCGGCCTTGTCCACGGAAAATTTACCCTTCGTCCAGCCTGACTCCGGTCATCCGTTCCCGCCCCGCCGATAGCCGCGGTTTCCCTGGCCCACTGGCTTGCGACGAACCGAGCCGGCTGACCAGCCCGCGTGCTTGCTGGAGCTGTCGGCGATCGTGCTGGTGGCGGGGTGAGGCTTTGCGATGGAGCTGCGCGCACCACGCGCTGGCGCTCGCGGCTACAGAGGAGGCCCGGCCGCTGGCCGGGCGTAAGGGGCAAGCGGGCTGGAGCTCGGGTTTACCTCCCAGTGATCACGATCGTGCCGCCGACCTTCGTCGCGACGTCGACCGTGACGGAAGGGTGGATCGGGAGCGGCGGGAGGGCGGCGGACTGGGATGCGATCACCGGCTTGCCTGCATCGACGAAGTGAAAAAACGGATTCGGGTTGGCCCCGCCGGCGGCGACGGCGCCGACTGCGCTCACGGGTTCGTTGGTGCGCAGGCGGAGGTTGCCGCCGAGCTTCGAGCGTACGGTGGCGCGCGTAAGCTTGCCGCCGGCCCAGGCGAGATCGACTTCGAAGCCGCCGCGCGCCTTCAGGCCGGTGACGCTGCCGTTGGCCCACGCGGCCGGCAGGGCGGGCAACAGGTGCAGAACGCCGGCGTGGCTCTGGAGCAGCATCTCGGCGACGCCGGCGGTGTAGCCGAAATTGCCGTCGATCTGGAAGGGCGGGTGGGCGTCAAATAAGTTTCGATACAGCCCGCCGCCGCGCAGGTTGGTCTCGCTGGTGCCCACGAGGCGGAAGAGGTGGCGGATGATCTCGTAGGCGTGGTTGCCGTCGCCGAGCCGCGCCCACAGGTTGATTTTCCAGCCCATGGACCAGCCGGTGGCTTCGTCGCCCCGCAATTCGAGCGTGCGGGCGACGGCGCGGAGAAGTTCCGGCGTGTGTTCGGCGGTGATCTGGTTGCCGGGGTGCAACGCATACAGGTGTGACATATGGCGGTGCCTCGGCTCCGCCTCGGCGTAATCGTCGCGCCACTCCTGCAACTGGCCGCGCGCGCCGATGCGATACGGCGCGAGCCGGGCGAGCTTTTCGCGGAGTTCGCGCACGAGCGCGGCGTCGCGCCCGAGGAGTTCGGCCGCTTCGATCGTGCGGCTGAAGAGTTCGCGCAGGATGCCAAGGTCCATGGTGCAACCCATACTGGTGGCCGCCGCCTTGCCGCCCGGTGAGATGAACGCGTTCTCCGGCGAGGTGCTCACCGGCGTGACGAGCTCGCCGTTGCCCGCGTCGACGAGCCAGTCGGCGTAGAATTCAGCCGCACCCTTCATCAGCGGATAGGCGGTGCCGTCGAGAAAGGCGCGGTCGCCGGTGAACAGCCAGTGCTCCCAAAGGTGACTGCTGAACCAGCCGGCCGCCATGTTCCAGAACGCCGCGCGGGCCGAACCGTCGACCGGAAACGCGTCGCGCCAGATCGTGGTGTTGTGGTGCGCGACCCAACCCCGCTGGTGATACATATCGCGTGCCGCGATCCGGCCGTTGACGGCCAATTCGCGGAGCAGTTGAAAGAGCGGCTCGTGCGTCTCGGAGAGATTCGCGACTTCGGCCGGCCAGTAATTCATCTCGGTGTTGATGTTGATCGTGTAACCGGAGGCCCACGGCGGGATGACCTGGTCGTTCCACAGACCCTGGAGATTCAACGGCTGCGTGCCGGGGCGGGAGCCGGCGATCAGCAGGTAGCGGCCGAACTGAAAGCAGAGCGCGGCAAGCGCGGGATCGTTCGTATCCCGAAAGGCCGCGATGCGGGCGTCGGTGGCGAGCCTCGCCCGCGCCGGGTCGCCGCCGAGTTGCAGCCTCACTCGATTGAACAGCGCCTGATAGTCGCGCACGTGGCGCTCGCGCAGGGCGGAAAATGGCCGGCCCGCGGCGGCCCGAAGGTCGGCCGCCGTCCGCACCGCCGGATCGACGCCGTCGCGACTTGGACTCCGGTCATAGCCGTTGAAGCTGGAGCCCGCCGCGAGCAGCAAGACGGCCTCGGTGGCGCCCTCGACCCGCACGGTGCCGCCGTCGGCGCTGACTTTGCCATCCGTCTGCACCGCCAGGCGCGCCTCGAAAAACATGCCCTTGCCGCCGTTGTCCGCCCCGTAGAGCGCGGTGCCGTTCTTCTCGCTGCCCTGATACGGCTTGATGTGCGGCCGGCGTTTGCCGGCGACATCGAAAAGTTCGGGGTAGCGGACCTGCTCGCCCGCGGCCTCGATCGTCGCGAGCGGACGACGGCCGACATATCCGGGCAGTTGCCCGCGCAACACCGCTTCGCGGTCCTTGCTCACGGATTTCGCCGTTGGGTGGACGGACGACATCCCCGCCGTAAACGCGAGCGTCCCGGCCTGGCTCGTGCGCAGCCGGATCGTGATCACCTGATCGGGTTGGCTGACGAAATACTCCCGCGTGTACGTGATGTCGCCGCGGCGGTAGCTGACGCCGGCGGTTGCCGTGGCGAGGTCGAGCCAGCGGTGAAAATCGGTCGCGGGGGCCCCGCCGGCGAATTCAAGCCATAGATCGCCGAGGGGTTGGTAACACTGCTGATTGCGCCCAAGCCAGTGCCGGGTGATGTACGCGTCGGCCTCGGCGTTTCGGCCCGTGCGCAACAGGCCGGTGACGTGGTCGAAGTCCTTCCGGAGGTCGATCGAGCGCAGGTCGGCCGGTGGCTCGCCGGAGTAGAGCGTATCTTCGTTCAGCTGCAGGTGGTCCTTGTCCACGCCGCCAAACACCATCGCACCGAGGCGACCGTTGCCGAGGGGAAGGGCGTCCGTCCATTTTTCCGCGGGTGCCGGGTACCAAAGCACCTGGTTCAGCTCGGTATCGGGCAGGGTCGCATGGGCGACTCCGCAGAGGAGGAAGCAGGCTAACCACGAAGAGGGGAGGAATTTCATCGCGAGGCCCGATGCAAAATCAGACGAGCCGTAAGCGCGAGCCCGCAACGGGTGGACGCGCGTCGGTTCGTTTGCGGGCGCCGCCCGCCGCCGGACCCGACTTCAAACGTTGTGCCCGAGAGGCGAACCACTCATCACCCTCGAATCCCCGCTCGCGCCCCCCCTCTGGCTCTTGTCCCGATGAAACTCCCCTTTCTACCAGTCCTGTTGCTCCTTGGTCTCTTTGTCGTGCCCCTGTCAGACACGCTGGCGGCGCCGGACCGGCCCAATGTGTTATTCCTCATGGCCGACGACTTCCGGCCGGAGCTTGGCACCTACGGCTCCGCGGCGAAGACGCCAAACCTCGACCGGCTGGCGCGGCGCGCCGTGCAATTTGACCGCGCTTATTGCCAGCAGGCGGTGTGCAACCCGTCGCGCTCCTCGTTGCTCACCGGTCTCCGCCCCGACACCCTGCGCATCTGGAACAACAGTACGCATTTTCGGGAGCTCAATCCCGACGTCACAACCCTGCCGCTGCACTTCAAGCAACACGGCTACACCACGCGAAACGTCGGCAAGATTTTCCATAACTGGCACACGAAGGAAAAAGGCGACGCCCGCTCGTGGAGCGCGCCGGAGTTCCTGCACTACGCCACCCACGGCGAGGATGCGCCGCAGGTTTCCGGGGCACTGCCCCCGAACCACGCGTCGGGCGGCGGGCGCAGCTACACCAGCGTGCCGCTGACCGAATGCCGCGACGTTCCCGACGAGGCTTATTATGACGGGCGCGTAGCGGCGGAGGCCGTGCGGGTCCTGGCTGAAATCAAAGACCAGCCGTTCTTCCTGGCCGTTGGATTCTGGAAACCACATGCCCCGTTCAACGCCCCGAAAAAATACTGGGACCTTTATGACCGGGCGGACATTCCGCCGCTCGACCCGGCGCGCCCCATCGGCGCCCCGGAGGTCGCGTTCCACGACAGCCGCGAGGTTTTGGGGATTCCCGGCCCCGATCGGATCACGCCGACGCCGGCGTTGATCGCGGAAATGCGGCACGGGTACTATGCGAACATCTCCTATATGGATGCACAGATCGGCAAGGTGCTCGATGCCCTCGAGCGCAGCGGGGTGGCCGATCGTACGATCATCGTTTTCCTCGGCGACCACGGCTACCATATCGGCGAGCACTCACTCTGGGGTAAGACTTCGAATTTTGAATACGACGCGCGGACGCCCCTTTATATCGCCCCGCCGCGCCATCCCCAGGCGGGCCGTCGCACCACCTCCCTCGCCGAGTTGGTCGATCTCTTCCCGACGTTGACGGAACTCGCCGGTTTGCCGCGGCCGGCCGCCCTCGAGGGCACCAGCCTCGTGCCGGTCCTGCGCGATCCCGCCGTGATGGTAAAGCCGGGCGCATTCACCCAACACCCGCGCCCGGCTTACTACGATCGCGAGCCATCGAAGCAGCCTACGGTCATGGGCTGCAGCGTGCGCACGCCGCTCGTGCGCTACACCGAGTGGCGTGATTGGAAAAGCGGGGCGACGGTGGCACGGGAACTTTACGAGGCCGCCGACGAGCCCGCGGAGACGCACAACCGGGTCGATGAGCCGCGGCTTGCGGACGCGCAACGCGCGGCGGAGGGTTTGCTCCGCTCACGCTTCCCGCTTGTGACTCACTGAGCTGCCCAGCCGAAACCCCCTTCCGCTTCTTTAGCCTTATTATGAGCACACCTCTGTTTAACCGTCTGCGTCTGGCGCCGTTCGCCCTTCTGGCCTTGCTCGGTCTCGCGCGGCCCGGCGCGCGCGCCGCCGAGACGGCCCGTCCAAATATCCTCTTCATCATCTTTGACGACTGGGGTTGGCAGCATGCCGGCGCGTACGGTTCGACCTGGGTCAAGACCCCGAACTTCGACCGCATCGCGCGCGAGGGCGTACTCTTCCAAAACGCGTTCACGTCGAATCCGAAGTGCAGTCCCTGCCGCGCCACGATCCTGACCGGTCGCAACACTTGGCAACTGCGCGAGGCGGTGTCGCACAACGGCCTGTTTCCCGAGGGATTTGAGGTTTATCCCGACCTCCTCGAGCGGTCCGGTTACACCGTCGGTTTGACGGGTAAGGGTTGGGGTCCGGGTGATTTCAAGACGCTCGCGAAACGCACGCGCAATCCCGCGGGGCCCGGCTTCGACTCATTTACCAACCAGGGTCCGGCGACCGGGATCAATCGCAATGACTACGCGCGCAATTTCGAGGCGTTCCTCACGCAACGGCCGAAGGACAAGCCGTTCTGTTTCTGGATGGGCTTCCACGAGCCGCACCGCGGCTACGAGCTCAACTCCGGCGTCCGCCTCGGCAAGAAGCTCAACGATGTCGTGGTGCCGTCGTACCTGCCGGATACGGCGTTGGTGCGGGGTGACTTGGCCGATTATGCCATCGAAGTAGAGTGGGCCGATAGCCACATCGGCCGCGCGCTCACCGCGCTCGCGGCGCAGGGCGAACTTGAAAATACCCTCATCGTCGTGACCTCCGACCACGGCATGCCGTTTCCGTATGTGAAGGGTCAGATCCACGAGGACGGCTTCCGGCTGCCGCTGGCCATGCGCTGGGGCAAGGGCATCAAGCCGGGTCGCGTCGTGTCGGACTTTATCAACGTGCGGGACTTCGCGCCGACCTACCTTGAGCTCGCCGGTCTCGCGCCGCACCCGCAGGTCACCGGCACCAGTCTGGTGAAACTATTGCGTTCACCGGATTCCGGCTGGATCGAAAAACGCACCGAGATGCTCGTGGGCAAGGAGCGGCACGACATCGGCCGGCCCAACGATCTCGGCTATCCGGTGCGCGCGTTGCAGACCAAGGATTTTCTTTACGTGCACAACTTTCATCCCGAGCGCTGGCCGGTCGGAAATCCCGAGACGGATTTCGGCAACTGTGATCCGAGCCCGACGAAGGAATTCATCAAGCTCCTGGGCGGGCATTTCTATGAGCTCAATTTCGGCAAGCGCCTGCCGGACGAATTGTACGACCTCCGCACCGATCCCGAAGGCGTGAAGAACCTGGCCAACGACCTCGCGTACGCCGGCACCCTCGAGACGATGCGCACCCGGATGATGACCCTGCTCAAGGCCGAACAAGACCCGCGCGCCCTCGGGCAGGCCGCGATCTTCGACACCTACCAGTACACCGGCCCGCGGACCAAGGGCTACGACAGCTGGTTAAAGGCCCAGGAGGAAAAGCAAAAATTATCCTCCCTCGAGAATCCACCGGTTGAGAATGCCAAGCGCGCCAACCGGAAGAAACAGGCGCCGAAGAGCGAAAATTGAGATCCGGATCCGCGCCGGTGGCGTCAGCCGAAGGGGAGTAAGACCAACGAGGCTTTGCCTTTGCAGGGTTGGATCTCCGCCTCGGGGAAAGCCTGTTTGCAAGACGTGGCCGCGACCCGTGGCGAAGAGTTCAACCTACTGCTCCTGCGCGAGGGCAGCGGGTGTCTCCTCCCTCGGTTCGGACTTCGGCGAGGATCGGCAGGGCAACGCAACGTAATCTCCGGGGGACGACGTCGACCGCCTTATCGACGGAACCAGCGTCTTGCCGGATGCGCCGCTAATCTGTGCTAAGCAGGACAAGTGTCGCCAGCCGTCGGCTGGGCAGGTGCTGCTGATCGCGGAGATTTCGATCCGTCGTGCGATGGCGGCGAAGCCCTCCGCCTTCGCTGCGCGTGGTCCAACCCCGCCTCGATCTGTTCGCGCCTCAAGCGAGGAAACCGAGGTTACCCCAGTTTGACGGACACGAGGAGTGGACACCCACCTACGTACGGCCTCGCTCTTAAACGCGGCGTCATACGGCCGGGGCGTTGTCCCGGCTTCCTTCCTCTTTGTCATCGTTGAGTCCGTTCTTTGGGCTCCACTCGTCTCCGTTAAACTGGGGCAACCTCCGCCAAAAGTTTCAGGAGCAACGTGGAAATGCATCCGCTCGACGCGTCCGTGCGTAGCAGTTCGGAATCCGGAGCTTCTGCCGCACCGGGTTCGCTCAATCCAAAAACAAATCCTCGATCCCATGAAGCTCCGTTCCCTCATCGCCACCCTCGCCCTTTGCACCGGTCTGGTCTCCGCGGCTTCCGCGAAGACCGTCGTGGAAATTGCCATCAGCTCGCCCGACCATACCACGCTCGTCGCCGCGGTGAAGGCTGCCGGGCTCGTTGAAACCTTGAGCGGCGCCGGACCGTTTACGGTTTTCGCGCCGACCAACGCCGCCTTTGCCAAACTGCCCGCGGGCACCGTGGAGTCGCTGCTCTTGCCCGAAAACAAGGCCAAGCTCGTCGCGATTCTTACCTATCATGTCGTCCCCGCCAAGGTGATGGCGGCCGATGTAAAGACCGGTGAGGCGCCCTCGGTAAACGGCAAGAAGCTCGCATTGAAGGCCGACCAGATGGGCGTGACGGTCAATGGCGCCAAAGTTGTCGCGGCAGATCTCGCCGCCAGCAACGGCGTGGTCCACGTCGTGGACACCGTGATTCTCCCGTAACCCGCGGGGGCGCGGTTCTGATCAACCATTCCTCTTCCTCATCCGGGGCGGTGAATTGGTTCCGCGGCCTCGCCGCGGGATCACTTTGCCGTCCCGGTTTTCGTTTTCTCAAGCGCATTTACTCCTTCCAGATCATGCCAAACCATTCGGTGGAGGTTTCTGATCGTCTGAGCCCTCGCCATGCAGTCGGTCCCCTTTTCACCCATGAGACCTCGGGCACTAGCCGGTGAACGGCTGGCGCTGGTCGGCCGGCCGCGGATTTTAATCGCGAAGCGGCCCAGCGGCGAGCGACGGTTCTACACTTCATTGCATCTTTGCACCTCAGGGTGCGGTCGGTGGGCCAAGCCCGGCCTCGAAAAACGCGCGGCATGTACACCCACAATCCGCTCGGGGCGGTCTGACGTGGTCGACTGAAATGTATTCCCCGCCGATCTCTCCGGACGAAGCGTCTCCGACCCTCGCGCAGCGTTGCGACTTGCGACAGCGGCCCGCCGGCCGGCCGATCGGGCGGCAGCGCTGGAATCAGCTCCTCTTCGCGCACTGGACCGTCGATCCGGGTGCGGTGCAGGCAACCCTGCCACGCGGGCTTTACGTCGATACGTTTGCCGGTGCGGCCTATCTCGGGATTGTGCCATTTGCGATGGAACGGGTTCGCCCCGCGTGGCTTCCGCCGTTGCCCGGGTTGTCGTGGTTTCTCGAGCTCAACGTTCGCACTTATGTCCATGACGCGGCCGGGCGGTCCGGCGTCTGGTTCTACTCGTTGGATTGCAACCAAGCCCTCGCGGTCGCGATCGCACGGCGCTTTTTCCATCTGCCCTATTGTCACGCACGCATGGCGGCGACGGTCCGCGAAGGCGTGATCCACTACGATTGCCAGCGCCGCGTCGAAGCCGCCCCGCCGTGCCGCTTCGCGTGGACCCCAGGCACAACGGCTGCTCCCGCAGCGCCGGGCTCGCTCGATTTCTTTTTAGTTGAGCGGTATTTGCTTTTTGCCGCCGACCCGCTCGGCCGGCTCTATTCCGGACGCGTGCATCATGCGCCTTATCGGGTCTCGGCGCCGGAGGTAGCGGAGTTCTCGGTCGACCCGGCGCGGCTCGCGGGGTTCCGCTTGAACGGCGAGCCGGTATCCGTGCTGGCCGCGCAGCCCGTTGACGTCTCCATCTTTCCGCTCGTGCGCCTGCAGCGATCTTCCTTATGAAAACAGCCAACGACACGCCTGTCTGGTTCATCACCGGGTGTTCGACCGGGCTCGGTCGCGCGCTTGCCGGCCGCGTGCTGGCGCGGGGGCATCGCCTCATCGCCACCGCCCGCCAGCCGGAAACGCTCGCCGCATTGGTCGCGGAGGATTCGAGCCGGTGTCAGGCGCTCGCCCTCGACGTCGCCGACGCGCCCCAAGTCGCGGCCGTGGTTGCTCAAGCAGCGGCGGCTTTTGGCCGGCTCGACGTGGTGGTGAACAATGCCGGCTACGGCCTGGTTGGCGCGGTCGAGGAATACGACGACGCGCAAATCGAGCGCAATTTCGAGACGAACTTTTTCGGCGCGCTGCGGGTGATTCGCGCCGCCCTGCCGATCTTGCGCGCCCAGCGGCGCGGACATTTCGTGAACGTGAGCGCGGCGGCCGTTATTGCCAACTATCCCGGCTTTTCGATTTACGGCGCAACCAAGTGGGCGCTCGAGGGCGTTTCGGAATCACTCGCCGCGGAAGTCCGCCCGTTGGGACTGAAGGTGACAATCGTGCAACCCGGACCCTTCCGCACGGATTTTGTAGTGCGGTCGCTCGAGCGCGCGACCGGACATATCCCTGACTACGATCCATCGAGCGGGAAGTTCCGGCGCTTTCTCGAAACGATGAACGGCCGGCAGCCCGGCGATCCCACCAGGGCCGCCGACGCCATCATGGACGCCGTGGCGGCAGAAAATCCGCCGCTGCGACTCGTGCTCGGCAAATACGCCATCGACAAAGCCCGCCGGAAGCTCGCGGCGGCGGCACGAGAGCTCGACCTAGGCAGCGGCGCCGGCTTGGCGGCGGATTTCCCAACGGACGGCGAAATAAAGGCGACGCGATGAGTGCGACGAAAGCGGTGCGTGCGCTGGTGGTGCTCGGGGCGGGCGAAAAAAGGCCGGGGAAAAAAGGCCGGGGAAAAAAGGGTCAGGGCGAAACTTGCAACCGTGCGGGCAGACCGGGTCGCGTGGTTCGACGTTTCGGCCTGCCCGCCTCCTCGAGGGACCCGTCCAGCCCAGGCTCACGCGAAGCCGGAAAGTTCGCGAAGAGGATGGCGTGGTTCGGCGTGGCTGCGCTCCTTCGCGTGAGGTGGCATTGGCTTTGGTCTGGGGGCGCAGGGGGGCGTGTGCACAGTTCTAACTCATTTGGCTTAGATCTCCGTCACCACGCTCGACCTACTGCAGCGCGATGGACCGGGTCGGGTTGTCCAACGCCGTTGTCGGTCCGCGTAAGGCGACCGATGCGGCGCACTTGGTTCCCGCGGGGAATTCTTCCTGCGCAAGGGCCAGGGATCACGCTGGAGTTGAGCAAAATGGACACCATACCCCGTGAAGTGTGCGCACCCAGCCGGCGGCGCGAGAACCGCGCCACACCGTTGCCCAGAGGGAAAACGGCAGGGGGGGGCGGGTCACCGGGTTCGAATCTGGCTCGGAGTGGCGGTGATTTATCCAGGCTCGAAACTCGGCGCGGGCCTTGCTGGGCTTTCGGCATGCAAGTCGGCGCGCTCCTCGGGTTTCTCTTTTGGGTGGCCCTTACGTCCGGGATGGCGGCGGAACCGGTGCGGATCGGGTTCTTCATGTCGATCACCGGTCGCGATGCCTCGTTCGGCGAGGCTTCGCTGCGCGGAGCGCGGTTGGCCGCGGAGGAGTTGAATGCCGCGGGCGGCGTGCTGGGTCGGCCGGTGGAGTTGAGGGTGGAGGATAATCGCTCGCAGGCGGGCGAGTCCGCCACGGCGGCAAAGAAGCTGATCGCCCGTGATCGGGTGGTGGCGCTCGTAGGTGAATGTTCCTCTGGTCGGACGCTGGAGGCGGCGCCGGTGGCGCAGGCCGCGGGGATTCCCCTGATCACGCCGGCGGCGACCAACCCGAAAGTGACCGAGGTGGGGGACGCAATTTTCCGCGTGTGCTTTGTGGATCCCTTTCAGGGTGATGTGCTCGCGACGTTTGCCCGCCGGAGGCTCGGGTTGAAGCGGGCGGCGCTGTTGATCGAGGCCGGCTCGCCGTATTCGAGCGGACTCGCGGAGTATTTTACCCGGGTATTCACTGCGCTCGGTGGAGAGATCGTGGCGACGCAAAAGTACTCCGGCTCCGATACCGATTTCCGGGCGCAGCTGACCGCTATCCGGGGCGCGAAACCGGACGCTCTATTCGTGCCAGGCTATTACGTGGCGGCCGGCCTGGTGGCGCAGCAGGCGAGGCAGCTCGGTCTGAAGGCGACGCTGCTGGGCGGCGACGGTTTTGAGGCGCCGCAGCTCTTGGAGATTGGGGGCGCCGCGTTGGACGGCACGTATTACTCGACCCACTTTGCGGCGGAAAACTCCGCGCCCGAGTCACGCCGGTTTGTCGCCGCATTCCGCGCCCGCCATGGCACGGCGCCCAATGGACTTTCCGCGCTCTCGTACGATGCGGTGAAACTTGTGGCGGATGCGATCACCCGGGCGGGCACCACCGAACCGGCGGCGCTCCGGGAGGCGTTGGCCCAAACCAAGGATTTTGCGGGCGCGACGGGACGCACGACCCTCAACGCGCAGCGTGATGCGGACAAGGACGCGGCCATTATCCGGATTACGGGTGGCCGGCTTGAGTTTGTGGAAACAGTTCGACCTTAGTCCGCGCGGGCGCGGGGCAACTTTGAGGATTACGGGGGCGGCCGATTGGCTGGGGTCGCGGTCACTTGACCAAGCCATCGACGATGATCTCGGATAGCCGTGACATCAGGAGAAGCGCGGGGTTGTCGTAGGTCCACACCGTTTCGGGCAGATCGTCGCACGTGATGGCGAGGGCGATACGCCCACGTGGGTGATAGAGGATGCCGACATTGCTGCGCAGACGATCCAGCGCACCTGACTTGGTGGCTTTCGGAATTGTCCACCAGGCACGCCAGATGCCGTTCGTGCCCTGTTCGCGCTTCATCAGGGCGAGCATCTCCTGCGATGCGGCGGCACTGACGACTTCTCCGCGCTCAAGTTTTTCCATCAGCGCGACCATCTCGCGCGGTGAGCTGCGACCGAGACCGAAGCGTTCGTTTTCCTTGAGTTTCCCCTCGGCGCTTTCCCCGCCACCGCCGATTTTGCGCAAGAGTCGCGTGTCGCTTAGGCCGAGGGTTTGCAGGCGGGCGTTGACCGCATCGGACGTCACCGCATCGACGACGAGGTTGGTCGCGGTGTTGTCGCTGACGATCATCATCAAATTAACTGCATCGCGAAACGTCAGCGGCAGTCCGTCATCGAAAGCAGTCAGGATGCCGGATCCGGAAACCTTCGTGGCCTTCGTCAATAGGAGCCGGTCGCTCCAGCTGAGTTTGCCCTCGGCTACGCGGGCAAAGGCCTCGATCATGATCCCAATCTTGATGGTGCTGGCGGTACGGACCTGGCGGTTGGAGTCGAGAGCGTAGGACGCGCCGCTATCGAGGTTCTTGGCGTGAAGGCTAATGGTGCCGTGGAACGCGGTGACCTCGGCTCGAACCCGGGTGTCGAGCGGAGAGTCGACGCCATGTGCAGCTCCTGGACCCTGCGTCGTCGCAGCAGCGCTCGCGCCAAGAAACGCGAGGAGCAAGCCGCGCCCAAAATTACAGTTGGTCAAGGGCATGGGCGGTGAGGGCCTTGTTTCGTGCCATTTGACGCTGAGTTTGCGCTCAACATGGGCGTGCGATTTCCGAGGGTGCGGCACGGCGCCAACCGCGAAAGTCGTCCTCCTCGGATTTGA
>CAIJFT010000015.1 GCA_903820035.1 uncultured Opitutia bacterium
CCTTAGCAAATCACATTACCGCCCGCCAGGCCTGACCGTACGCTAGCCAATCAGTTGCGACAGGAAACGACCGCTCCCCTGCGGCTGCCCCTCACTTCCCGTCCGCCAACTGATTCAAGTACACTTCGACGTTCGTATAACTGCCCGGAGCCGAAAACTTGGCCCCATCCAAAGCATCGCGCGGATTGAGTCCGTGCGCCGTCTCCCATTCGTCCGGCATGCCGTCGCCGTCCGTGTCACGCGTCGCGGCGGTCGACTTCAGCTCCGGCCAGCCGCCGACTTCCGTCTGCGAATTGATGATCGCGCCCTTCCGGTCGCGCACGTGCGCGATGAGCCGCGTGTCGACCGGGTCGCGGCGCGGCCGCGTCGCCCCGACGCCTTCAAGGACGCGCGCGTAGGCCTCCTTCGGCGCCCAGGTCTGGACCGCGGGCGCGGCAAAGGGTTGGTCCACCGTCCGCACCTGACGCACGCCATCGAACTCCACGGCGCTGAAGAACCGGGTGTTATCGGCCGTCAACGCCGCGTCCCCCTCAAGAATGTTGTCGCGGATGAAAAACTGCAGGTCGGACTTGTCCCCGATGGTGATCGGCGTCTTCGCCCGGCTGCTCGGCCCCGGCCGGAGATAGTTGGCCACGTAGTTCGCCTCGAACTTCCCCTGCGTCAGGCCGGAGGCCGTACCCCCGAAGTTGTAGATGACGTTATTGCGCACATCGAAGCGCGGCGAGGACCCGCGGCCGTAGTTGTCACCGAGCCGCGGATTCCGCGCGTCGTTGTGGATCCAGAGATTGTGGTGCCACGAGAAAGGTCCGTTGGCGCGGGCGAGCGAGCCGTAGCCATGGTTGCCTTTGGCGTGCGTGCTGGCGTTCAAGGCTTCGCCGATCAGGCACCACTGCACCGTGCAGTCCTGCACATCGCCCGAGGTCGACAGGCACTCGTCGATCGACCAGGTCGCGGAACAGTGATCGATAATGCAGTTCCGCGCCCCGTGGTGCAGGTCGATGCAATCGTCCTCCCGCGCCGAGACGTCACCCAGCCGCACCCGCAGGAAACGCACCACGACATCGTGCGTCGCAATCCCCAAGGAGGCATCACGCAGACAGATGCCGTCCCCGGGGGCCGTCTGCCCCGCGATGGTCAGAAACGGAGTCCGCACCAAAATCGGATGCTTGAGCGCAATCGTGCCGCTCACGTCGAAAACCACGATGCGCGCCCCGCTCGCCTCGCACGCCGCGCGAAAACTGCCGGGCCCGGCGTCGTTGAGATTAGTCACCCGCAGAATTTTCCCGCCCCGCCCACCCGGCGTCGTCGCCCCAAAACCCTCCGCTCCGGGAAACGCTGGCAACGCCGGCGTTTGAGCCGACAGCTCCATCACCCAGGCGAGGAGTCCCGCAGATACAAAACAGGCAAAACGAAGGGAGATTTTCATACGCAGCAGCCAGCGAGACGCACGTCCGGCGAAATTGGACCGCACTTCCGCGTACGCCGCCGTAGCCCGCCGCGTGCGCGGCGGGACCAGAGCGGAAGCCCACGCGCGGTCCCTGCGCTGACCCGCAGGGCGCCAGCCCCAGCAGGTCATTCACCTTTCAACTTCAGGCCAACCTCACCGCACCGCCTCGGGCTCGGCCCAGTCGACCCCGGCCGGAAACGTGTACGGCAACCGCCACACGCGCGTGCCGGTGGAGTCGGTGAAATACAAACGGGAAACGCTGGGTTGGTCGGGATTGCCGTCCGCCCAGAAGGCGAAGAACGGATCGCGCGCATCCCGCGGCCGACGGGCGTAACTGTGATTCAGTTCACTGTTCGCCGTGATCGCGCGGCGGCGCGTCCACGTGCGGCCTTCGTCGCGACTCGCCCACAACACCATCTCGCCGCCCGTGCCCCATTGCTGCGGCCCCACCTCCGTCGGCCCAATCACGAGCCACTCGTCGCGCATCACGTAGAGGCTGCCCATGTCGTAGTTGTGATCCGACGTCGTCACCGTGGAGAAATTCCACTTCCCAGCCCGCCAATGCGCGACCGTCCACTCCCTGGCGCCGCCAGCCGGGCCGGGCCGATAATCGCGCGAGAGCACATAGAGCAGAATGGGATTTCCGGCCGCGTCGAAGTTGAGGTCACAGGTGTAGACCAGCCGGCCCTGGGCGGCATAATCGACGACGAGCGCGGGATTGTTGATGTCGCTCAACGGCAGCGTCAGCGCCGTGCCGTCCGCCGTCGTCCACGTCGCGCCGAAGTCGACCGTCTGCGCATAGTAGAGATTCGTCCGTTTATCCACGTTGCCGCCCGGATGATAATTGAAGAACGACGCCACCTTGCCGTCGCGCGCGCCGCTCGTCTGGTAGTGCCCGCCCAGACCCGCGATCTTCTTCGTCGCACTCCAGCTGCGGCCGTCGGCGCTCGTTTCAAAATAAAGCTCCCGGCCTTTGGTGTACTGGGTAAACAGGTGCAGGAAGCCACGCCCCGGAATGTACCAGGGCTGCGGATAGGTGATCGTACGCTGCCCGACCCGCTCGAAGCGCGACGTGTCGTACGGCGCGACGCTGCGATAGATGAAGCCCGGCCGGGTGTTGGCGCGACCGCTGACAAACACCCAAAGGTGCCCCTGCGGATCGATGTTCAAGCTCGGGTTGTCGTGCGGATCGTCGACCGGGCGCTTGTCGTGGACCACAACCGGCCGCGCCACCCGCCCGGTCTTGTGGTCGTAGCTGCCGATCAGGCACAGCAGCGCACGCGAGCCGTCGGGCGTCCCGCCATAAACAAAAAAGGTCCGGTCCACGGCCGGCGCATACACCGCGAGCGGATTATGGTTCGCCGTGTACGTGCCGAGGCCGCCGGAGTACTTGTCCCCGTACTCGGACTTCTGCCCGAGGGTGAACCAGATGCCGCGGTACCCCGCCGCCTGCGGCGCGAGGGCAAAATCGCTGGCCACCACCGCCAGCGACGACGCAAGGAAAAGAGCGAGCATGCGCGGGTTCATAAGGCGCCCAGCCAAGCCAAGGGCGGGGCCGAATTCGAGCGCAGAGTCCCCGCACTCACGTGCGGAGCCACCTCTCAACCCTGAACTCTGAACTCCCCCCGCCCCCTCACCCGAACAACGCCGCGATCGGCCGGCCGCCGTCGGTGATCGGCACCGGCCGGTCGCCGTCGTAGAGATTCTTCGTGTAATCGATGCCCAGCGCGGCGTGGATCGTCGCAAAGAAATCCGGCACACTGACCGGATCGCGCACGATCTTCTTCGACAGTTCGTCGGTCTCGCCGAACGCGCCGCGGTGCCGCAACCCGCCGCCGGCGAGCACACACGAAAACGTGCGGCCCTGGTGCCCGCGACCGCCGCCGCTGTCGAACTCCGGCGGTCGCCCGAACTCGCCCGTCACCACGATCAGCGTGCGGTCGAGCAGCCGCCGCGCCTCAAGGTCGGTGAGGAGCGTCGCCAGCGCCTGGTCGAGGTCCGCGATCAGCCCGTGCTGCTGTTTGATGCCGCCGTTGTGCACATCCCAACCGGTGCCGTTGATGAAATTCAGATTGTGCGACACCTCGATGAACCGCACCCCGCGCTCCACGAGCCGGCGCGCGAGGAGGCAGCGCTGGCCGAACTCGCTGCCGTAATTCTCCCGTAACCCCGCCTTCTCCTCGTCGAGCTTGAAGCTGCGCGTGAACTCGGGGCTGCTGAGCCGGAGGCTCTGCTCGATCGCCAGATCGTAGTCCGCCAGCCGCGCATCCCGCGTCGCCGGCGCCGCCTCCCGCAGCCCGGCCAGCAGCGCCTCGCGGCGCGCCTGGCGGTTGCCGGTGATGCCGTCGGGGCGCGACAACCCCGCCGGCCCCTGACTCGTATCGGTGAGATAGAGGTAACCCGCCCGTGAACCGAGGAAGCCGGGCCCGCGCGTCACGTTGGGGTAACCGATCAGCACATACGGCGGCACCCCGTCGAGCGCGGCCTTGCGCTCGTGGGCGATCATCGCGCCCAGCGACGGGTAAACGACCGTTCCATTCACCGCCCGACCGGTGTGCATGCGATTCGTCGCCGCCGCATGCTCGTCGATCACATCGTGAAACACCGTGCGCACCGCCGTCACGCGATCCATCAGCGGCGCGGTCCGCTTGAGGTGCTCGCACACCTGCACGTCGCGCACCGCCGTCGGGATGCTGGCGTAATACGAGCCCGCGATTTTCTTCTCCGGGTTGCCGCGCCGCTTCGGATCGAAGGTATCAATCTGCCCCATACCGCCGCCGAGCCAGATGGAGATGACGTGCTCCGCCTTGCCCTTGAGCAAGACGGGCGAGGCGGCGGCCCGCACCAGACCCGGCAGACCGGCGGCCCCGACGGCGGACGTGGAAATGAAATGACGACGGTTCATGGGAAGTTTCACCGGAGGGAAAAGAGCAAAAGGAGCGCAGGTTGGGCACGGCGAACGGAGCCTCCGTTGCCTCCCGCAAATGGGCGTGGCCGAAATTTCATCACGGCAGCCACACGAACTCACGCGTGTTGATCAGGCTCCAGGTCACGTCTTCAAACACCTCGCGCCACGCCGCGCGCAGCCGCGGATCCGCCGGCGGGCCAACCCGCGCCCGCTGCTCCTGTTCGAGCTTGATGGAGTTTGCCTCGGCCACGAGGTGGTTGGCCCACGATACCGAAGGCAGCGGCCGCAACGGGGCCACCGGCTTGACCTCGGCCGGCGGCAACACGCGTTGCGCAAACCCGGGCGTCAGCGCCTGCACGAGCGGCGCCCGCTCCTTCGCGGTCGGCCAACGGCCGTAGCAGCGGAGGAACAAACGCTCGACCAGGGCCGCGGGTGAGGCGGCCGTGACCGCGAGATCGGCCAGCTCGCTGCCCTGCGCCGCCCGCGTCACCCAAATGGAGACCACGCTGTTGGCCAGCGCGCCGGGTTGGAGGACATTCGCGTCGGTCTCGCGGTCCGTGCGCGGATTCTGCCGCGATCCGGTCCAGCCGAAAGCCTCGAGGACATCCACGACCATCTGCGCCCGCGGGAGATTCAAACTCGGCCGGTCGCGCTCGTTGGAGAGACTGGCAAACATCCACGCGCGGCGCGGCGCGCCGAGCGAGATGAACGAATCCGCCGGCCGCCGCGCCTCGCCGTCGAGGGTGATTTCCTCGACGTCGATGGGCTGACCCGAAACCGCAAACAACGCATCGACCACCTGCTCGGCCGACAGCCGCCGCGCCTCGGGTGCGGCAAAGAAGCGCTGCTCCGCCGGCGCGGTGAGATTGCGGCCGGTCGCCGCCCGCTGGTACGCGGCCGAGGTGAAAATGAGACGCGCCAGCTGCCGCAGGTCGTAACCGTGGGTGACAAAATCCCGCGCCAACCAGGCGAGCAATTCGGGGTGACTCGCCGCGCGGCCCTCCCAGTCGTGCGCCGGCTCGACGAAGCCCGCGCCCATGAGCCGCTTCCAGATGCGGTTAACCATCACTTGGGCGAAGCGCGTGTTGGCGGGCGCCGTCAGCAGCGTCGCCAGCCGCTCGCGCGGATCCCGCGGATTCTGCATCAGCGCGTCGAGCGAACCGTCGTCGACCACGCCCGTCTGCGCCGCAAAGGGCCAGACCGGCGCGACCGGCTCCTTCGGCTTGAGCGTCACCTTGATCAGCGACTCGCGCGCCTTTTTTTCGAAAAACGCCGGCGGCACCGTGCTCGACACCGGCACCGTCACACTCTTGCGCTCGAACAACGCCGCAATCGCATACAGGTCGCGCTGCGTCGTGGTGTGATAGGGCGAGTCGTGACAGCGCGCACACTGCAGCTCGATGCCGAGGAACGCCGACGCCACGATGTGGCCCTTGGCCGCGAAGGGCGCATCGTTGTCCGCCGCCAAACCGAAGCCCGCGGACCCGCCTTCGCGCTCACTGCCGCGGAGCAGAATCAGCTCGGTCACCAGCCGGTCCATCCCCTTGCCGTCACGCAACGCCTCGTGCAGGTACCAACGGAACGGCCCGGTGTTGTTCAAGCTCGGCTTGAGCATGCTGGGGTTCTCCGCGAGCACGTCCTGCCAGTAACTCACCCACTGGTCCGCCCAGCGCTCATCCGCGATCAGCCGGTCAATCACGCGCGCCCGCTTGTCGGCCGACCGGTCCGCCAAAAAGGCCCGCACCTCACGCTCGGTCGGGGGCAGGCCGACGGTGTCAAAGGTCACGCGCCGCAAAAACGCCGCGTCGTCGATCGGCGGGGTCAACGCCACCGTCTCAGGCGCGAGCGGCGCCGCGGGCCACGCCGCACCGGCTTTCACCCACGCCTCCAGGATCGCGATCTGCTCCGGCTTCAGCGCCTCACCCTTCGGGGGCATGCGCTCCTCATCATCCGCATGCTTGATCCGGGCGAGTAATTCGCTCGCCGCCGGATTGCCGGGGACCACCGCCGGATGCTTCGACTCGCCGCCGGCCAGGGCCGCCGCGCGCGAGTTCAGTTTCAATCCGCCCTTCTCCTTTTCGCCGTGGCAGCGGAAACATTCGTCGCGCAAAATCGGCCAAACGGTTTCGTGAAACTGCCGCGCCGCGGCCTCGGGCGTCCTGGCCGCCTCGGCCTTCGCCTGCGTGATCTTGGCGCCGAGAAAAGCGTCGATCGGATGCGGCGCACCCGCCGGCACCGGCACCGCGGGCTGCTTTTGCACCCAGGCCTGCGCGACGCGGTGACGCTCCCCCCAGAAATCCTCGCGCGTCTTCGCCGCGGTGCGCCGGTTCTGGTCGTCGAGCGCCGCCAGCGAGGCCTCGATCCGCGTGAGACTCGCATTCACCGCCGCGTCCGTCAGCGGCACCGGTTCGCCGGCGGCACCGGCGGCCTGCAAAACGTGGAACGTGCGCCCGTCCGCCGCCTGCACCGCGACGGTCAGCTCGCCGGGATCGGCGCGGAAACGCCGGCCGCCGGAAAGGTGCTCGAGCACGACGCGCGCGGACCGGCCCGCGGGGATCGTGACTTCGCCGAAACTTTCCTGGACGCCAAACGGTACCGGGCGCAGTCCGGGCAACGGCGGCGTCGCGATCGGAGTGACGGGGTCGTGCCCGCCCGAATCGCCTTTCTGCGGCGTCGTGACCGCGACAATTTTTCCGTCGACCCACAACCGGCTCAGGCCGCGGGCGCGCAACACCACCCGGTGTTGGCCCGCGGGCAACGCGACGTCCGACGCCAGCCGCACGAGGACGGGCGGTTTCCAGCCGGCGCGGATGCCCCAGTCGTCGTAGCGCAACGGCAGCCGCGGCAGGAGAAACTCGCCGCCGCTCCAACGGACGGTTTCCGCGGGCAATTTTTCGCCGTCGTTCAGCCAGCGGTCGTGCGTCGGCATCCCCTCGTGAAAGGTCGCGACCACCCGGCCCGCCGGCAACGTTCCGAGGTCGGGCATCACCGCGGGCGCCGCCTTGGCCACCACCGCCCCGCCGGTGCGGCGGAAGCGCGCCTTCAATTCCGCCTCGCCGACGATCTCGCGGTGAATCGCAACCGCATCGAGGCTGCCGCGAAAACTCGCCGACGCCCCGCCCTGCATCGAGGAGCCGATCCAAATTGCGTCGTCGTCGACGACGGGAGCCGCCTTGGTCGCGCCGCCCATATCCCAGACGCCCGGCAGTGCCTTGCCGTCGAGCCAGCCGCGCACGCTCTCCGGTTCGCCGAAGCGGTACGTGACCGCAACGTGATGCCAGCCGGTGCCGGGAACAAAGCCGCTCTTCGTCGTCCAGCGATGCCAGTGCGCATCGGACTTCCCGTCCTCGCGCGTACGCGGCGTCGCAAAGAGAAAATTCACGGCGTACTGGCCGTTCATCAGCCGGAGCCGCAGCGCCCAGTTCTGATTATCGGCGGCAAATCCCGGCGCGCCGGTCCGGCCCTTGCCGACCACGTAAAGGTTGTCGCCGCTCTTGGCGCCGTCGACCTTCACCCAGGCTTCCAGCGTGATCGCGTCGCCGTTGGTGAAATCGTACGCACTGCCGGCGCCGGGATCCGCGAGCACGAAGCGCGCGCCGTTGCCGTCGAGGTGCGCGGCGGTGTTGGTGCGCTCGAAGTCGGGGAACTCCGGCGGGCGCGGGCCGGGCACATCGCGCTGCACGGCCCCGACCGGTTCGAGCCGGGTGAACTCCTCCTCGCCGAAATCCCAGCGCACAACCGGCGCAGCGGCGACGGCACTCAAGGCACCGAGCACAAGGCACGGCAGGGCGAAGACAGGGAGCTTCATCGGTGGGGAAAGCAGGGGTAACCGCAGCGGGGAACGCCCGATGCGGCCCGATCCCGCCGGAAACGACAACGGCAAACGCATGACCATTTCCGGCCGCCCGGTGGGCGGGCGTTTCGTAAGACTTCCCCTGCCGCGGGCCCGGCACCGGCCGGGCCTACACCCATCGCCCCCATCTTCTTTTCTGCACCACAGCACACCCCGCCTCCCGCGGACCGGATGCTTCCGTTTACGCCTTTTTCTTCTTCGCCGCCTTGCCCGCCCGGCGTTCCTCCACGGCGCCGAGGCCCAGCTCGTCGAGCTTGGGATCGCGCACCTTGGCATACTGGTCGAGCGCGCCCTGCAGCAGCTTCGCCGCCGCGGCGCGCTCGCCCGCGAGCGCACCCACGGCCTGCGGGCTTTTCTCCGCGAGGTCGGCCGTCAGGTCAAAAAACTCGCCCGTGCGGTAAAGTTTGTAACGCGCGTTAAACGCGAACTCGCGCACGGTCAGGTCCGCCTGCTGCCGCGGCGAATACCACGCGTAGACCCAGTCGCGCGGCCGGCCTTTTTCCCCCCGCAGCTGCGGCAGGAAACTGCGGCCGTCGAACGGAATGCCCTCCGGCAATTTTGCGCCGGCCGTCTCGACGATCGTCGGCAGGAAGTCGGTCGAATCGACGAGGTCGTCGTACACCCGGCCGGCCGCGATGCCCTTCGGCCAATGCGCGATCAGCGGCACGTGCATGCCGGCATCGGTCGTCGTGCCCTTGCCGCCGATCACCACGCGGTCGCCCATGCGCGAGGGCGTGCCGCGGCCGGTGCCGTTGTCTCCCACAAACAGGATGAGCGTATTCTCGCGCAGCCCGAGGGCGTCGAGGCGCGCCATGAGTTTGCCGATGAGCTTGTCCATGTACTCGACCATCTCCCCGAAATGCCGCACGTGGCGGCCCGCCGCCTCGCCCACCTGCTTCGGGTCCCAATCCGGGCTTTCGGGGGTCGCCTGGTACGGATCGTGGGTGAGGAGCGAGGTGTAGTAGACGAAGAAAGGCGTGTCCTTCTTCCGGGCGACGAAATCGAGCACGTAGTCGCTGATCAGGTCCGGGCCGTATTCGCCGCGATTAAAGTCGCGGGCCTCGCCGTTGATCTCGAGGCCGGGGTTGGCGTAGCGCGGCGGCCGGCGCGTGTGCTGCCAGAGGCAATGTTCGTCGAAGCCGAACTTTTTCGGCAGCGCCAGGTCTTCACCCAACTGCCACTTACCTGCGATACACGTGGCGTAGCCCGCTTGCTTGAGCAGATTGCCGAAGGTGACGGACTTCGCGTCCATGTTTCCAAAATTGATGTAGTTTCGGACATTGTAGAGTCCGGTCATCGTCTGCACCCGCGTGGGGGTGCACAGCGGCTGCACATAACACTGGGTGAAGCGCGCACCCTGCGCCGCGAGTTGGTCGAGGACCGGCGTCCGGTAACTCGTGCCACCGTTGGCCCCGATGGTCTCATAGCCGAGGTCGTCGGCCAGGAAGAGGATGATATTGGGGCGCGCCGGCACCGCGGCGGCAGCGAGTGTCGCCGCGAAAACGAAGGAACCCAAAGCAGCGATCCAGGGGCGGGATAACATGCGTCGACTCTCCAACGAGCCGGCGACCGCCCGCAATCTTTTGCGCCGCCCACGCGGCGAGGTCACGGTTGACGTAGCTCCATCCCCTCCCCTTGGCTCGGACCATCGCCATGCGCCCGCCTTTCCTTTTCCGCATCCTTGTCGTCCTCGCGTCGACCGCCCTCGGCCTCCCTGCGGCGCCGGCCCAGACGGAGCTCAAGCCGGCCCGGACCACCCTCGCGACCCCGCCCGCGGCGATCCTGTGGGTCGGGAACAGTTTCTTTTATTACAACAACAGCCTGCACAATCATTTCAACCGCCTCGCCGCCTCGGGCCAACCGGCGGTGCGCGTGCGGGGCACCTCGGTGACGATCAGCGGCTCCGGACTCGACTGGCACGATCTGGAATCGCTGGTGCGCGAGGGCGGCCTCGGCCGCTATTCGTTCACCACCGACAATGAGGTGCGTTTCAATCCGCCGGGCCGGCAGTACGACACCGCGGTGATGATGGACTGCAGCCAATGCCCGATCCACCCGCGCTTGCAGGCGGCGTTTCACGCCGCAGCCAAACGGCACAGCGCGACCCTGACCAAGGCGGGTATCCGCCCCGTGCTGTTCATGTCCTGGGCGTATCAGGATAAACCGGACATGACTGCCCAGCTCGCGGAACAGTACACCCTCGCCGGCAAGGCGAACGATGCCCTGGTGATTCCCGCCGGCCTCGCCTTTGCGCGGGCGCTCGCGCAACGCCCCGCGGTGGCCTTGCACGACGCCGACAAACGGCACCCCAGCCTCGCGGGGACGTACCTCGCCGCCGCCACCGCGTATGCGGCGTTGTATCGCGCGTCACCCGCGGCCTGCACCTACACCGCCGGCCTCGACGCCGAAACGGCGCGCTTCCTCCGCACGGTCGCGTGGGAGACCGCGCAGGCGTACTTCCAACGCTAGAGCGGTTCCCAGGTTTCCGTCGCCGCGTTTGCGCCGGAGTCGACCACGTGGTCGCTGCGCGCCAACGCGGCTACGGCATTTCGATCGACGCTGCCGGCCGCATAACCCGGCATTCCCGCTGGGCGGCGCGGGCTTTCGGTGGAATTGAGGTCGGCCCGGCCGGTGGCCGGGCGACCCGCCCACCGGGCGCGTCTACCCCGGAAACGAAGTCCGCGGGAGGCGGAGTGACCTCACCCCGCCTCCCTTCGCTCACGCCAGAATCGCCTTCACCACGTGGGCTTCCTCGACGCCGGTAAGACGCACGTTCAGGCCGCGGAACTTGTGGGTGAACCGGGTGTGGTCGATGCCGAGGCAGTGCAGGATCGTCGCGTGCAGGTCACGCAGGTGAACGGGGTTCTCGGTGATGTTGTAGCAGAAGTCGTCGGTCGCGCCGTACTCCATCCCGCCCTTGATGCCGCCGCCCGCGAGCCAGATCGTGAAGGCGCGGCCGTGGTGGTCACGGCCCATGCCCGGATCGCCGAGCTTGCCCTGGCTGAAGACGGTGCGCCCGAACTCCGTGGCAAACACCACGAGCGTATCCTCGAGCAGCCCGCGCTGCTTGAGGTCCTTGATCAACGCCGCCGTCGGCTGGTCGATGTCGTTGCACTGGTTCGGCAACTGGCGCGCGATCGCAATGTGCTGGTCCCAGCCGCGGTGAAACAACTGGACGAAGCGCACATCGCGCTCGAGGAGCCGGCGGGCGAGGAGGCAGTTGGCGGCGTAGGTGCCGGGCTTCTTCACCTCGGGGCCGTAGGCGGCGAGGGTCGCGGCCGACTCCTTGCTGATGTCGGTCAACTCCGGCACCGACGTCTGCATGCGGAAGGCCATTTCGTAGGCGTCGATGCGCGCGATGGTTTCCGGATCACCGAGCTCCGCGGCCCGCTGGTGGTTGAGTTGGGCCAGATCGTCGAGCAACGCACGGCGCTGGTCGCGGTCCACCCCGGGCGGGTTGTTCAAATACAGGACCGGGTTCGCGCCCGGCCGCAGGCCCACCCCCTGATGCGACGCCGGCAAAAAGCCGCTACCCCAAAGCCGCGAAAAAATCGGCTGGCCGGGATTCTTGCCCGTGCCCTGCGAAACCATGGCGATGAACGCCGGCAGGTTTTCGTTTTCGGTGCCCAGCCCGTAGCTGGCCCATGCCCCCATGCTGGCATAACCGGGCTGCTGGTTGCCCGTGTTCATGTAGGTGATCGCCGGATCGTGGTTGATCGCCTCGGTGTGGAGACTCTTCACGATGCAGATGTCGTCCGCGATCGACTGAATCCCCGGCAGCAGATCGCTGATCCACGTGCCGTGCTTGCCGCAGCGCTTGCCGGGCTTCAGCGGCGGGACCACCGGATACGCGCTCTGCCCGCTGGTCATGCCGGTAAGACGCTGCGTGCCCTTCACCGACGCGGGGATTTCCTTGCCCGCGTGCTGGTGCAGCATCGGCTTGTCGTCGAAGAGATCGACGTGGGAGAGCCCGCCGCTCTGGAAGAGACACAGCACGCGTTTCGCTTTCGGCGCAAAGTGCGGCAGGCCGGCCATCCCCCTGGCCTTGCCGGTCGCGCCGCCCGTGGCGGTGACCGCCTGGGAAAGGGTTGAGGACAATAACGAACCCAATGCGATGCCCCCGATACCGCGCGCAGAGTGCCCGAGGAACGTACGGCGGGTGAGATGTTGGAGGTAATCGTGAGCAGCTTGCATGGAGATAGACCGAGCAGTTTTCGGAGGAGATGGCCGCAAAAAGGCGGAGAAAAACCGGAGGGCGATGGCCGGGTTCGAGGCGCCTAGACGCGCGCGGAAATCGGACGCCGGCCGGACGGAAGGTCTTGGTGCTTTTCGGCGGCTAAGAGGTTGGGATCAGTTGCGCGTGACGGTTTCGCTGAGGTTGAGGAGCAACGACGCCACTTGCGTCCACGCGGCGTGCTCGGCAACCGGCAGCCGTTCGTCGCGGGGCGATTCGCCGGCGGCAAGAAGCGCCCGGGCCGCCGTTTCATTCGCTGCATAACGTTGCCGTTCGCGCTGGAGCGCCGCCCGCAGCACCGCGAGTTCGTGGTCCAGGGCCGGACGCGAAAGACACTCGGCAAATACCCAACGCAACCGGGCCTCATCTCCGCCCTTGATCTTCCCTCCCTCACTCCCCGACTCCCGCAATCCCCTTTCCGCCAGCACCCGGGCCGCCTCGACGAACTGGACGTCGTTGAGCAGCACGAGCGCCTGCAGCGGGGTCGTGGTGTTGCCGCGGGCCACGGTGCAGACTTCGCGGTTGGGCGCATCAAAGGCCACCATGTTGGGCGGCGGGGCGGTGCGCTTCCAATAGGTGTAGAGCGAACGGCGGTACAACTTCTCGCCGTGGTCCTGCACAAAGGTCTGCGCCGTCGCCGGCGTGCTGCCGTAGTGGCTGACCTCGCGCCAAAGATCGAACGGTGTGTACGGATTCACACTCGGTCCCCCGACGCGCGGCACAAGCAGGCCCGCGATCTGCAGCGTCGCATCACGGACCAACTCCGCCGGCAAACGGAAGCGCGGCCCGCGGGCGAGCAGGCGGTTCTGCGGATCGCGTTCGAGCTGCTCCGGCGTCGCCGCGGAGCTTTGCCGGTAGGTCGCACTGGTCACGATCGTCGTGACCAGCCGCTTCACATCCCAGCCGCTTTCCATGAAGTCCACCGCCAGCCAGTCGAGGAGCTCGGGGTGGCTCGGCCACTCGCCCTGCGTGCCGAAATCCGCCGCCGTACCGACAATCCCGATACCAAACAACATTTTCCACCCCCGGTTGACCGCGACCCGCGCCGTGAGCGGATGCCCGCGCATCGTCAGCCAGCGGGCCAGACCGAGGCGGTCGGCGGACGCGCCCTCCGGCATGGACGGCAGGGCCAGCGGCGTGCCGGCGGTCACCTTCACCGTGGGCTGCGCGTAATCACCGCGGTTGAGGATGAACGTGTCGCGCGGCTTGTCCGCCACGCCCATGACCATCGTCGGAAACGACTGCGTCAGCACCCCGATCCGCTCCTCGAGATTCGCCAGTTCCACGCGCAGCGCACGCAGCTCCGGCGCGTGTTGGGCGCAGTAGGTCCACAGCCGCGCCGCGGTCTCCGGGTTGCGGTTGGTCGCGGGGGTTTGCAGCGCCGCCACGATATCGGCGGGCAGGTCGGTACCGTCGTCGGTGCCGGTGATGACGAACACCTCGACCAGCTCGGGCATCAGCGCGCGACCGGCGCCGAAATTCAGCTGCACGTTGAGGAACGGCGTGGCGCCGGCGCGCAACGGCTCGGCGAACGTCGCGGTGAGGTGCACCGGACCGGTCGCCGCAAGATCGGGCGACCAGCCGCTGTCGTTGCGTGGATCGAGACAGCCCGCCGGGGGATTCGCCGGTTCCCAGGTGCTGGCCGTGACGCGCGCGATCGGGCGGAGTTTGTGCAAATCCACCTGGTCGCCGGCGATGGCATCGGCCGAAAGGGAGAGCGCGGTCAGGCGGAACGAGCCCTTCCCGATTTCGTTCTCCATCGCTTTCGCTTTGCCCTTGGCCTTCGCCTTGGCCGCGACCGCCGCGGCATTGCGCGTCGGCGTCGGGCCGTTGCCCCAACCACCGCCCGGCAACTCCGGCACGGGGTGCACCACGACGCGCACGCCGGTGATGGGCGCGTCAACCTTGGGCAGGGCGGTCGAAAAATCGAAGGCCGCGAGGTCGCCCGCCTGCTTGATGCGCACGCGGTTGCCGTCCTCGACGACGAGCACGGCGCGGTTCGGAGTCGACGCCTTGAGCACGCTCACGGGATGCAGCTGCAGGTTGCGGCCGCGGGCGGCGAGCTGCGCCTGTTCGCGCGCGCTCCACGTGCGCAACACCGCGGCATCCGGTCGCTCGAGTTGCGCCTTGAGGGCGACCACGCGCGGGCGCAGGACGGACTCCTCGTCGGTCTTCAGCACGGTGCGCACCGACGCAAAGGGGCCGGGGTTCACGCCGGCGTTTCCGTCGAGTCCCTTGTCGCCGAGCGAATTGAAGAACGCGAAGGTGCGATAATAATCCTGCTGCGAGATCGGATCGAACTTGTGGTCATGGCACTGCGCGCACCCGAGGGTGAGGCCGAGCACCGCCTCGCCGAGCGTCTTCACGCGGTCGGCATTGTAGTTCAGAAGATTCTCGTCGGGGATGGTGCCACCCTCGTGGGTGACCATGTTGTTGCGCTGGAAACCCGTCGCGATAAGGTCGGCGTCGGTGCGATTCGGCAGCAGATCGCCCGCGAGTTGCTCGACGAGGAAACGGTCGTAGGGCTTGTTGTCGTTAAAAGCCTGGATCACCCAGTCGCGCCACAACCACATGTGCCGGCCGCCATCGATGGAGAAGCCGTTGGTGTCGGCATAGCGCGCGGCATCGAGCCAATCCAGGGCCAGGCGCTCACCAAAGTGCGGACTGGCGAGGAGGCGCGCCACAAGTTGGTCGTAGGCCAGCGGACCGCGATCCGCGGCGAACGCCTCGACCTCGGCGGAGGTCGGCGGCAGTCCGGTGAGATCAAGCGCGAGCCGGCGGATCAGCGTGCGGCGGTCGGCCTCGGCGGCGGGGCGAAGCTTTTCTAGGGCGAGCTGGGCGCGGACGAAGGCGTCGATCGGCTGAGACGGAAGCGGGCGAGACGAGGAGGCGGGGAGAGGGGGAGAACGCTCCAAGTTCCCCCTTCCCTCTGCGTTCACCCCTGCGGTCAGGGGCAGCGGCGCCTTCCGGGGCGGGACGAACGACCAGTGTTCGGTGTAGGCGGCGCCTTCTTCGATCCACTGTTTGAGCTTCGCCTTCTGCGCGGCGGTAAGGGCGCGATTGGCGTCGGGCGGCGGCATGACCTCGTCGTCATGCGGGCTGGTGACGCGTTGCCACACTTCGCTGCCGGCCGGGTCGCGCGGCTTGAGCGGCGTGAAATCCTCGCGGGCGGCATAGGCGGACTCGGCGATGTCGAGCCGGAGCTTGGCCTTGCGGCTCTTTTCATCGAAGCCGTGGCAGGAGAAACAATTCTCCGCGAGGATCGGCTTGATGTCGCGGTTGTAGTCGAGCGCCGGGGCGGCGCGCGCGATCCAGCACCACGGCAATAAAAGGGCGACGCCGGCGTAACGGGAAAATCGATTCATGACCGCGAAAAGGAGGGGATGGGCCGGCACCGTGGCAGGGAAATTCTCCGGCGTAAAGCGGGACGGCGGACGGCGCCGCGAAAATCCGCCGGCACCGCCGGATGCCACCGGAACCAGCGCCCGGCCGGCGTTTCGCGATTTGACCGTCGGGGGATTCCGTCCTGTAACAGGCGCAGCCCCCGCCCAACCCGCGTCCCACGTCCTCCCCATGCGCTCCCCTCTCCTGCTCTTCTCCGCTCTGGCCGTAAGCGCGTTTGCCGCCGACCAAGCCGCTTCTCCGCCGGCCGAAAAAAAATCTCCCGGACCGTCCATCTCGATCGAGGACTATAATCCCAAGTCCACCCTCCGCGTCCCGGAGCACACACTGACCCACGCCAAGTTCCCGTTCATCGACGTCCACAACCACCAACGCAACGTCACTCCGGCCAAGCTGGATCAGCTGATCAAGGACATGGATGGCCTGAACATGCGCATCCTCGTCAACTCGCCGGTGAGCGGCGGGCAGGGCAAGTGGGTGGCCGAAGCCGTCAAGGCGATGAAGGCGAAGGACCCGCAGCGCTTCGCGGTGATGACCAATATCGATTACGCGGGCCTGGAGGACCCCGGTTACCCGGCCCGCGCCGCGGCCCAGGTGGAGGCCGACATCAAGGCCGGCGCTTGCGGCCTCAAGGTCTGGAAGCACCTCGGGATGATGCTCAACGACAGCAAGGGCCGCATCCACGTCGATGATCCGCGTTTCGACCAGGTCTGGGAGGTGTGCGCGCAGTACAAGATTCCGGTGCTCATCCACACCGGTGATCCGTGGGGTCTGTTCCAGCCGATGGACAAAAACAACGAACGCTGGCTGGAGCTAAAGCTCCGGGCCACGCGTAACCAGTCCGAACAAACGAAGTTCACGTGGGAGCAGCTGATGGACGAGCAGCACCGGCTCTTTGCGAAGCACCCGAACACGATTTTCATCAACGCCCACCTCGGCTGGCTCGGTCACGACCTCGGCAAACTCGGTGAACTGCTCGACCGCCTGCCCAACGTCTACGCCGAGATCGGGGCGATCACCAGCGAGCTGGGCCGGCAGCCCCGCGCGGCCAAAACGTTTTTCACGAAGTACCAGGACCGGATCCTGTTCGGCAAGGACCTCTACGACGTGCCCGAATACTACACGTACTTCCGGCTGCTCGAGACCGACGACGAATACTTCGACCCGATCCGGAAATACCACGGCATCTGGAAACTCTACGGCCTCGATCTGCCCGACGACGTGCTGAAGAAGCTCTATTACAAAAACGCCCTGCGCATCATCCCGGGACTGTCCGCGGCAGGATTTCCGCAGTAGGCGCCCCGCGTTGGCGCACCCGATTGCAGGTGTGCGCCCGACCGGGTTCGGCCAGAGGGGCGCGTCGTTCGCTTAATCGTTCTCGTTATCCTGCTCGGACTCGTTTTTGGGATTGGCCGGAGGGACTACGATTAGGATGACGAGAACGACGAAGGGCGGATGGGGATGGGAAAACAGCCGCCCGAGGGGGAAATCAAACTCCACCCCTCGCGCCCCGCCCGGCGGGCTCAGAACCCGTAGGTCGCCCGGACCGTCCACGCGTGCCGCACGCGCGGCAAAAGGTAGCGCACGATGACGCCGGGGGCGGTCGCGGAATACGGCAGGCGGGCCTCCTGGCCGAAGATATTTTCGACGTTAAGCTGGAGGTCGAAACTCTGGCCGCGGGAGAGGGCGAAGCGTTTGCCGAGCATCCCGCTCCAGATGAGGGCGCTGCGGCCGAGGATCGCGGCGTCGTTGTTGGCGGCGTCGTAGCCGATGACGGCGGGGCCGCGGTAATTCGCGCCGAGGCCGGCGCGCACGCCGCGGGCGAAGCGCGGCGCGTCGTTGCCAAAGCGGTAACTGGAGAAGGTATTGAAGGTTTGCTCGACGTGCGCGAAGGGCGCCTTGCCCGTGCCGCGCAAGAACGGATCGGCGACGGCGAGGCCGTAGGCATAAACGTCGGCAAAGGTCGCGGGGGTGGTCACGAAGTCGCGCTGCGGCGTGCCGTCCCGCGCGCGCACGAAGGTCGCGACGGCGGCGGGAGTGTCGTCGAGGCGCGCGGGGCTTTTTTCCCAATCCGCCTTCACACTGCCGAGGAAGGCCATCGAGTCGGAAAGAATATTGGCCTGCGTGAGCTGGTTGCGGGCGAGGTTGAGCGTGAGGCTCCAGCCGGGCGCGAGGCGGCCGGTGATTTCGATCTCGGTGCCGCGACCCGCGAGGTCGGAGGCATCACGCGCCTGCGATTCAGTGTTGAGCAGCGTGATGCCGGCGGCGGCGACGGAGGGCGGGAGTGACTGGCCGCGGGCGCGGAGCGTCGTGAGCACGGCGTTCGCGGCGGTGGAGATGTTGTTCTTGGGCGTGTTGAGCGCGGGTTGGAACTGGTTCGCCCCGTCGGCCCGGTAAACGTTCAGGTTGGCCGAGAGGCGGCCGCCGAGGAGCATGAGACGCACCCCGTAGTCCCGGCCGTCGCCCTCGATGGGCGGCAGCACGCGGGCAAAAATGTCCTTGAAGGCGCCCTGCGGAAACACGCTCTGTGACTGGTTGTAGGACAGGCCCAGCCACGGCAGCGCAGTGACGACGGCGCCGAGGGTCTTGGTCGCGCCGTTGTTCACGGTGAGCGGCGCGCCCTCGAAGCGGTAGGGCCGCACCAGCCACGCGTTGGTCGAATTGGGCAGGCGCTCGCCGCCGGCGTTGGCGTCCATCACTTCGGCGCGATCCCGGCGGTAGCCGCCGGTGAATACCAAACGGTCGCCGGCCCAACGGCTCTGCAGCGCGAGCATGCCGCTGGTGTTGGTTTGCGCGACCCACGGGTAGAGGCTGTTGAAGACGAAGCCGGCCTTCATGCCGGGTGACTCCGGGATCGGATTGGCCCACGCGTCGAGGGCGCCACGCACGCCGCCGGGTTTGTCGAACTCAAGGTAAGTGCGACGGAGGATGGTGTTGGTCGCGGAGTCGATGGGTTGGGAGTTGCCGGGCGCGAGGTTGAACTCGGCGATGTTGCCGTTGCCAAAATAGCTGCGCTCCTTCTGCCAGGCGGCGGCGAAGCTGTGCCGCCCGAGCCACGCGCGGCGGCGCGCGAGATCGAGCTCGTAGCCCACAGTGGCGCGCCACGTCTCGGAGCGCTGATCGAAAAGCTGGCGCAACGCCTGCGACTGCACGTAGGGCAGACCAACGAGGGGATTGGCGCGCGCAAGATCGGGCAGCAGCGAGCCGGGCAGCCGGCCCGCGGCGATGACCGAGTCGCCATCCGCCCAGTAGGCGCCGGGCAGCACGGGGTTGGGATCGCCGACGGCGTTGGCGTTGGGCTGGGTGAAGCCGCGGTAATAATTCGTCCGTACGTAGCCCAGCTCGACGCTCACGGGGCCGACGCGCTGATCGAGGAAGACGGAAGCGAGCGTGTAGTTGTTGTCCGTGCTGCGACCGGGTCCGGCGAGGTAAGCGTTGGCGGGAATAACCTGACCGTAGAAGGGATCGTCCACGGTGCCCCCGGAAGGCGCGGCGCCGGCGCTGATCGTCTCGAAGAAACCCGGACCCTGCGTGCCCGCCAGGTCGGGGCGCATGTCGGCGCCCGTGGTGGAGAGGCGGAACGGCTGCGCGCGGATCTGCGGCGCATACACGGCCTGCAGGGTATTGATGACGCGCAGCAACGACGGCGCGGGATTGGTGGCGGGCTGCAGCGGATTGGGGGCGCGCGGCGCGCCGTTCAACACCCAGCGCGAGTAGCCAAAGTCGGCCTGCGGGAAATTTCCCGGCGCGACCTGCTGGCGCACCATCCGCTCCACCCCGGCGCGCACCTGCGTGTTCTGGAACGGTTGATAGGTGGTGGCGACGGCGACGCCCTTGGCCTTGAGCATCTCGAATTCGAACCAGCCGCCGCGGTCCTCCACCATCGCGTTGGTGCGGAGGGCGAGCTTATCCTTGATGAGCGGAAAAGCGAAGTCGGCCTCGCTGCGCTTCTTCGCGAAGCGGCCGACCGTAAGCTGCGCGGTTTTCTGCCGGCCGTTGAGCACGGCGCGCTTGGCGTTGAGGTTGAACGCGCCGCCGGGCCGGCTCGCCCCATAGAGGATGGAGTTGGGACCGCGGCTCACGTCGGCGCGGTCGACGTTGAAGCGGTCGTTGGCGAGGATGCCGCGGCTCTGGACCATGTTGGGCAGGTAGTCGCGCGTGATGACCGACTCGGTGAAGCCGCGGATCGTGGCGCGCACGTCCCACGCCTGCGCGAGACCACCGCTCGAGTCGGTGCGATCGTTGTCGGAGCTCATCGAATATTTGAGCATGTCGGCGACGTTCTCCGCGCCGATGTCGTCGAGAAATTCGCGGGTGAGCACGGAGATCGCGGCGGGCGTCTGGAACAGCGACGCGTTCATCCGCGTGCCCGAGAGCGTGTTGGCGGCGCGATAGCCCTCGTCACCCTCCGTCGAGACGACGAACGGCGACAGGTTGACGATGCTCTTTTCCGCGACCGGCTCGGCCGCCGAAACGGCCGCACCAAAACCAAGCAGCGAGAGCAGAATCGAGGCGAGGCGCCTCCAAGGAGACACAGGGGGGGTGGGCATGGGGAGGGGTATTGAATTCAACCGAGCCGAAAGCGGTGGAACGTCGGTAGGCGGGCAAAGCCAGCCGAGCGGGACAAGCCTTATCATCGGGGGGGGCAATCCGTCAGGGAATAGCACGGGGTCATGTGGACATTTTACGCCCCCCCCTTGGGCC
The DNA here is from genome assembly GCA_903820035.1 of uncultured Opitutia bacterium. GTDB lineage: Bacteria > Verrucomicrobiota > Verrucomicrobiia > Opitutales > Opitutaceae > ER46. The sequence goes on from CAIJFT010000015.1 coordinate 20,549, forward strand.
CGTAGCCCGGCTCGCCTACCAATCAGCCTCCGGACCGCGGCGCTGGTTAATCCGGCAACGGCGCCACCACGACGGTGCGCTGGGCGCGGTGACGCCGCTCCGCGCCGGTCTGATTCAAAATGTAGCCCCCCCCCTGCTCCTTCCGCTTTTCCGGTGGGACCTGATGGGCCCATCGGGTCGGTTTCGTTTCGCTGATCCTCCGGCATCGGCCCGATGGGGACATTGGGCCGCACCCAGCTCGACCCCGGCCGGAATCAAACCGGCGCAGCCCTCACTGTTTCTTTTTGCCCCTCTTCGGCGCGTCGGCGGGGGGCGGATCGGTGAACGCAAGCTTGGTGGTTTCGTCCATCTGCTTCGTCCACAGCGATTCGAGCTCGCGCACCTTCTCCGGCCGCGCGGTGGCGAGATTGTTTTGTTCCCCGCGGTCGCGGCTCAAGTCGTAGAGTTCCCAGCCACCGCCCTTGAGCGCGACTAATTTCCAGTCGCCGGCGCGGATCGCCCGGTTGCCCTCGTGCTCCCACCAGAGAAAGTCGTGCGGCACCGTCACATCCCTCGCCAGCGCCGAAACGAGGCTGCGCCCGGGGGCGGCGGGTAGCGGCTGCCCCTTCCACGTCGCCGGCTTTTGCGCGCCGGTGACCTCGAGCACCGTCGGCACGATGTCGACGAGGTGCGCCGGCGTGTGGCGGAGTTCCCCGCGCGCCGCGATTCCGGCGGGCCAGTGGGCGATGAACGGCGTGGAGATGCCGCCCTCGTGCACCCAGGTCTTGTGGCGGCGGAAGGGCGTGTTGGACGAGCTCGACCAACCGGGCCCGAGGCAAAGAAACGTCGTCGCGGACCCCATCGGGGCGTTCAGATCGTGGCCGTCGCCGCGCACCATCATCTCGGCGCTGGCGCCGTTGTCCGACGCAAAAAGAATCAGCGTGTTTTCAAACACCCCCATCGCCTTGAGCTGCGCGATCACGCGGCCGATCTCCTGGTCCATGCGATCGACCATCGCGGCGTGGATCGCCATCTTGGCCGCCTGAAATTCGCGCTGGCCCGGGTTCAATTCGGTCCAGGGCACCGGCCGGTTGACCTCGTTCGGCCCGAGCTTGGCGATATCCTCGGGAAACGCATACGGCGGGCCCACCTCGCGCTCCATCGGCGGCTGCGGGTGCGTCACAAGCCCGAGCTTCACCTGCCGCGCATAACGTTCCGCGGCGATCGCGTTCCAGCCCTTCTGATACGTGTCGCGGTACTTCGCGATGTCGGCCGCGGGCGCGTGCAGCGGGAAATGGGGCGCGGTGAAACAGAGATAGTGAAAGAAGGGCTGGTCGCGGAATTTCTGCGCGTGCTCCCGCAGGTACTTGATGGCGTGGTCGGCGGCCGCGATGGTGACGTAGTAGTCGGGCGTCTGCACGTTGGGCACCCCGTCGTCGGTGTTGCCGGGCGCCTTGAAGAAGTTGTTCTGCCCGTTGCCGATTTCGAAGCTGTGGTCGAAACTGTTGCGCAACGGCAGGCCGTCGATGTGCCACTTGCCCGAGTGATAATTGCGGTAGCCGGCGGTGTGCAGAAACTCCGACACGAGCGGCGCCCAACCCGGCCGCACGCCGCGCCCACCGCTCGCGATGCCGGGCACGATATCACGCCGCACCTGCTGCGCGTAGTAACCGGTCATCACCGCGGCGCGGGAGGGCCAGCAGCGCGCGGTGTTGTAGAATTGCGTGAAGCGCAGGCCGTTTCTCGCCAGCGCATCGAGGTTCGGCGTGGCGATCTCGCTGCCATAACAACCCAGGTCGGAGTAACCAAGATCGTCGGCGAGGATGACGAGCACGTTGGGCTTCGTCGCGGCGCCGGCGGACCACGTTGTCGCGGTCAGCACGGACACCCATACGGCAAACCGGAGGCGAGAGGCGGTCGCGGACAGAAGCGGCGCAACCGTGGACCCAAGCAGGGTCAGCAAAAGGCGGGACAGGTTCATGTGGGGAAAGTGCACCGCGCAAAGCACGGCAGGAAACCACGGTACAGACCTTGCCCCGCAGGGCGAGCTCCACCTCATGACGGAACCCGGTCCGAGATCGGCGGGCGTCACCTCCGTGCGCAGGACAAGTCGAACCGCGACTACGATTTCTTTCACCGCCATGACGAGCTCAAGCGGGCTCTCGTCGGCCTCGCCCTCGGCGTCAGCGCGCGGTGACGCGCTTCAGTTCGGCATACAATGCGGCCAGCCGTGGCATCGCGAGCCCCGCGGCCTGAGCACGACGGAGCGGTTCGCCCCAGATCGCCTCCACCTCGACCTCGCCGCCGGCCAGAAAATCCACGAGGCTCGACGGACGATACGCACCCATGGTCGGCGTCACCTCGACCTGCGCCTGAATAAACGTTTCCGGAATGTCGTGGCCGAAAGCGCACGCCGCCGCCGCCACCTCGTTCATCAACGGTCGCACCTCGGCCGCGATCGCCGGATCGGCCAGGAGGCGGTCGGTCGTGATCCCGCCGCGCGCGACCGCGAGGCCGTTGAACGGCACGTTCCAAATCAACTTCTGCCAACGCGCCTCGTCGAGTTTGTCCACAACGCGCACCTGCACGCCGCTACCCGCAAAGATCGCCGCGATGCCGCGAACGCGGTCGCCCGCGGGCCGGCCGAATTCGCCGAAGGTCATTTTTCCCGGCGTGTGATACCCGACGATTTCGCCCGGCGCCTCGCGCGTGACGCCGATGTAGCACAGGCCGCCAAGGACGCGCTCGGCTCCGACGATACCCGCCACGCACTCTTCGTTGCCGAGGCCGTTCTGCAGTGTGAGCACCGCCGTGTCCGGACCCAGCAAGGGTGGCAACAGCTGCGCGAGGGCGGCGTTGGCCGTCGTCTTGAGCGCGATGACCACGAGGTCGACCGGACCGATTTCCTCCGGCCGGGCAAAGGCCGCGACCGGCGCGTAACGCCGCGTGGCATCCCGCTCGCGCAACGTGAGTCCGTGGGCACGCACCGCGGCGAGCTCGCGGCGCAGGAGCAGCTTTACGTCGGCGCCCGCCAAGCCGAGTCGGGCCCCGTAATACGAGCCGAGCGCGCCGGCGCCGACGATGGCGATGGTTTTCATTGGATCAGAGATTCACCGGAGGGAACGGAGTCGGAGTAAGAGTCATCCAGGTCGGGTAGCCGCGAGCGCCAGCGGGTGGTGTTTCTGCACCCGCCACCCGCTGGCGCTCGCAGCTGCACGGGAATCAAGCGCGCTCCGTTTCCTCCGTTTACCTCCTGAAAGCCAAACCCGCTCACCACCCGCGGGCCACGACGATTTCCTCGAGGGCTTCGACCGCCCCGGCTCCGCCGCGGATGGCTTCCGCCCAGAATTGCTGCTGCGTGATATCCCAACCGAGCGTGCGGCGCACCGCCTCCTCGCAACTCGCGCTACCCGTCTCGCGGAGGAAGGCCTCGTACTTCGGCAGGAAGCCCGCGCCCTCGCGACGGAACTGCTGAAACAGCGCCTGGCTGAGCAGAAAGCCGAACGTGTAGGGGAAATTGTAGAACGAGACGCCGGTGATGAAGAAGTGCATCTTCGACGCCCAGAACCACGGATCCTCGCCGCCGACTTCGAGCGAGTCGCCGTACACCTCGCGCTGCACCGCGGTCATGAGTTCGCAAAGGCGCGTGGGGCTCACGATGCCGTGCTTCCGCTCCTCGTAGAAGCGCCGCTCAAAGATGAACCGCGCCGGAATGTTCAGCAGGTAGGCCGGCGTGTGGTTCGTCTCCATGTCGATGAGGAACGCGCGCCGCTCCGGCGAAAGCCCGGGCTCCGCAAGCAGGCCGTGCACGAGGATTTTTTCGGCAAACGTCGACGCCGTCTCGGCAAGCGTCATCGGATAATCGCGGGCGCAGGGTCGCAGGCCGCCGAGCACATGCGTGTGCCAGGCGTGGCCCGCCTCGTGGGCGAGCGTCACGACGTCGCCGACGGTGCCGGAGAACGTCATGTAGATGCGTTCCTGTTTCGTCACCGGCGAGCCGGTGAGAAACGCGCCGCCGCGCTTGTTGGGCCGCTTCTCCGACTCGATCCAGCGGTCGCGCACGATGCCGCGGAAATACGCGCCGAGTTGTGGATACGCGGAATCAAAGGCCGACTGCACCGCCGCCACGCCTTCGTCCCAGGAGTAGTTCGGGACCGGCGCCAGCGGGCGCGGCGCCTCGAGGTCGTACCATGCCAGCGCGGGCGTGTGCTGCACCCGGGCCCCGAGGCGCAGGATTCGGCGGGGCAGGTCGTAGTTGGCCGCAATCGCGGCGAACATGGCGTCGATCGTCTCGCGCGAGACCGCGGCGTCGTGCAGGGGAGCGTCGAGGAAATGATCGCGGCGACGGCGCGCGTAGAGCGTGTGCCGCGTGCCGGCGAGGCCGTTGAGCGCGGCCGCGCACACGTCGCCGTGCGCTGCCCACGTGGTGTTGCCATCGCGAAACGCGGCCTGCCGCAGCGGGCGGTCCGGCTGGGCCATCAGCGCGCGGCGTTGTGCCATCGGCACCGTCTCGCGCCGGCCGTCGGGATGCACGAGCTCGAAGTTCATCTTGCCGCCAAGCGTATCGTAGAGCCGGCCCCACGCTTCGAACCCGTCGACGCCCAGGTCGGCCGCCAAAGCCTCCTGCTCCGCGGTCATCTGGTAAACCGCTTCGGCATGTTGGCGCTGCACGCCGTGGGCCGCGCCCTGCAGCGCCGGTTCGGCGAGCAGGACTTTGAGCACGTCCGGACCAGCCGGGCGGATCGCGCGGAGGAGTTGCGTCTTCACCTTGCCGAGTTCCGCGCCGACGAGACCGAGTGCCGCATCCTCGGCCTGCACCGCTTCATCGGCGGCGTTTGCGGCCCCGAGGCAACCGAGATAGGAACCGAGGTGCGAGTGGCGCGCGCCAAGATCCTCGAGGACCGCGAAGGCGGCGGCCCACGCGGCGAGCGCGGCCCGGTCAAGCTGGGCGGCGGTGGCCGGCAACACCGGCAGGGCCGTGGCGCGGGTTAGCGCCGCGGCGATCTCGGTGCGCAGGGCGAGCTTGAAGGCCCGGTACTCGGTACCGTCAAAGGACGGAAAGTATCCGGTGAGGTCCCACGTGCGCGGCAGGGCGGCGGTGTTGGTCGACATGCGCCGAACAAGACGCAGTCGCCACCCGCTGGCAAACGGGGAAATGGCGCGGCAGCGCGAGCGCCCCCACTGCCTTTGGGGGGACCCGATGTCCCCATCGAGTCATTTCATTCCACCTCACGTAACCGCCCGATGGGGACATCGAGCCCCACCGGATCGGGGACGTTCAGGCCCGCCTCAGGCGCCTTTTACCTTCGCGAAGGTTTCGTTCAGCGCGCGGGCCGAAGCCTGCAACGCCTGAACCTCCTTGGGCCACAGTTCGACTTCGACGTGCGCGAGCGCTCCGGCGCGACCCACCACCGTCGGGACGCTGAGGGCGACTCCCCGCAGACCGTAGGCGCCCTGCTGCACCGTCGAGACCGGGAGCACCTGGCGTTTGTCGTGGGCGATGGCGTGCACGACCTCGGCGATCGTGAGGCCGACGGCCCAGCCCGCGCCGCCCTTGCGGCGGATGACTTCAGCACCGCTACCCTTGGTGCGCTCGAAGATCTGCGACTGAAACGTCGGCGTGCAGCCCGCCATTTTCGCCAACGGCAGGCCCGCATAGGTCGCGGAGGACCACACCGGGAACATGGTGTCACCATGCTCGCCGAGAATCAGCGCTTTCACTTGAGTCGGGGCGAGCTTGAGGTCTTGCGCGATGAGTGAACGGAAGCGCGCGGTATCGAGCATCGTGCCGAGACCGAGGACCTGCGACCAGGGCAGGTTCAACTTCGCCGCGGCGAGCTGGGTGAGGATGTCGACCGGATTGGAAACCACGAACACCAGCGCATCTTTCCGCAGGCCCGCGGACTTCATGCTCTCGAGGATGCCGGAGAAAAGCGCGACGTTGCGGTTGATCAGATCGAGGCGCGACTCGTCGGGCTTGCGGCGCAGGCCCGCGGTGATGACGAAAATGTCGCTGTCCTTAGCCCGGTTGTAGTCGCCGGCGTAGATCCGCTGATCGGCGATCGACGAGGCGCCGTGGAGCAGATCGAGGGCCTCGCCCTCCGCCAGGTCGGCATTGGCGTCGAGAATTTGAATTTCCGAAACGATGCCCGCGCACTGGAGGGCAAACGCCGCGTTGGAACCGACGCGGCCGCCGCCGCCGATAATGGAGACTTTCATGGAGAGGGAGGAGGGAACGTGAGAGGGAAAGGGACTGGCTGGGTTGAGATCCGAGCGATGAGGGTTGAGCGGGGGCCGGGACGACGGAGGGCTCGCCGGCTCTGACTTTTAGCGGGCGAACCTGTCGCGCGAATCGGGTGCACGTTTTGTACGATCAACGCTCAACTCTCAGCTCTCAAACGTCTCTTGGCTGCGCTCAAGCCTTCAGCTGCTTCAAAATCTGCTCGGTGACCGCCTTCACGACCGCCTCGATCTGCGGGTCGGACTTGTCATCGCCCTTATCCTTGCAGCTGCAGTCGCTCTTTTCCGGCGCGGCGGGCGCCTGACAGACGGCGCCGGGACGAAATTCGGCGCTGTCGCAAAGTTCGCACTCCTTGAGGCCGGCGCGCGGATCGGGCATGCCGAGCTTCTGGCGCAGGTCGATGAGTTCCTTGGCGTGGCCGCCGGAGAAACGGTGCAGGCCGCCGCCGAGGCCGGCCGCGATCCAGACGGTGCGGCAATACGAGTCGATGTTCTCCATCTTCCAGTACGCGTCCTCGACGTCCTTGCCCCAGCAGATCACGCCGTGGTTCTGCATCAGCACGGCCTGGTGAATCTTGCCCACCTCACCGACCTCGTCGGCGTTGGCCGGGGTGCCGGGGGTCTGGTATTTGGCGACGCCGATTTTGCCGAGGAACACTTCGGCCTCGGGGATGAGGCACGACGGAATGTTGACGTTGGCGATGGCGAATGCGGTCGCGTGCGGCGGATGCGCGTGCACGCAGGACTTGGCCGCGGGCTGGCGCTTCATGATCCCGAAGTGCGTCATGGCTTCGCTGGTCCGCTTGCGCGTGCCGGCCAGCTGCTTGCCGTCGAGGTCGACAAGGCACATGTCGGCCGGCGTCATGAAGCCTTTGCAGATCAGCGTGGGCGTGCAGAGGGCGAGGTTGTCGCCGACCCGGATGGTGATGTTGCCGCCGTTGCCGTCGGTGTAGTCCTTGTGCCACAGGCGCCGGCCCATCTCGCAGATGCGCTCCTTGAGCACGTGGATCGCGGGCGAGTTGAAGAAACGCTCGATCTCGGCGGGCGTCTTCGCGTCGGTGCCGGACGTCCACTTGAACTCAAAATCGGGCGTCGACGGCTCGACGAATTTACCCGCCGGCGCGGCGCTCCGGGCGGTGGCGCCGGTACCTTTGAACGACGACTGCAGGCTGCCGCCGCCGAGCACGTCGCGCGCGGAGGGCGTCAAAATGGAGCCGGCGGGCGGCTGTTCGCCTTTGCGGAGCAGTTCCTCGGCTTCACGGGCGGTAATGACTTTGGGCATGGGAGAGAGGTGAGAGGGAGTGAGGGATTAAAGGAGTGAGGGGGAAGTCGGGTGTGTGAGGGGAAGCGGGACGGAGATCGGGTGGTTCGAACCACTCAATCCCTCATTCCCTTACTCCCGCTCCGCTCCCGCCCCTCCTTGCGGTGGATTATAAAAAAACTCATCCACAATCGCCGCGCTGTACGCGTCGACCGGCGTCGGGCGCTCGAACGGCGCCGCGGCCTCGGCCCCCTCGGTGAAAGCAATCACATGGCCGAGGTCGGCGCCGAGGTTGTCGTACACCACGAGGCTGTTGCCCTTCGCGAGCGGCGTCATCGGCGCCCCTTGGAACTGCTCACGCGCGAACGGCTGCACGAGCAGGAACCGGCCGCCTTTGTAGGCGGGGTCCTGCTGGGCGAGCGTAACGCGGCCGATGACGTGTCCGAGGCGCATTTGGAAGTAAAAGGGAGGGGGAAGGTGAAAGGGACGGAGGGCCTCAGTGGCCGGCTTTGGCGTCCTGGTCGTCGATGATACCGAGGATGATGTTCCGGAGCGGCGACTTCGGGTCTTTCACGTGGAGGCGGGTGTGCGAGCCATCGGTCGACACGAGCACGCGCTGGTGTTTGCCGGCGGCCAGCGGATCGAGCGCGAGGAAGGGCGCGCCCTCGTCGCGGCCCGCATCGTCGAGCGGTTGGCAGATGATCGTGCGGTGGCCGTGCATGCTGGGATGGCACACGGTCGAGACGATCACTCCGTCAACACGCGCAACAATCATGGCTCAGTAGATGCGCAGGTTGTCCACCATCACGCAGCGGCGCGTGCGGGTGAAGGTCGACGGCGTGGTGATCCCCTCGCCCGTCGTCGTCGCGATCGAGTAGCTGAGGTAGCCTTCGCCGCCGAGGCCGAGGCCGGCGACGCTCGGACCGTTCTTCACGAACAGCGTCGTGTCGAGCGCGCGCGCCATCATCGTCATGTGGTCGACGTTGAGCGAGTGGATGATCGCGGAGTGCTTGTAGCCGTGCTCCGATTTTTTGGCGAACTCGATGCCCTGCTCGATGCTCTTCACCCGGACAACCGGCAGCATCGGCATCATCTGTTCCTCGACGACGAACTCGTGGTCCACGTCAGTCTCGGCGAAGAGCATCGGCGTATTCGCCGGCGCACTGGTGCCGGCGTGCTGAGCGAGCACAGCGGCATCGGCGCCGACGAGCTTGCGGTTCACCGCGGCGTGCGAGCAGCCGCCGGCGTCCTTGGAGAACGTGAACGCCGCGGCCGTGAGCTTCGCGAGCTGCGAGCCGTTGAGCTGATGCGCGCCGGCGGTCTTCAGGCCGTCGATAAACTGGTCGAAATACTGCTCCAGCACGAAGACCTGCTTCTCGCCGATACAGAGGAGATTGTTGTCGAAGCCGCCGCCCTGAAGGATGTCGCGGGCGGCCTTCTTGAGGCAGCCGGTGCCGTCGACCAGCACGGGCGGGTTGCCCGGGCCGGCGCAGATCGCGCGCTTGCCGGACTTCATCGCGGCGTTGACGACGGCGGGGCCGCCGGTGACGCAGAGGAGACGGATGTATTCGTTCTTCGTCAGCGCATCGAACGACTCGAGCGACGGCTTCTCGACCGTGCACACGAGGTTTTCGATGCCGAGTGCGGCGTGGATCGCCTCGTTGTACGTGCGGACCGCGAGCGCGGCGGAACGGGCGCCGCCCGGATGCGGGTTGAAAACGACCGCGTTACCCGCGGCGACGATGTTGATAATGTTGCCGCTGAGGGTCGGCACCGAGTGCGTGACGGGCAGGATCGCGCCGACGACGCCGAAAGGCGTGTACTCCTCGAGGGTGATGCCGTGGTCGCCGCTGAGGGCGTACGGTTTGATCCACTCGACGCCGGGCACGAGTTTCACGATCTGCAGCTTCTCGATCTTGTGCTCGAGCCGGCCGATCTTGGTTTCCTCGAACTCGAACCTGCCCCACTCCGCCGCCTTGTCGGTAGCGAGGGTCTTGACGATTTCGACGACCTTGGCGCGGCCGGCGATGCCCTTGGCCTTGAGCTGCTCGAAGGCATCCTGAGCGGCGGCGCAGGCGTCCTTGACGTCGTCGAAGACGCCGAAGCGCGGACCGCCGCGGCGGATGGCAGGCGGTGCGGACGCGACGGCGGCGGCGACGGAAGGACCCGTGGCCGGCGAAACGATCGGCGATCGGCCGAGGCTGCGCATGACGTCTTCCACGATCGTGCGCAGGGCTTGTTCGTCGAATTGGAGATGGGAACTCATGAGGGCGGGGCGGTACGGGCGCGAAGCGGCGGACGTTACGATTTCGCGGGATAGATTTTCTGGTTCAGCACGTCGACGGAATCGACGATGCCGACGATCACGGCGTCGACCGGGAGCGATTTCATTCCGCTGGCCTGACGGGCGGAGCTGCCCTGGCAGAACAGGACCACCTCGTCCAGGCCCGCACCCATCGCATCAACGGCCACAATCGTGTTGGAGCCGGAGCGGAACTGCGCGGGGTTGGATTCGTCGACGAGCAGCGGCCGCAGGATGACGAGTTTGCGGCCCTTCATCGCCTCGTCCTTTTTGGTCGAAACAACGGAGCCGATGACACGCGCGAGGAACATGGGGAGAGTGACGGTGAGAGTGAGAGGGAGGCAGCCGAGAGCGGGAGCCTGGGCGAGTGAGGGCCGCAGTGTCCCGCCGCTCACGCGGCGGGCCACGTAGCCCTGCGCGTGCGCGCAGGAACCGGACGCTTACTTCTTCGCCAGAGCAACGGGCGCCTTGGGCAGCACCACCGAGACGTCGTCGTGCGGGCGCGGAATGACATGCACGCTGACGACTTCGCCGACGGTGCGGGCGGCCTGGGCGCCGGCATCGGTCGCGGCCTTGACGGCGGCGACGTCACCGATGACGACCGCGGTCACGAGCGCGTTGCCGACCTGCTTCATCGGGCCGGCGAGGGTGACGTTGGCAGACTTCAGCATCGCATCGACGCCGGTGACGAGCGCGGTAAGACCGCGGGTTTCGAGGAGACCAATTGCTTTGGAGGCCATAAGGAGGGAGTGTTGAGTTGAGGTTGAGAGCTGAGAAACGGAAGAAGGGCGTCAGGTCGAAGCTGATACGCAGCGAAGGGTTTCACGGGCGACGACGAGTTCCTCGTTGGCGGGAATCACGAAGACCTTGGTGCGTGACGACGCCGCCGAGATTTCGCCCTCGGCGCCGCGAAGCGCGCCGTTCTTGGCGGGATCGAGTTCGAGGCCAAGGTCGGCGAGGTCGGCGCAGATCGCGGCGCGCAGGTCGGGATTATTTTCGCCGATGCCGGCGGTGAACACGAGGGCGTCGCAGCCGCCGAGTTCGACGAGAAAGGCGCCGATCCAGTGGCGGGCGGACTGCACAAAAACATCGAGCGCGAGCTGCGCGCGGGCGTTGCCCTGCTGCGCGGCGGCACGGACGTCGCGGAGGTCGTTGCCCACCCCGGAGAGCCCGAGCAGACCGCCCTCTTTCGTCATCTGGCGCTCCACTTCCGCGAGCGACAGTCCGAGGGTCTTCATCACGAACGGCACGACGGCGGAATCGAGGTCGCCGACCCGATTGTTCTGCGGCAGGCCGGACTGCGGGCTGAGGCCCATACTCGTGCCGATCGCGACGCCGTCGCGGATGCCGGTTACGGAGCTGCTTCCGCCGAGGTGGCAGGAGATGACGCGCAGCGGCTTTTTGCCGGCGGCCACCGGCGTCGGGCCGGCCTGGTAAAGCTGGCGGACGCGTTCCGCGATGTCGGGGCGGCCGAGCAATTCGGCGGAGCGTTCCGCGGCGAACTTGTGGCTCGCGCCGTGGAAGCCGTAGCGCCGGACCCCGGCTTCGAACCACGCCTGCGGCACCGCGTAACGCGAAGCGGCCTCGGGTACCCACTGGTAGAACGCCGTCTCGAAGAGCGCGACGAGTGGCACGCCCGGGAGCTTTTCCTGGAAGCGCTGGATGCCGAGCGCATAGGGCGGGTTGTGCGCGGGGGCTATTTCCTTAAAGCCGTCGAGCGCCGCGATCACACGGGCGTCGGCGCGGACGCAGCCGGTGAGGTTGCGGC
>CAIJFT010000016.1 GCA_903820035.1 uncultured Opitutia bacterium
CCTCGCGCCGCTGCCGCCCGTCACGGGCGACGTGAATTTCAACCGCGTGCGCGGCATCGTCGGGCAGCGCTGTGTCGCCTGTCACTCGCCGGCTCCAACCTATCCCGGACTCGCCGCCGCTCCCGCCGGCGTCCTTTTGCACACGCCCGCCGATATCCTCCGCAACGCCCAACGTATCCACCTCCAGACGGTCGTCACGCGCATGATGCCGCTCGGCAACGTCACCCAGATGACCGACGAGGAACGCGCCGTTATCGCCGCTTGGATCGGAGCCGGCGCCAAAACCGATTAAACCGTGCGTATCCGATCTTTCACGATGAGGAATCGCACCCGGCGCATTTCGCGATCCGGTGCGAGCACCAGTGCAGGGCAGGGCTTACGCGAAGCCGCGAAGTTCGCGAATCCGAACCGAGGCGGTCAGCCCCAGCTGAATCACCCCACTTTTTTTGGCGCCCTTCACGGCTTCGCGTGCCCTGCCTTTGGCTCGCACCTCGACCGCCCCACGGCGACAAACTCGATGCGACAGCAGACCCCACTCCCCTCATGACGAATGCCCAGACCACCGGCGGACTCGAGATTCGCGGTCCGCTCTTCCCCGGTTACGCCGAGATCCTGACCCCCGAGGCCTGCGCGTTCGTCGCCGATCTGGTGAGCCGCTTCGGCCCGCGCCGCCGCGAGTTGCTGGCCCGTCGGATCGAGCGTCAGCGCGAGATCGACGCCGGCCGCCTGCCGGACTTCCTGCCCGAGACCGCCGGCATCCGCGGCGGCAACTGGCAGGTTCCGCCGCCGCCGCCCGACCTCCTCGACCGGCGCACCGAGATCACCGGGCCGGTCGAACGGAAAATGGCGATCAATGCCTTGAACTCCGGCGCGCAGTGCTGGATGGCGGACTTCGAGGACGCCAATTCCCCGACGTGGGAAAACGTCATCGGGGGTCAGATCAACCTCCGCGACGCCGTCCGCCGCACCATCACCTACACCTCACCCGAGGGAAAAGCGTACACGCTCAAGGGCCGCTCCGCCGTCATCGTCGCGCGTCCCCGCGGCTGGCACATGGAGGAGAAGCACGTCACCCTCGCCGGCCAGCGTATCCCGGCGTCGCTCTTCGATTGGGGCCTCCTGTTCTTCCACAACGCCCGCGAACTCGTCGCCCGCGGGAGCGGCCCGTACTTCTATCTCCCCAAGATGGAGAGCCACCTCGAGGCGCGGCTCTGGAACGACGTCTTCATCCACGCCCAGGCTGCGCTCGGCCTCCCCCGCGGGACGGTACGCGTCACCGTGCTGATCGAGACGATCACCGCCGCCTTCGAGGCGGAGGAAATCCTCTACGAACTTCGCGAGCACGCCTCGGGCCTCAACTGCGGCCGCTGGGACTACATGTTCAGCATGGTGAAAAAACTCCGCAATCGCCCGGAGTATGTCTTCCCGGACCGCACGCTCATCACGATGGACGCGCCGTTCCTCCGCGCGTACGTGACGCATATCATCAACGTCTGCCACCACCACGGCGCCTATGCCATGGGCGGCATGGCCGCGCAGATCCCGATCAAAAACGATCCGGCCGCCAACGTCGCCGCCTTGGCCCAAGTCCGCGCCGACAAGGAGCGCGAGGCCCGCGCCGGCCACGACGGCACCTGGGTCGCGCATCCCGGCCTCGTCCAAACCGCGCTCGACGCCTTCAGCGCGTACCTCCGCGGCCCGAACCAGCTCCACGTCTTGCCCAACGCCACCGTCACCGCTGGCGAGCTACTCGCGCCCTTCCCCGGCCCGATCACGGAAAAGGGCGTGCGTTGGAACCTGCACGTCGGCGTCCGCTACCTCGAGGCTTGGCTCGGTGGCTCCGGCGCAGAACCAATCCATCACCTGATGGAGGACCTCGCCACCTCGGAGATCTCGCGCTCGCAACTCTGGCAATGGCTCAAGTACGGCGTGAAACTCGACGACGGCCGACCTGTCACCGCCGAGCTCTGCAACGACCTCCTCGCCGGGGAACTGGCCGCCATCCGCACCGAGTATGGCCCGGAACGCTACGACTCCGGTCATTTTCCCGCCGCCACCCGGCTCTTCATGACGATGTCGCAGCGCGCGGAGTTCGACGAATTCCTTTCCCTCCCCGCCTACGAACTGCTGCCGTAGGCACGTCGCGCATGCCCGTTACGCTCGCCCAACTCAACGCCGCGGACGTCGCTCACTTCACCGCCACCCTCGGCCACCTCTTCGAACACTCCCCCTGGGTCGGGGAGCGCACGTGGCCGCACCGCCCGTTCACCGATACCAAGCAACTGCACGCCGCCCTCTGCGCGAAGATGCACGCCGCCACGCCGGCATTGCAGCTCGCGCTGATCCGCGCCCATCCCGACCTCGCCGGCCGCCTCGCGCAGCTCCACCAGCTCACCGCCGAATCCACGCGCGAACAGGCCAGTGCCGGCCTCGACCGGCTCGAACCGGAGCAACTGGCCGAGTTCAACCGCCTCAACACTGCCTACACGGCGAAGTTCGGTTTCCCGTTCATCATCTGCGCGCGCCTCAACGCCCGCGCCGCCATCCTCGCCGCCATGCGGACGCGCAGCGACAATCCGCCCGACACCGAATTCGCCACCGCCCTCGTCGAGGTGGAGAAGATTGCGTGGCTCCGGCTGCAGGATACGGTGTCCAGGTAATCCGGCCCGCCGCCCGCAGTCTCCCGCCCGACCCATGCCCGCCAAACTTAGCACGCACGTTCTCGATCTCACCACCGGCCGGCCCGCCGCTGGCCTGACCATCGAACTCTGGTCGCTCGATCCTGCGCCGGCACGACTCGCCACCGTCACCACGAACGCCGACGGCCGCACCGACGCCCC
>CAIJFT010000017.1 GCA_903820035.1 uncultured Opitutia bacterium
GTTGAAAACGTGCGGCCCAGCGAGTCGTCGTGGAGCGAATCCGATCGGGTCAGGGCGAAACCTGCAACCAGCGCCTCGCATTCGTGCAGCTCCAAGAGCGAGGATTGTTGCAAGTTTCGCCCTGACCCCGTCCGACTTGCCCAAGGGTGGCTTTTGGACGCCCTCTTGGCCAAAACCGCCGATCCTGCGTGCAATCGCCGACTGCATCCGCCGGCCCGGGAAGGAACCTCCCAAGGGACGAGGGAAACTGGAATCAGAAATCTACCGAGCCGCTCAGCACCCAGTTGCGGCCGCCGGAGACGCTGTAGCGGCTCACGACCGGCTGACCGTCGCCGCGGTCTACTTTCACGATCGGGTGGAGGTCGCGGTCGCCAAAGAGATTGTCGACGTTCAGCTGGAGGCGGCAGTTGTAGTTCGTGAACACCTTGAAGCGGTAGCTCGTGAAGACGCCGACGACCTTGGTGTCGTCGCCAAAGTACGGCTTGTTCGCGTCGAAGAGCCCGGGGTTTCCGGGGAGATACGGATAGCCGACAATGAGGGCCTTGCTGAACTGGAACGTCCCACCCGTGCCCCAGTTCTTCAGCGGGCCCGTCTGGAAATCATACGCCGTAGACATCCGGGCCGTGTACCGCGCCTGGCGGGCATCGGCCCGACCCTCGAGGCTCTTCGCGCGGGTCAGCACATCCCCGATCGCACTGAGCTGATTCTGGATCGTCACGCCGTCGGTGCCGGCCGAATACGCGGCATACTTGCCGCCGGGCGCAAAGAGACTGCGGGCCGTCGTGAGAAATTCCCGTTCGTAGCCGCCGACGTTGGAGGCCTTCGTCGTCTGCCGGCTGAAATTTCCCGTGATGCGCCAATTGCGGCGGGGATTCGCCGTCAGGCTGAACTCGTAGCCCTTGGAGTCGTTGTCGTTGAGGTTCCGGTAGTCGTTGTTCCAAGGATAACTCGTCGAGCGCCAGTAGGGATCCTCGGGCAGCAGCCGCTCCATCGTGCTGCGGATCGCAGCGCGACCGGTGTCAATGCTGCCCGCCGGCCCGGCCCGGAGTTGCGTCGTCGCGAGGTTGATCGTGGACGTGGTGAAGTTGGAAAGGCTGCCGTTGATCAGGCCGTCCCACAGGCTGAACTTGATGCCGTAGTCCTTCCCGCGGCCCTCGGAGTTCGGCAGGGTGCTGCCCCAGATGTCGCGGGACGACCCGGATGCCGGCTGAAAGCTCATCGACTGGTTGTAGCTGAAGCCGAGCCAGCGCAGCGGATAGAGCACGGCGCCCTGCGTGCGGGTGGCACCCGACTTCTCGATCGCGGCGACGGACTTGGCCGGCGTCTCGAGGATGTTTTTGATGTAGCCGCCGCCAGCCGTGTTCTTGGCTCCGGCGGGTGGATTCCAGATGCGGGAGTCATCCTTGCGCCAGCCGAAGGTGGTGATGAGGCGCTCGCCGAGAAACACGTCCTGCATCACGAACATCTTCGAGCGGATTTCCTGCAGCGAACGGGTGCTGGAGTTGACCACCCACGCGGGCGCGAGGCCGTTGGCGTCCGGCGCGGGCTTCGCGGAGCCGTCGAACAGGAGGTGCGGGTAACGCGGATACAGGTCGGGGAAGGCCCAGGTCTCCGGCCGCGTCGGATCGAGGTAGTTGATCGCGGCGATCATGTTGTTGGCGGACTGGATGTCAGTCGTGCCGGCCACGGGAAACTGCGGAACGGTGCCCATGGTGCCGTTGGCCGTGTTGCGCAGAAACGCGAAGTGCTGGACGAAGTCGGAGGTGGTCCGCTCCAGGAGTCCGGCGAAATTGTGGTAGCCGAGCCACTCGCCCAGCCGGCCGCGGACGAAACGCTTCGCCTCGAACTTGTACGAGGCCGTGGCGCGGTAGGTCTCGTCGATATAGCGCTGCTCATAGGACGTCGGCTGGTCGTTGATGACGAAGTACCGGTTGTAGTTCGGGTTGGTCACGACGCCGCCGCGCAGGGCGAGCAGCGTGGGGTTTTTGTCGATGAAGATGTTGTCGACGTTCTGCGACGAGTAGTCGTTGACGGCGTCGATGTGCTGCCGGCTGTAGAGCAGCTCGATGAACAGACTCCGGCCGACCGCCTGCTCGAGGGTGAGCATGCGGTTGTCGAAGTCCTGCACGACCCGGTTGCCGTAGCCGAGCACGTTGGCCTTGTAGGGAATCGGGGCGTTGACGAGCGTCGAGTTGCGTTCGCCCGTCGTGCCGAACTGGAACGGTTTGATCGGGTA
>CAIJFT010000018.1 GCA_903820035.1 uncultured Opitutia bacterium
ACGACATCGTGATCATCCCGATGGGGCATACGGTTTCGGCCACGGTCCTGCAGATGCACCAGGCGATGTCGGTCGTGGCCGCCGGCGGCATGCTCCTCCGCCCGCAGGTGATCAGCCAGATTCGCGACGCTTCGAACGAGATTGTTTACCGTTACGACCGCGAGGAAATCAGCCGGGCGATTTCGCCCGAAACCGCCCGCACGATGGCGCAGATGCTCACCGGCGTGGTGAAGCCGGGCGGAACCGCCGTCGAAGCGGCCATCGACGGCTTCGATGTCGCGGGCAAGACCGGCACCTCGCAGAAGATCATCGGGGGTAAGTATTCGAAGAGCCACCACATCGCCTCGTTCGTCGGCTTCTTTCCCGCCGGCCGGCCGCAGGTCGTCATCTCGGTGGTGGTGGACGATGCGGACCACCGAGCCCCTGGCGGCATCGCGTACGGGCGGACGGTGGCGGCGCCTTCGTTCCGCCGCATCGCAGAGCGCCTCATCCCGATTCTTAATGTTCAGGCGGACAGCCGCCCGTCGTCCGCGCGGCTGGTCGCCGTGGTCCCCGGAGGTCACAAATGATCGGATACCTGCCCCGCGACCACGCCCTGATCCATGCCTTCGCTCGGCTGGCGCCGGCGAGCCGCGCCCCCCGGGCGGCGGCCGCCGCCCCGAAGGGTTTCCGGCAGGTGCCGCGTCTGTCTGATTATGTGCGCGGCGAGGAAATCCTTGCCGCGAAGGGTCTGCGCGAACGGGCGATCTCGGGGCTGGCGGTCGATAGCCGGCGCGTGGGACCGGGTATGCTTTTCTTTGCGCTGCCGGGCCGGCATCGGGACGGGGCCGAGTTTATCGCGGACGCGGTGGGTCGCGGCGCGGTTGCCGTGGTGAGTGAGCGGATGCCCGCGTTGCCTTCCGCCGGCGTGACCTACCTCCAGGTGGCGGACGTGCGGGCCGCTCTGGCGCGGGCGGCGCAGCGGCATTTTAAGTTTCCGGACCGCGATCTCGCCCTAGTCGGCGTAACGGGGATGCGCGGAAAGACCTGCGTTGCGCACCTGACCAAACACCTTTTGAACGGCGATCGCCGCATTGGACTGATCGGTTCCGTCCATTACGCCCTTGGTGCGCGCACCGTCCCCTCGACCGGCACCACGCCGGAGGCCCTGGAAGTATACGGGCTCATGGCGCAAATGCGCGATGCCGGTTGCCGCCAGGCGGTGATCGAATTGAGCGGGTTGGCGCTGGAACAGCGGCGGGTAAGTGCGCTGGCGCTCGATGTGGCGGTTTTCACCGGTGGCTGTGCCGAGTCGGGCGAATCTAATGGGGACAGCGAGGCGGCCTATCGCCGCTTTATCCGCCTTTTTGCCGGCCTCGATGGACCCGTCCCGAAGGTGGCGGCGGTCAATGTCGACGACGCGGCGGGACGCCGGCTGGCGGCGCATCTGGTGGCGGAAGTGCCGGCGACGCGGGTTGTGACGTTTGGCGAGGATCCGGCGGCCGGGGTCCGGGCGGACGCGGTTACTTGTGATTTGGGTCGGAGCCGGTTTCGACTCGTCTGGCCGGGTGGCACCAAGCTGATCGAGACGCCCCTCGTCGGGCGCTTCAATGTCGCCAACGTTCTGGCCGCGGTGGCCGCGGCGATCGGGCTGGGCCGGGATCCCGCCGTGTTTCTGTCGAAGCTACGGACCTTTCCCGGCGTGCCGGGCCGGCTCGAGCGCGTCGCAGCGGGCCAGGCGGCGACGGTGTTGGTGGACTCCGCGCATACGGCGGCCGAATTAAGGCGGACGCTGGCGGCTCTCCGGACGCTCACCGCCGGCCGGCTGCTCGTGGTGTTCGGCTGCGGCGGAAACCGCGAGCGCGCCGGGCGCCCGGACATGACGCGGGCCGTTCAGGCGCATGCTGATTTTGCCTTTGCGACGGCGGATAATCCGCGCAGCGAGGGCGTCGCCCGAATCTTCGCCGACATGCGGGCCGGAGTGACGGCGCCCAGCCGGATCACTTGGATCGAGGACCGCCGCCGGGCGATCGGTTATGCCCTGGAGTTGGCGCGGCCGGGCGACTGTGTGGTCATCGCCGGCAAGGGCCATGAGAATTGTCAGGAAGTTTCGGATACGATGTTCCCCTTCGACGACCGGCAGGTTGTGCGCGAACTGCTGGCCCCGGTCGCCGTGGGCGCGGCGAGCTGAATCACGATGCCGACGTTCACCTTCGAACAACTTGCGCACTGGACCGGCGGCCGCTGGTCCGCGGTTCCGGTCGCACCCTTGACGGGCTTCGGCGTCGACACCCGCCGGCTGAGGCGCGGCGATGTTTTTGTGGCGCTAAAGACAGCGCAGCGCGACGGGCATGACTTTCTCGGCGAGGCGCAGGCGGCGGGCGCGAGCGCGGCGCTCGTGGCGGCCCCGCGGGCGGGCGCGACCTTGCCGCAACTCGTCGTGGCTGATCCGCTCCAGGCGCTGCAGACGATCGCGCGGGAGCACCGCCGGGCCTTTCGCGGCCCGGTCGCGGCGATCACCGGCAGTGCCGGCAAAACGTCGACCAAGGACCTTCTCGCGCTCCTGCTCGGCGGCGAGGCGGGCGGGGTGCTCGCAACGGAGGGTAACCTGAACAACCACCTCGGGGTGCCCATGACCCTTACGCGGCTTGACCCGGCTAAGCATCGCATGGCGGTGATCGAGGCGGGCATTAGTGCGCCGGGAGAAATGGC
>CAIJFT010000019.1 GCA_903820035.1 uncultured Opitutia bacterium
CAACTTGTCTGTTACCCACAATCCCGGGGTGCTCTTGTTGAAGCCGAATTTTTGCTCGAGGCGGAACTGCTCCCACCACTCGAACGGCAGCGACGGGAGGGAGAGGAGAAGGCCGGCCAACAAGACAAACAGCACCCGCGTCCACAGCGATTCAGCGCCGCCCCATCCCACCACCAGATTGAAGAGCACGGGCAGGACGCCCCCGAACAGCACCAAGGCGAGCACGAGGGTATCGAAGATCTCCGTCACCACCCCAAAGCGCGATTTTTCCAGTGTGTAATTGACCGACTTCGCAAAGGTCGCGTCGTCCATGATCGCTGCGGCCGCGGCCGGCGGCGACCCGGCGTGACGGCGCACTTCCGCGCGGTTGAGGGCCGAGAGAAGCAGATCCGCCAGAAGGCGTAAGCCGAGCAGGACCGCGGCGATGGAAAGCACAATGGGCATCCGGCCAATCCATGCGATTGGCCGGGGTCCGCCAGCCCAAAGATGATTTGAAATGAGCCGCGCGCGACCCATGTTGGGCCACCGTGGAAGCGCCCATCGCCAAACTCTCCTTCGAAGCCGCCCTCGGAAAACTGGAATCCATCGTAGAATCGATGGAGTCCGGCGAAGTCCCGCTCGCCGAACTCTTGGCCAAGTTCGAGGAAGGCACCAAGCTTCTGAAGGTGTGCGAAGGCCGGCTAAAGGACGCCGAGCTCAAGATCGAGCAACTGAAGAAGCAAAAAGATGGCGGCATCGGCTTCGAAAAGTTTGAAACCGGCCAGGAAGGCTGAGATTGCTGACCATTCGACTCTTCCTGTGCTGATGAAATCACCCGCCGCCACGCCTCCACCGCCACGCCTCCTGGACTCGATTCGAGGCCCGGCTGACGTAAAAGCTTTGCCCGTGGAGCAGTTACCGGTCTTGGCCCAGGAAATCCGCGACGAGCTCATCGCCGTCACGGCGCGCAACGGCGGTCACATCGGTCCCAATCTGGGCGTGGTCGAGTTAACCATCGCGCTGCACCGCACTTTCAGCTCCCCCGAGGACCAGTTCGTGTTCGACGTCGCCCACCAGGGTTACGTGCACAAGCTGCTCACCGGCCGCGGTGGAGAGTTTTTTCGCAAGCTCCGACAGACCGGCGGCGCCAGCGGCTTCCTTTATCGCAACGAAAGCCCGCATGATGCGTTCGGCGCCGGCCACGCAGGGACCGCCCTGTCCGCGGCCCTGGGCATGGCCACAGCCCGCGACCTGCGCGGCACCGGTGAACACGTCGTCGCGATTTGCGGCGACGCGGCCTTCACCTGCGGCATCACGCTGGAGGCGCTCAATAACGTCGTCAGCTCCACTAAGCGGCTCATCGTCATCCTCAATGACAACGAGTGGTCCATCGCCAAGAACGTCGGCGCCATCTCGAGTTACCTGAACCGCATCAGCACGAGCGCAACCTACAACCGGATGCACCACAACGTGGAGGAGTTCTTCAAGAGCTTCCCCGCCGGGGTGGAGATGAACCGAGTGTACACAAAGTGGAAACGCGAAACAAAGGACTTCTTCGTCGAGTCCTCACTCTTCGAAAAATTCGGGCTGCGCTACCTCGGTCCGGTTGACGGACATGATTTCGACACGCTGCAGAAGAACCTCGAGTTCGCCCGCCACTGTGATGTGCCGGTGCTCGTGCATGTCCTCACCAAGAAGGGTAAGGGCCTCGAGGCCGCCATGTTGCATCCGGAGAAATTCCACGGCGCCGGGCCCTACGACCCCATCTCTGGGGAAAACCGGAAACCCGCCGCTGGTTCTCCGCCAAACTTTCAGGATGTATTCGGTCTCGCGTTGACCCGTTTCGCCAAGGCCGACGCCCGGATCGTCGGCATCACCGGTGCAATGCCCAGCGGCACCGGGCTCTCCCACCTGGCCGCCGGCGTGCCGCGGCAGTTCTTCGATGTCGGCATCGCCGAGGAACACGCGGTGTTGTTCGCCGCGGGCATGGCAACCAAGGGCCTCCGCCCGGTGTGTGCGATTTACTCCACATTTCTCCAGCGCGCGTACGATCAGGTGATTCACGATGTGGCGCTGCAGAATCTGCCCGTCACGTTCTGCCTGGATCGCGCAGGACTTTCACCTAACGACGGGCCGACCCACCACGGGCTTTTTGACCTCTCTTACCTGCGTTGCGTGCCCAACGCGACGATCATGCAACCCAAGGACGAGGACGAACTCGTCGACATGTTGCACACCAGTCTCGCCCTGCCCGGCCCCGGCTTCATCCGCTACCCGCGCGGCGCCGGCCTGGGGGTGCAGCTGAAGGAAAAGCCCGCCCTACTGGCCGTCGGCCATGCCGAGATGGTAAGGGAAGGCTCTAATATCATGATCTGGGCCCTCGGTAGCATGGTGCAGGACGCCCTCGCGTTGGCGGAGAAGCTAACGACCGAGGAAAAGATCTCCGTCGGCGTGGTCAACGCGCGCTTCGTCAAGCCGCTCGATCGAGCGCTCTTGCTCAGCCACGCCGCCTGCATTCCCTTGCTCGTGACCATGGAAGACCACGTCCTCAGCGGCGGCTTCGGCAGCGCGGTGCTGGAAGCACTGCAGGAAGCGGACTGCCGGACGGCGGTCGAACGCATCGGCTGGCCCGATAAATTTGTGGAGCACGGCAGCAGCACCGAACTGCTGCGCGCCACCTACGGCTTAGCACCGGAAGAAATCCACCGCCGAGTCCTCGCACGTTGGCGGAACCTTAGCGCCGAACACGTCGCCGCCGACGTGTGAGTGGCGCTTCCGGACTCGTGTAGGCCCCGCCGTTGGCCGGGCATTTCATACCAATTCGCATCCTGCGGACCCGATCACCGCGGTGGTCTTGCACCCGGTACCAGAGCGATCGTGCTGGGCCGTCGCGCGGTTTTCGGATGCGCCGGAGCGCACCACAAAAAAGCCGCACCCCGGGAGAGGCGCGGCTCGAAAATAACAATAGTGCCGACTTACTTCTTCGCTTCGGCCTTCTTCTCGATCTTGCCGGCGCCTTTGCACTTGGTGCAGTTGTTGCCTTCCTTGGCGGCGGCAACGCAGCACTCGTGTGCACACTTCTTGCCGTCAGCAGCGGCCTTGGCGCAGCAGCCGGCAATCTTGCTTTCAGCCGCAGCGGCGAAAACAAAACCCGCGGAAGCGAGCGAAAGAGCGATCAGGGCGATGATGGATTTTGAGGACTTGGTCATGTTTGGGTTGTGGGGGGGTTGAGTTGGTGCGGGCGGAGGGAGTCGAACCCTCCTCTCATGCTTGGGAAGCACACATAATAGCCGATATACTACGCCCGCGGACTAAACTGACAGGACGATGCTTGTTGTCCGCCGTGCTCCGCGGCAAGTGCAAAGAGGACACACTTACAACGGAAGGCTCTGAACCTTCTAGGCGTAGCCACGTCGGCCCTCGAGCGCACTCTTGAGGGTAACGCTGTCCGCGTAAAGCACGCCACCTCCGCTCGGCAGCCCGAAACCGATGCGAGTGATTTTCAAGACCTGCTCCACCGGAAGATGGCCGGTCAGATAATGGCACGTTGCCTCGCCCTCGACATCATTCGGCAGGGCCAAAATCAACTCCTTCACCTCTCCCGCAACGACCCGCTCACGCAACGAGGCCAGATTCAGATCCTCCGGACCAACCCCATGGATTGGCGAAAGTTTACCGTGCAAAACGTGGTACGTACCGCGAAAGGCGCCGCTACGCTCAATCGCCACCAAATCCGGGACATGCTCGACGACACAAACGAGCGTCCGGTCGCGGCGTTCGTCCGCACAGATCGCACAGTGCTCGCCCTCCGCGAGGTTGCCACAACAGGTACAGCGCCGAACCGCCGCCGCTGCCTCCTCAAGGGCCGTCACCAGGGCGGGTAACCGCGCCGGTTTTTCCACCAGGAGGTGCAAGGCAATCCGTTCCGCCGAGCGAAAGCCCAGACCGGGCAGTTGCTTCAGATGCTTCTGCAGTCGTTCAAACGCCGGCGTCATAGGCGCACTGCGGAGACCTCAGCCCGGACAGCCGCCTCAGAACAACCCGGGCATCTGGAATGCCCCCGTCACCTTCTGCATCTCGGCTTCGTTGTATTCCTTCGCCTGCTTCGCGGCATCCTGCACCGCCGCAAGTACACTGTCGGCCACCAGCTTGGGATCCTCCTTGAGGAATTCCGCGTCCAGCGTCAGCGCGAGAAACTTGCCACTGCCGTTAATCCTGATCTTCACGGCGCCGCCGCCGCTAGTGACCTCAAGTTCCTTGGCATCGAGTTGCGCCTGCAGCGCTTCGATGCCGCGTTTCATCTTCTCCGCCTGTTTCACGAGTTTGCCGAGACCTGCCATGGTAAGAGTAGTTGACGTTGCGCCGCACACACGGCGTTGCGGACAGCAGAGCCGGCCCGCGTCTCAATGCGACAACAAACTACCGTAGCCCTCACGAAACGTCGGATAACGCGGCCCCCAGCCAACCGCCGCCTTGAGCGCCCCGTTGAGGATAATCCGGTCCGGAGTGACGGCGTTTCGCCCGGGATGGGGCTCGCCCGTAAACTGCGGCGACGGGGCGCCCAAACGCTCCGCCAGCCAGGCCACCACCTCCGCCTTGGGCGTCGGCTGATCGTCCACCACGTTGAACACTCCGCCGGTCACCGCCGGCGGCGCCAGCAGGCAGCCCATGATCGCGCCAACAATGTCGTCCCGGTGGATCAGGTTAAGGTGGTGGTGACCGACTCCCGCGATTTCCCCGCGCCGCACCTGCTCCACCAAATAGGTGCGACCCGGGCCATAGATTCCGGCCAAGCGCAACGTAAACACCCGCGCCCACGCTGACCGCGCCGCGGCCAAGGTCGCCTCGGTCTCAGCCAAAATACGGGCCCGTTCCGTCGCCGGCTCCGCTGGCATCAACTCGTCCACCCGCCTTGCCCCGCCAAAGGCGTAAACCGATGTACTGCTCGTGTAGACGATCGTACCGGCGGCCGGTGCTCGGCGCCGCCAGCGCACGATCGACTCCATCCCGCGGAGATAGCTGCGCGTGTAGGCTTCCACCCCTCCCCCGCCCGAACTCACGCAATTCAACACGAACTCCGGCGCGGCGGGAACCTGTTCGTGCCATTCATCCGAGGCGAGGTCAGCCACCACCGACCGGATGCCACGCGCCCCAAACGTCGCCGCCGCGACGGGATTCCGAGTTAGCGCCGTCACCGTCCATCCCGCCGCCAGGGCGCGGTCCGCCACGGCCGCACCAACGTAGCCGCAGCCCAAAATAAGAAACTGTTTCGTTCGAACGGAAGCCATGATCCGACGGCACCGTCACCCAAATCAACGGTTGCCGCAAGCGCGGCGGCCGCTTGATCTCCGGAGCAGCGCAAGACCCATGCCGACCGTTCTCGTCCTCCTCGCCGAAGGCTTTGAAGAAATCGAAGCCGTCACCCCCATCGACCTCCTCCGCCGGGCCGGGGCCGAGGTGACGATTGCTTCGCTCTCCGCAACCAGGGAAACCACCGGCCGCAGCAGGCTGACCCTTCGCGCCGACACTACCCTGGAGGAAATCGGAACGACGCTGTTCGACGCCGTCTTCCTGCCGGGCGGTCCAGGGGTGAAGCACTTGCGGTCCGATCCCCGCGTGCGCGACCTCCTCGTCCGCCACGCCGCCGCCGACCGCTGGGTCACCGCGATCTGCGCGGCACCCGCCGTACTCCACGATGCGGGTCTGCTGGCCGGCCGCCGGTACACCGCGCACGACTCCGTCGCCACCGAACTGCCCGCCGCCATTGCCGACGAAAAGGTCGTGCGCGACGGCCGCATCCTGACATCCCGCGGTGCCGGCACCGCCCTGGACTTCGGCCTGTCCCTGGTCGCCCTGTTATTCTCCCAAGCCAAGGCCGACGAACTGGCCCGCGCCATCTGTCGCTAGCTCCCACCGTGAAAACCCGTTCCTTCGACTTTGTGGCAATTGGCGGCGGCAGCGCCGGATTCAACGCCGCGCGCGTCGCCACCGACCTCGGTCTCAAGACTGCGATCATCGACGGCGGGCCGGAACTCGGCGGACTCTGCATCCTCCGCGGCTGCATGCCGTCCAAGACGCTCTTGTACATGGCCGACGTGCTGCATCTCGCCCGGAAGGCGCGGACCTTCGGGCTGCGGATTCCGCACGCCCGCGCCGACATGAAGGCGATCCACGCCCGCAAGCGGAAGATCATCGCCGAATTCGCCGACTACCGCCTGCGCGCCCTCGAGCAGACCAAGTTTCACCTGATCCGCGCCCACGCCCGGTTCGTCGACGCCCACACCCTTGAACTCGACCACGGCGAGCGGATTCGCGCCAAGCACATCCTGATCGGCACCGGTTCGAAAATCAGCGTGCCACCGGTACCCGGACTCGCGGACGTGCCGTTCTGGACGAGCGATGACGTGCTCGATTTGGACTTTATCCCGAAGAGCGTGATCGTGCTGGGCGGCGGAATTGTCGCGTGCGAACTGGCCCAGTTCCTCAACCGCATCGGCACGCGCGTCACCTTGGTGCAGCGCAGCTCCCATATCCTGCGCGACCACTCGCCGGAAGCGTCGACCGTCGTCCAACGGGCGTTCGTCGACGAGGGCATCGAGCTCTTCGCGGGCACCCAGTTGCAGCACGTCCGGCACGACCGCCGCGGTTTCGAGGTGGAGTTCGTACACGATGGCAAGGTCATGCGCCGGCGCGCCGCCCACCTCTTCAATGCCCTCGGGCGCGAGCCGAACACCGCGCCCCTGAACCTTGCGAGTGCCGGTGTGGCCACGCGCGCCAACGGGCAGATTATTACCAACCGCCTGCAGCAGACCCGCGTGCCGCACATCTACGCCGCCGGGGATTGCTCCGGACCGGCGGAAATTGTCCACATCGCGATCCAGCAGGCTGAACTCGCCGCGCGCCACGCGGCCGGCGTCAAGCGGCTGAAGCCGGTCGACTACTCGCTGTTACTCAACGTGGTCTTCACCGATCCGCAGCTCGCCACCATCGGCGTGCTCGAGCGAGAACTCGACGAAAAGGGCACGGCCTATCTTACCGCCAGCTATCCGTTCAACGACCACGGTAAATCGATCTTGATGGATGCGAACTACGGCTACGTGAAGGTGATCGCCGAACCGCGCCGCGGCCGAATCCTCGGGGCCGAAATCGTGGGCAAGGACGCAGGCGAACTGATCCACGCCTTCAGCGGTCCGCTCGCCATGAAGGCGACCGTCTTCGATTTGCTCCGCGCCCCGTGGTATCACCCGACGCTGGCCGAAATCGTGACCTATCCGCTCGAGGAGATAGCCGAGAAGATCACGGGCTGAACCAAGCCCGCGGAGTTGAAAGTTGAAAGAAACGGGAGCACCACGTCGCCCGCGCGTCCGGTGCGGTACTTTCAACCTTCAACGTTCACCTTTCAACCGCCTGCCTCCGACTCAGCCCCGGGCCAACGCCAGCAGGTCCGGCAGTTCGACGCGCTTTTCGTAGAGGGCCTTGCCGACGATGACACCGTCGAGATTGGCGTAGCGCTTGCCCAGCTCCGCCAACTGCACGACATCCTCGCGCCGGCTAACACCGCCGCTCGCGATGATGCGAATTTTTCCAACCTGCAGCATGGCCTCCTGGGCGGCGAAATTCGGGCCCGTCAGCATCCCGTCGGTGCCGATGTCGGTGTAGATGAGCGTCTGCACACCCAGGACATCCATCCGCTTCGCCATCATGCTCGCACGGGTGCCGGTGGTGT
The DNA here is from genome assembly GCA_903820035.1 of uncultured Opitutia bacterium. Lineage (GTDB taxonomy): Bacteria > Verrucomicrobiota > Verrucomicrobiia > Opitutales > Opitutaceae > ER46. The sequence goes on from CAIJFT010000019.1 coordinate 7,706, forward strand.
CGACCCAGCCCTTCACGGCGACAAATCCGTTCTTGGCGTCGATCCCGACCGCCACCCGCGCGCCAAAGGCCTGCACCAATTCGCCCACAAAGGCTTCGCTCTCCGCCGCGCGTGTTCCGAGGACAACCCGGCTCACGCCAAAGCCCAGCGCCCGCTCGACGGCGGCGCGGGTGCGCAACCCGCCCCCCAACTGCACCTTCATCCCGCAGGCGATGATGGCCTGCACCGCCGCAAGATTCTGCGGCTCCCCGGCGAAGGCACCGTCGAGGTCCACAACATGCACCCACTCGCTGCCCGCCGCGCGGAACTCGGCCGCCACCTCGGCGGGGTTCTCGGCGTACACCGTCTGCTGATCGGCGCGCCCCTGCGTCAGCCGCACACAGCGGCCACCCTTGATATCGATGGCGGGATAAATCGTCATTCGCCAAAAACGTTTTGCGCCGGCACGGGGCAGCGCGAGACTAAAACCCATGTCGACCTACAAAGTCCCCGTCTTTCTTGCGGAACTGCTCCACGCCCGCTCACCCTCGGGCTACGAAACCGAGGCCCAGGCGGTGTTCGACCGCCACGTAAAGCCCGCTGCCGCCACGTATGAACGCGACGCGTTGGGCAACCGGATCGCGACGCTGAATCCCAAGGGCGATCCCGTGCTCATGCTAGCCGGACATATGGACGAACTGGGACTCATCGTAACCTACGTCAACAAGGACGGGTATCTGTATTTCGACACCATCGGAGGCCACGACCTCAGCATCATCTCCGGCCGGCGCGTGATTCTACAGACGGCGAACGGCCCCGTGAAGGGCGTGACCGGCAAGCGGGCGATCCATCTCATGGATGACGAAGACCGCAAGAAGGTCCCGAAGAAGCATGAGATCTGGATCGACATCGGCGCCCGCTCCAAGGCCGAGGCCCTGGAGCGCGTCGGCATCGGCGACGTCGCCACCTACGACCACGAGTTGGAGTTGATCCACGGCAGCGTCGGCGCCGCCCGTGCTTTCGACAACAAGGTCGGCGCCTACATCGTCGGCGAAACATTGATCAGACTCGCCCGCGGGAAGAAAGGACTTGCCGCCAAAGTGGTCAGCGTCGCCACCGCGCAGGAGGAGATCGGCGTCCGCGGGGCCACGACGTCGGCGTATCTGGTTAATCCGCACATCGCGATCGCCGTCGACGTCGGCCACGCCACGGATCACCCTGACTGCGACAACCGGCGTTTCGGAGAAACCAAACTCGGGGGCGGCCCGATTCTGTGCCGTGGAGCCAATATCAATCCCAAGGTCTACGACCGCCTGCTCCGCGCCGCGAAAAAACTCGGCATCCCGTTTCAACTGGAAGCCGATCCGCGCCCCACGGGCACGGACGCCCGTGCAATCCAAATGGGGCGCGGCGGGATCGCCACCGGGCTCGTCAGCATTCCGCTCCGCTACATGCATACCCCAAGCGAGATGGTTGACCTGGAGGACGTGGAGCGCTGCGTACAGCTCCTGGTCGAATTCGCCAACGGACTCGAAAAGGGCGACTACGCCCACTGGTAAAGCCCCGGAGGCGCTGCGCCGGTTGCTAGTGGCAGGTTGAAGATTAAGGAAGGCGGAAGTACAAACGCTACCGGTCGCCGTCTTTCAACCGCCAGCTTTCACCGCACAATCGGCCGACGGGCCCCTACGCCGCGTCCTGCTTGGACTCGGCCTTGGCAATGCGCCGCAGGGTCGGTTTGCGCCGTCCGGCCACCACTGCGGCGTCGATGACGACCTCAGCAATATCGTCGCGCTGCGGGAGTTCATACATCACTTCCAGCATCAAATTCTCCATGATCGCACGCAGCGCCCGCGCGCCGGTCTTGAGTTCGATGGCCTTGGCGGCGATCGCCTTGATCGCATCCGGAGTCAACCGAAGGCGGGCCCCGTCCATGGCGAAGAGCTTGGCGTACTGCTTCACCATTGAATTCTTGGTGCGCAGCAGAATTTTCTCGAGGTCGGCGATGGCCAACTGATCGAGCACCGATACGACCGGGAGACGACCGATGAACTCGGGGATCATCCCGAAGCGGATGAGATCCTCCGGGGCGAGCGACTTCATCATCAGCTCGGGCTTAACGGCCGCCTCGTGCTGGGAGGAAATCGCGGAGAACCCGAGGCTGCGGCTGCCAAGGCGGCGCTGCACAATCGCGTCGAGACCGACGAAGGCCCCGCCGCACACAAACAGGATGTTCGACGTGTTGATCTGGATGTATTCTTGGTTTGGATGCTTGCGGCCGCCCTGCGGCGGAACGTTGCACGTCGTCCCTTCCAGGATTTTCAAGAGCGCCTGCTGCACCCCTTCGCCCGAAACGTCGCGGGTGATCGAAACATTCTCGGTCTTGCGCCCGATCTTGTCGATTTCGTCGATGTAAATGATGCCGCACTCGGCTTTCTTGACGTCGTAGTTCGCCGCCTGGAGTAAACGCAGGACCACGTTCTCCACATCCTCGCCGACGTAACCGGCCTCGGTCAGGGTTGTCGCGTCGGAGATCGCGAAAGGCACATCCAAAATCTTGGCCAGTGTCCGCGCCAGCAGGGTCTTGCCCGAGCCGGTCGGACCAAGGAGCAGAATATTGCTCTTCTCCACCTCGACCTCGTTGAACTCCGGTGAAATCGCGGCGCCGTCCTTGCTCTGACCGGAGTCGAACATCAAGCGCTTGTAATGATTGTACACCGCGACCGAGAGCACCTTCTTGGCGTGGTCCTGGCCGATAACAAAATCGTCGAGTGACTTCTTGATTTCCGACGGCTTGACCAAACGGAACGCGGGCTTTGCCTCCACCGCCGGCACCTTGACCTCCCGGTCGATGATCGTCTTGCAGACGTTGACGCAGGAGTCGCAAATGTAGACGCCGGGACCCGCGATGATTTTCTTAACCTCGGCCTGCGACTTACCGCAGAAGGAGCAGAGGGTCATGCGGGCGGATTTGGCCATGACTCCAACTTGATGCTGGCGACCACTCTGTCGAGCCGCGATTGGCTCGAGATAGTACGCAAAAACTCTGTTTTACCGCCCGAATAAATGCGCGGGCCAGCCCTCTCAGGCGGCGGTTTGCACCACGGCCTGCGCTTCCCGAGTGGAGGCCACGACGTGGTCGACGATCCCGTACTCTTTCGCCTCCGGCGCACTCAAGTAGTAGTCACGGTCGGAGTCTTTCTCAATCTGGGCCGGGGTCTTGCCGGTGTGGCGCGAAATGGCCTCGTTCAAGGTCTTGCGCCACCGCAGGATTTCCCGTGCGGCAATGGCTATGTCCGAAGTCTGACCGCCGGCGCCACCGCTGGGCTGGTGGATCATGACGCGACTGTTGGGCAGAGCGAAGCGCTTGCCCTTCGTCCCGGCAGCGAGGAGCACGGTGCTCATGCTTGCCGCCATACCGATGCAGTAGGTGACGATGTCACACTGCAGGAAATGCATCGTATCATAGATGGCCATCCCGCCCGTCACCACCCCACCCGGTGAATTGATGTAGAGGTGGATGTCCTTCTTGGAGTCCTCCATCTGCAAATAGAGCATCTGTGCGATCACGAGATTCGCGACGACATCATCAATCGGCGTGCCGATGAAGATAATGCGATCCTTGAGGAGCCGCGAATAGATGTCCATCGACCGCTCGCCGCGGCCGGTGTTTTCGAGAACGATGGGAACGTAGTAGCTCACAGGATGCAGGTGATATGGGTGCCGCTCAGGCCGACGGGGCCACTGTCTTCACCTTAGCCTTGGACACGAGATAATCAACCGCCTTGTCGAAAATGATCGTCTGCTGCACGGAGCGCAGCTGCTCACGGTCGGCGCCAAGGGCCTTCGCCAGCTTATCCGGCTTCTGCCCGGAACGCATCGCCTCACGGTAAATAAAGTTATTCAGGTCGTCGTTGGAGATCTCGACCTTTTCCTTCTCTGCGATCTTGGCGAGGATAAGCTGAACCTTGACGCGACTGGTCGCCGCCTTACGCGCCCCTTCGAAGAGCTCTTTCTTGTCCTTCTCAAACTGCTCCTGCGGTACGCCGCGGCGCATTTGCTCCTCAATGAACTGCCGCAGAACCCCCTGCGTCTCGGCTTCCACGAGTGAATCCGGCACCGCGAAATCAACCTTAGCGGAAAGTTGCTCCGTGATCTGCCGGCGCTGCGCGGAGCGGTTTTCGTAATCCTTCTGCATCTTCAGATTGTTCCGGACCTGGGCCTGGAGGCCGGCCAGATCATCCACCTGCTGCGCCTTGAAAAACTCGGTATTAAGCTCAGGCAAAACGCGCTCACGCACCTCGTGAATCTCCACGGCATATACGGCCGCCTTGCCGGCCAGCGCTGGCACCGCGGCGAACTCGGCGGGGAAGGAGATCGAAACGTCTTTCTTATCCCCGGTCTTGAGACCGGACAACTGTAGGCCGAGACCGGGAATCACGCCCTCATTGGCGCCTTCAACTTCTTCCCAGGTCTGCGGAACCTTGCCGTAGAGCTGCTTATCCGGCGCCAGATCGGTGATCGCCTTGCCGTCAATCGTGCCTTCGTAGGCCAACTTCACATAGTCACCCTTCTGGGCCGGACGGTCCGCGGCCTTGAAATCGGCGCGCTCCGAGCGCAGTCCTTGGATGATGTTCTCAATCTCTGCGTCGGTCGGGTCGGTCGGGGCCACCTCGGTCTCGAGGTTGCCGTAATCGGGCAACTCAAACTCGGGGCGGACATCGAGCGTGATGGTAACGATGGCGACCGAGCCGGTCGCGATCGGGCCGTCCTCGACATTCACCACGTTCAGAACATCCAGCTTCTCTTTTTCCATGGCGCTGCGATACGCCTTGGCGACGACCTTCTGCTTGAATTCCTCGGCAATCTCCTTGCTGAAGCGCTTGGCCACCATGGCCAAAGGCGCTTTGCCGGCGCGAAAGCCAGGGATACGCGCCATCTTGCCGATCTCGCCAACGACGGCTTTATGCTCGGCGTCGACTTCGCTCGGATCGAGCGTCACGACGAGGCTTTTGCGGGTGGCGGAGACGTGATTGATTTGGACGTTCACAGCGGAAAATTCAGAGCGGTTCGTTGTTAAAGAATCGGTCACGCTACGCTCCGAGGTGTGCCGGTCAATGACGGATTCTGCACGCTTGCTAGCGGCGACCCGGCCCCGTTCGCTGGCAGGCCGATGCCCAGCTTTCGCGAAGTCAGCGACTCCTCCAACGTCCTCATAATCGACGCGGCCTCAGCCCTGATCCAAGTTGGGTTTCTGACGACGGGAGGCGAGGCGCGCTGGTCCTCCAGTGCGGAGGAGTCAGGCGTCGGTATATTCCAGTGCTTGGAGTCGCTGCGCATCGCACCACTCGACGCCGGTACACTTATTTTCTGCGAAGGCCCGGGATCCGTTCTCGGCATCCGCACCGCCGCGATGGCCATCCGAACGTGGGGTGTCATGCGCCCAGCTCGAGTGCTCTCCTACCTCAGTCTCGCCTTGGTGGCTCATGCAGCAAAAGACCCCGCGTTAACGGTAATCGCAGACGCGCGCCGTGAATGTTGGCATCAGTATACGATGGCTGGAGGTTTGGTCCGCGTCGAAGCGTCTGCCCTAAACGGGAAACTGCGGATGCCCGAAAATTTCCGGCACTGGTCGGCGCTGCCCCCCGGGGTTGAAATCGTTCCCTACCGATTGTCTGAACTGATTCCTGCTGTCGGCGAACTCGACCTCTTACGCGAATGCCCCGAACCGGATGCCTTCCTCCACGAAGAACCCAGCTACGTGACGTGGGTGCCCAAGATCCACCGTGCCCCACTCTAACCCACCTCGATTCAGGCCCGCTGATTCGAAGATTTAGATCGGACCAGCGCGCCAAGATTACCCGTCGGTCATCGGCAAGCGCCTACGTATTTGGCAGCAGCGAGATAGGGGGTCGTCCCGCGTTGCGCCCCGAATGCGGCGCCAACACGGTTCGGCCGCAGATGCAGCCGATGCCAACGAGATTCGATCGCGACCTCCGACCGTCGAAGACAGCCCGATTCATTCGGGGCGTTTGCAACTACGCGGCAACTGCATTCCCTTCCTGTCTGCGGCTGATGCAAACAGGCAAGCTCGGCCGCCCCCTATTTCCCGCCGGGCATTGACGGGACATTACGCCAACGAAATGTCGGCCGCCCCTCGTTTGTGACAGGGGCGGCCTCTTCGTCTACCAAGCGGCGCGAACTAACGGCCGATACCGGACGCACGGAATCCGATTTCGCGCAATTTCGGCAGGTCGAGTATGTTGCGGCCGTCGAATATAAACGCGGGCTGCTGCATATCTTCGAAGATTTTCCGAAAATCCAGCGTCTTAAACTCATCCCACTCGGTCGCTACAATCAGGGCATGGGCACCGCGTGCCGCTTCATAGGCGGACGAGGCCACGGCCAAGCGCGGATCGGAGGCTGCACCCTTACCGAGGACATCGATCTGGATTTCCGCGGCCGGAACCTTGGGATCGTAAACCACCACTTTCGCCTGCTCGGAAATCAGATCACGACACACTGAGATCGCCGCCGACTCGCGGGTGTCGTTGGTATCTTTTTTGAAGGCAAACCCGAGCACCGCGATCCTCTTGTCGGCAACGGTATTGAACATCGAACGAACCACTCGATTGGCAAAGCGCCGTTTCTGCCAGTCGTTGATCCCGACGACGCTTTCCCAATACCGGGCGACTTCGGGCAGGCCGAAATGCTCGCAGAGATAGACAAGGTTCAGGATGTCCTTCTGGAAGCAGGACCCGCCGAAGCCAACCGAAGCTTTCAGGAACTTGGGGCCGATTCGGGAATCCTTGCCGATGGCGTTGGCCACCTCATCGACATCCGCGCCGGTGACCTCACACAGGGCGGAGATCGAATTGATCGAGGAGATGCGCTGCGCGAGAAAAGCATTGGCCACCAACTTGGAAAGCTCCGAAGACCACAGGTTGGTTGTGATGATCCGCTCGCGCGGAACCCACTCCGCGTAGACGGAAACCAGCTTCTGAATCGCCGCCTCGCCGCCGGGCGTACGCTCGCCGCCGATCAGCACGCGATCCGGCGCCTGCAGATCGACAATCGCCGTCCCTTCGGCCAGAAACTCGGGATTCGAGAGCACCTCGAATTTATGCCCTCCCGCGTTCGCGGCGAGGATCTCCTTAATCGTCTCGGCTGTCTTCACGGGGATCGTCGACTTCTCGACGATGATCTTCGGGCCATTTGCATGCTCGGCGATCGTGCGGGCGACCGATTCGATGAATCGCAGGTCGGCGGCGCGCCCCGCTCCCACGCCATAAGTCTTGGTGGGCGTGTTGACGGCGACAAAAATGATATCTGCCGCCTTGATTCCCCCGGCGACGTCCGTCGAAAAGTGAAGATTCCGGCCGCGGGTTTGCTTCACCACATCATCTAGTCCAGGCTCATAAATCGGCAGCGTGTCGGAGTTCCAAGCGGCAATCCTCGTCGCGTTCATGTCGACCACACGAACCTCAATATGGGGCGCCTTTAGGGCGATCATCGCCATCGTTGGGCCGCCCACGTAACCCGCACCAATACAACAGATTTTCATACGATAACTTTTAGCTGAGCAGACCGCCGATGGCTTCCAAGCCGGAATGATACCAACAAAAAGAGCGGTCAGTACGACCGCTCTCGATTAATACAAAGGGACACCTGCCACCGCTCAGGCCGGGTTGGGGGCCGTGGCCGGTCCGATCGGCGGCTCAGCGGTTACCGCCTTGTCCGGGGATTTTTTCCCAGCGCCGGAATCGGAATCCGCAATCTTGGGCGGCACCGCCGCCAGTATCGGAGAGCGAATTTCGCCGAACTGCAGGACTTCGAGGACATGCTTGCCGTCGATCGTCTCGTGCTCGAGCAGCGCCTCAGCGATCTTGTCGAGCGCGGGGCGGTGTTCCGAGATGATCTTCCGGGCGCGCTCATGCTCGCCCTCGATGATGCGATGAATCTCGTCGTCGATCCGGCGCGCCGTCTCCTCGGAAACGTTTTCGTTCCGAGTAATTTCACGGCCGAGGAACACGGTATCATGGTGATCCCCGAAAGCGATGGGACCAAGCGGGCTCATACCCCAGTCGCAGACCATGTGCCGGGCAATCTTGGTGATCTGTTTGATGTCACCGGCCGCTCCGCTGGAGATGTCGCCCAAAACCAACTCCTCCGCGATCCGGCCGCCCAGGCCCATGGCGATCTGATTCAGCATGCGCTTCTTCGCATGGGTCAGGATATCCTTTTTCGGAATAAACATCGTGCTACCCAGGCTGCGCCCGCGAGGAATAATGGTAACCTTGTGCACCGGCATGTGGCCGTCGTCCAATACGCCTTGGATCAACGCATGCCCGGCCTCGTGGTAAGCGGTCAGCTTCTTTTCCTCGTCGTCCATCAACCGGCGCCGCTCCCGACCGAACTGAACCTTCTCTCGGGCGTCATCGACGTCGATCATTTCGACCTTCTTCTTGCCACGACGGGCCGCCAATAGCGCCGCCTCGTTAAGGAGGTTAGCCAACTCCGCACCCGAAAGGCCGGGGGTGCCGCGCGCGATGACCTGAAGGTCAACGTTTTCGCCAAGGCTCACCTTCTTGGCGTGCACGCGCAGAATCTGCTCGCGGCCGTTCAAGTCCGGCAGGTCGACAAAGATCTGGCGGTCGAAGCGACCGGGACGCAGCAGCGCGCTATCGAGCACATCGGGGCGATTCGTCGCCGCGATAATGATCACCCCTTCAGTGGTGTCGAAACCGTCCATCTCGACGAGCAACGAGTTCAATGTCTGCTCCCGCTCATCATTGCCGCCGCCCAAGCCGGCGCCGCGTTGGCGTCCGACGGCGTCGATTTCGTCGATGAAAATCAGGCAAGGCGCGCTTTTGCGGCCCTGCTCGAACATGTCGCGGACCCGGCTCGCGCCGACACCGACGAACATCTCAACAAAGTCAGAACCCGAGATGCTGAAAAACGGGACGTCGGCCTCGCCGGCGACTGCCTTGGCGAGCAGCGTTTTGCCCGTGCCGGGGGGGCCGACCATCAAAATACCCTTCGGAATCCGGCCACCCATCTTGGTGAATTTTTTCGGGTCCTTGAGAAACTCGACGACCTCCGAGACTTCTTCCTTCGCCTCGTCACAGCCGGCGACATCCGCAAAGGTGAGACGATCCCGATCACGCGTGAGCAACTTGGCCCGGCTCTTGCCAAAACTCAGCGCGCCCCGACCCGCCTGCCGCAGTTGGCGGACGAAGAGAAAATAAAGCAGCCCGATGATGATGACGAACGGAATGACCTGCGCGGCAATCGAAGTAAGCAGCGTCTGGGTCGGCTGTTCAACGAACGCCTTGGACTGCTGCAAACGCATCATGTTCGCGTCGGTCACGCGGCCCGCGGCCCGGAAGGGGCGATACGCGCTCGACTCGTCCTTGCGACTGTTGCCGGTGACCGACTGCCAGTCGCGCCCACCACTCAAGTCGGGGCGTATGATTGCCGGCGGATTGGTCTGGATATTCTTCGCCTCCGCCCGCTCCACCACATCCTGAATCGTAAGCGTGTCCGGCTGGGTGCTCATCCCCGGCGTGTAGTAGAGTAAAGCCAGAACCGCGGCGACGAGCGCCAGCCAGAAGATCAGCATCTTCGGTTGAAAACGATCCGGAGGCTGGTTCTTCAGGGGACGGCGGGATTTCTTGTTTTCGGGTTCGGGCATTTAGAGTTGGGACTTGATTCGCACAGTGGATGTTCCCGACCAGAAGTCAATTGGCTCGCCCTCCTGAATTATGTGTTCCGGCGTCGCGCGGCCACCGTCTCAAAACGGAGCGCTTGCCCCTCCACAACCGCAAAGCCAGCCACGCCCAAACTTTGGCACGTCCGACGCCCGAGCATCAAGCGCCCGAGCAACTCCTCGAACGCCACCCGGGACAAATCGCCCGCCCTCGGTTCGGCCAACAACCAACGGTGCAACGCCCGCCGCCATAACGCCCGGGGTTTGCCCTGCAGCGGGGCAAGGTCGAGGCCACCTCGCCGCGTTTGCGCCGGTAGAATCTCCCGCAGCCACTCGTCCAAGGCCGCATCATCCTCTTCCAGCAACTGGCGCGAAAGTGCGGCCCCCGCCAACGCATCCCGTCCCGCCGCGCGGGACCAGGCGGGAAGCACCCGGGTGCGAATGCGATTACGGAAAAAATCCGGGGCCGCGTTGGTTCGATCCTCGCGCCACGTGACGCCGAGCCGGCGCAGCGCCGCCGTCAGTTCAGATTTCTTCAGGGACAACAGGGGGCGTAAATGAACCCGTTTAGCCGACACCGACTGAACCGGACGCGGCGCCGCGAGGCCTCCCGGGCCGCTGCCGCGCGACAGCCGCATGAACATCGTCTCGGCAATGTCATCCTGCTGGTGGCCGAACCACACCACCCGCGATTCCCGCGCAAAAAACCTCATCCGCGCCCCGCGCGCTTCGGCCTCGCTCGCCCCGCGATGAGCACCGGCCCACTCGTCTTCGCAATACGTGACCCCCAAAGCCGCACACACCCGCCGGCAAAATCGGGCGTCGGCACGGGACTCCGCGCCCCGGAGCCGGTGGTTAAAATGCAGCACCCGCAACCGCCCCCGTCGCTCCGGCCAATGCGCCCACAGCAACAGAAGAAGCGCCAGCGAGTCGGCTCCGCCGGAAAAGGCCACGCCCCAAAGTCCGCGGGGCGGTGCGACCTCCGCCCACGCCATCACCGCCGCGTCCAGTCGCTCGCGCGGGAAAATAGCTGCGAGCTTCGCCGCCGCCTCACGCAAAGGTCAGATACTCCTTGCCGAAATACGGCACCAACGCCGCCGGCAATTTCACGCGACCGTCGGGCTGCAGGTTATTCTCCAACAGGGCCGCTAGCACGCGCGGCACCGCCAGGCCGGAACCGTTGATCGTGTGCACGAGCTCCGTCTTGCCGCTTTCCTTAGACCGGTAACGGATCTGCGCCCGCCGCGATTGGAAGGTCTCGAAGTTGGAACAGCTCGACACCTCGAGCCAGCGCTTCTGCCCGGCCGACCACACTTCAAGGTCGTACTTCTTGGACTGGGCAAAACCCAGATCACCGCCGCACATCAGCAACACCCGGTAGGGTAATTCCAACTTCTGCAGCAGGCGCTCGGCGTCGAGCCGCAGCTTATCCAACTCATCGTAGCTGGTCGCCGGATGCACCCACTTCAAGAGCTCGACCTTGTCGAACTGGTGCAGCCGGTTGAGCCCGCGAACGTCCTTGCCGTAGCTGCCGGCCTCGCGGCGGAAACACGGCGTGTAGGCACAGCGGTAGACCGGCAGTGCAGACTCCTCGATGATCTCGTCGCGGAAGAAGTTCGTCAGCGGCACCTCGGCCGTCGGCACGGCATAAAGATGGTCCGGCGTCGTCTCGTACATCTGCCCCTCTTTGTCCGGCAATTGACCGGTCGCGATCGCACTCGCCGCGTTGACGAAGATCGGCGGATTCACCTCCGTGTATCCGGCCTTCCCATCCTCCTCGAGGAAGAAATGCAGCAACGCCCGCACGATGCGCGCACCGTCGCCGACGTAGAAGGGGAAGCCCGCGCCCGTCACCTTCGCGCCGCGCGAGAAATCGAACAGCTTTTCGAAGCCCGGAATCTCCCAGTGCGGCTTCGCGTCGGGGCGCGCCTGGTCGACGGCACCGTGGGTGAGGTGCACCACATTCTCCTCGGGCGTGCGGCCCTCGGGGACGCTCGCATGGGGCAGGTTCGGCAGCGACAACATCGCCTGCTTGAACTTCTCCTCGATCTCCTTGAGTTGCGCGTCGCGTTCCTTCACCTGGGCCGAGACCGCCTTCATCTCGGCCACCTTGGCCACGAATTCAGGCGAGCCCTTGGGCAACGCCGCCATCTCGGTGTTGGCCGCTTTCTGCTTGGAACGCAGCGATTCCACCTCCTGCAACTGCGCCCGCCAAGCGGTATCGATCGCCAGTACGGCATCGACATCCACCTCGAGGTGTTTCTTGGCAATGGCCGCCCGGACCAGGTCGGGCGACTCGCGGAGGAGCTTCGGATCAAGCATGGGAAAAGAGATTAAATCGGACGACGGCTACAGCGGCGGAGTTCAGTTCACTTAAAGCGGGCGCGCGCCTTCTGAAAGCGGGCGAACACATCCTTCACCGCCAGCAGCTTCAGGTCGCCGACCGGAGCCTGCACGACCACGTTGCCCGGCGCGTTCAAGGGATAGGGACCGAAAAGCCGCGGGTCGGTCGGGCCGAAAATCCCGAGTACGCGCACGCCGAGCGCGGCCGCGAGGTGCATCGGACCGCTGTCGTTGGCGATCACCCAGTCCGCGCGCTTCACGAGCGCCGGGAGCGACACCAGACTCGTGTTACCGGTCAGGTTGAGGAACTGCGCCGGCGGAAAACCGCCGCGGTCATGCACGTAACCGCTGCCGGCCCACACCACCTTGCGCTGCTTGTCCTCACGGAGGATCAGCTCCGTCAGCTGCTTGAATCCACCCCAGCACTTTTCCGCGCGGCGGCTGTCGACGAACATCACGATCGGCTTCCCGCCGGACTTTGTATCCGCAAAACTGAGATTCAGCTTGTCCACTTCGCGGAACTTCAGCGCCCCCTGCAATTCCGGCTGGGCGCCCAGCACCGGGCAAAACTGGAGCAAAATATCGAGGGCGTGGCTGCCGGCGCCGGCGGGCGGGAGCGGCACACGCTGATGGTAAAACACCCCCGACCACTCGCGCGCATCGGAACGGCCGACCTTCGTCGTCGCCTTGACCCGCGAGGTCATCAAGCCCGTGCGCAACAGACCCTGCATGTCGAACACGTAGTCAAACTCGGTCTTCCGCAGCTCATTGGTCAGTTTGAGAAAACCCTTCGCCCCCGCGTTGCGCTCAAACACGTACACCCGATCCACCGCTTCGCACGCGCGCACGATCGGCGCGAAAATCTCCCGCACCACCCACGAGATGCGCAGGTGGGACACCTGAGCCTTGAGCGAGGTCGCAACCTGCAGGCCGTGCACGATGTCACCGAGTGACGAGGGCTTGATGATGAGGATTTCGGTCATGGTTCCACGCTTTGCCGGACCATCGACCCCGCGCGGAAGGAGAAGGTTTCATGGGTTTTACGTCGGGAAATCAAACGCCAAATCGCAGCCTAATCCGATGCGGTCCACGCGGTATGGCACAAGAGTGATTGCATCGGTCCGCTCCGCCCCGCCATCAAGGAGGCGCGCGTGCTGCTGTTTCTGATCAAATTCACCGGCTGGCTGACCGCCCGCTCCCCGGAATTCGTCCTGCGTGCCCTGGCTTCCGGGCTCGGAGCACTGATCTATTTCGGCCTGCCGCGGCGCCGGCAGCTGATCCTGTCGAATCTGCACCACGCCTTCCCCGGGCGCTCCACCGCGTGGCGCCGCGACATCGCCCGCGAGAGTTGCCGCCGGCTGGTCGAAACCGCCCTACTCTCCCTCGCCACCCCCTTTCTGAGCGCAGCGCGTTTTCGCACGATCGTCACCGCCTCACCCGGGGCGCTTGCCGCCTTTCAGCGCCACGCGCAGGATCCGGCGCCAACCCTGATCTGCTCGCCGCACCTCGCCTACTGGGAAGCGCAGACCGCCATCGGGGTCACCATTCCAGGTGCCCTGCCCGAATTCGGGACGATTTTCCGGCCGCTCGACCACCCGGCCGTCGATGCGTTCGTCAAGTCGACCCGCGAACGCTTCGGCCTGCGGCTGCTGTCGCGCAAGGAGGGCTTCGCGGAGGCGCTCAAGATTCTCCGCCGCCGGGGTTTCGTCGGCATCCTCTTCGATCAGAACGCCGGCCTGGGCGGCGCGCTCACCACGCTTTTCGGCCGCGTCTGCTCAACCACCGAGCTGCCCGGCCTGATGGCTGAAAAATTCGGTGCACGGGTTTACGGCCTTTATCCCCGCCGGTTGGGATTCTGGCGCGTGGAAATCGGCGCCGATCTTCTCCCGCACGACGGCACCGGCCCCGCCGTCACCCTCGGCCTGAATCGCTGGCTCGAGGCACGGCTGGCCGCCGACGACAATCTCTGCGCCTCCTGGCTCTGGGCCCACAGCCGGTGGCGTAACCAGGATGTCCCTACCCGCCGGCTCCGGCTCGAGGCGAAACGCGACCTGCTCGCGGCCGATCTGGCCGCCCGCAATCTGACCGAGCCTCCGCGGAAAACGCGGATTTGGATTCGCCTGCCCAACTGGCTCGGCGACGTCGTGATGGCCCTACCGCTCCTCCGCGCGGTTCGCGCCTCACGGCCGGACGCGGAAATCACCCTGTTCGCCAAGGCTCCGTTCCTGCCGCTCCTCGCCACGTGGGGGGTGGCAGATCAGCTTCACCCCCTGCCGCGACGCGGGCTCGGATACTTCCGTCATTTTTGGCGACTCCGCGGCGAATACCCGGACGTCTGGCTCCTCTTCACCCATTCGCTGCGCGGCGACCTCGAGGCTCGTCTGACCGGTTGCCGACAACGCTTCGGACTTATTCGCCACGGCAAGCGCCGACCGCTGCTCAGCCACGCCTACCGCGTGCCCCCGGACTTCGTCGAACGTGACCACCATCAACTTGAGCTCTGGGAGAATTTCCTGCGGCACTTCGGTCTCGCCGGCAAAATCGAATGTCACCCGGTTGTCGCCCGCCCTCCCGCCGACACCTCCCGGCGCGCCCCGATCGGCCTGATCGCCGGCTCCGAGAACACCCCGACCAAGCGCTGGCCGGTCGCGCACTGGCGCGCGTTGATCGACGCACTGCCGGCGGAGACGTTTATTTTATTCGGCACCGCCAACGACACGCCGATCACGAGCGCGATCGCCGCGGGCTTCCCGGAGGGGCGCGTCCGCAATGCGGCGGGCAAGACCGACCTTCCGACCTTCGCCCGCGAACTCGCCGCCTGCCGCGCGCTCGTCACGAACGACACCGGTGGCATGCACCTCGCCAACGCGCTCGGCGTGCCGATCATCGGCCTCTTCGGCCCGACCAATCCCGTACGCACCGGTCCGATTTTTGCTGCTCCAGTGACCTTGCTGCAACCGCCCGGTTGCGCGCCGGGCGGGGGCGGCAAACTCGTGGAGCTAGCCCCTGAAACCGTCGTCGCCGCCGTGCGCGGGCTCGCCCCGGCCCGACTTGGCACAGGTTGACTCTTCGCGCCCCGCTGTCCACTCGTCTCAACCGCCGTGCCCCTCCTGAACGTCACCGACCTTCGCACCAGCTTTCATACGCGCAGCGGCGTTTATCGGGCGGTCGACGGCGTGAGCTTCGCGGTCGAACGCGGCGAAACCCTCGGTATCGTCGGCGAGTCGGGCTCCGGCAAATCCGTGACCTGCTACTCGATCATGGGCCTGATCCCGCAACCGCCGGGCCGGATCGAAAGCGGCACCGCGATCTTTGACGGCGTGGACCTGCTGCATTGCAAGCCCGCCGAGTCGCGCGCCATCCGCGGCAAGCGTGTCGCGATGATTTTTCAGGACCCGATGACCTCGCTCAACCCCTACCTGCGGGTGTCCGAGCAACTCATTGAGCCGCTCCTGATCCACGAGAAAATCTCCAAGGCGGCCGCCCGCCGCCGCGGCCTGGAGGCGCTGGAGGCGGTCGGGATCAATGACGCCGCCCGGCGGATCGATCTTTACCCGCATGAGTTTTCCGGCGGCATGCGTCAGCGGGTGATGATCGCGATGGCCTTGATCACGAAGCCGGAACTGCTGATCGCCGACGAGCCGACCACCGCCCTCGACGTCACCGTGCAGGCGCAGATTCTTGAACTGATCAAGAAGATGCAGCGTGAACTGGGCATGGCCGTGATCTTCATCACGCATGACCTCGGGGTGGTGTCCGGCCTGTGCGACCGCGTCCAGGTGATGTATGCCGGCCGCATCGTCGAGACCGCCGACACCCGCACCCTCTTTCATCACCCGAAGCACCCCTACACGCGGGCACTGCAACGCTCGATCCCGGCGCTGCAGGCCAAGGGCACCGAGCTCTACACGATCAAGGGCCTCCCGCCCGATCTCTCCAAGCCGATGCCGGGCTGCGCCTTCGCCGCCCGCTGCGAATTCGCCGCGCCGGGGTGCATCACGACCCCCGCCGAACTGGGCACGATTGCCCCGGGCCACGCCCACGCCTGCATCCGCGCCCGGCTGGGCGAACTCTAATCCGCGTCGCGCCATGCCTGAACCGATTCTCCAGCTCACCGACGTCAAGACGCACTTCCCGATCACGCGAGGCTTCTTCTTCAGGCGCGAGGTCGGCACGGTGAAGGCGGTCGACGGCGTGACGCTCTCCGTCGGCCGGGGCGAGGTCCTCGGCCTCGTCGGTGAATCCGGCTGTGGTAAATCGACGCTGGCACGAACGATCATGCAACTGGTGCCAACGACCGCCGGCACCGTCGTGCTCGAGGGCAAGAATCTCACCGGCGGGTCGGTCGCCGAGGTGCGGCAGGTGCGCCGCAACCTGCAGATGGTTTTTCAGGATCCGTACGCCTCGCTGAATCCGCGGCTCACGGTATTCGACACCCTGGCCGAGCCGCTGTTGGTCCACAAGGTGTGTCCGGTCGCCGCGGTGCCGCAGCGCGTGGCGGACCTGATGCGTCTTGTCGGCCTCGCCCCGCGCTTCCTCCACAAGTACCCGCACGAGTTTTCCGGCGGCCAGCGCCAGCGCATCGCGATCGCACGCGCCCTCGCGCTCGAGCCGAAGATCATCATCGCCGACGAGCCGGTCTCGGCCCTCGACGTCTCGATCCAGGCCCAGATCCTCAACCTGTTGTCCGAGCTCTGCCGGAAGATGAATCTTTCCCTCATCTTCATCGCGCACGACCTATCGGTCGTAAAACACATCTCCGACCGTGTGGCGGTGATGTACCTCGGCAAGATCGTCGAGCTCGGGCCGGCCGTCGAGGTGATCGAACGTCCCCAGCATCCTTATACACGCGC
This sequence comes from uncultured Opitutia bacterium, assembly GCA_903820035.1. Taxonomy (GTDB): domain Bacteria; phylum Verrucomicrobiota; class Verrucomicrobiia; order Opitutales; family Opitutaceae; genus ER46. The sequence continues at coordinate 24,587 of CAIJFT010000019.1, forward strand.
TCTCGTCAGCGCCATTCCGACTCCGGACCCCGACGTCGAGCGCACCCGCCAGCGCATCGTGTTGCCCGGTGACCCGCCCTCACCCATCAACCCGCCGGCGGGCTGCTCGTTCCACCCCCGCTGTCCGTACGCCGTGGCGCAATGCCAACTGGCCGTGCCGTCGCTCCAGCCCAGCGGCCGCGGTCGCGAAGTCGCCTGTATCCGGTCCGGCGAGATCTGAGCTCCGGCGGGCCAGGGTTACCCGTCGACGCCACACGCGGTCGCCGCCTCAGAACGCTTCGCCGCGCAGGAGCTGCCGCTTGCGTTGCAGGTAGTGCTCGAAGTTCGACCACGAAACGTCCGGCGGCACGAGGTGATCCACCGTCGGGATAAACCCGCCGGCCGCTACCAGCGGCTGCAGCGTCCGGAGATGGGCGTCGATCGCGACCGGCCCCTTGGCCAACTCCCGCTTATCCACCCCGCCCCATAACCGCAGCGCGCGGCCGAACTTCTTCCGGATCGCCACCGGATCCATCTCCGACGCGCGCTCCAGCGGCCAGATGGCGTCGACGCCGGCCTCGAGCAAAAGCGGGATGAGCAGCTCGCAGTTGCCGTCCGTATCGACGACAATCCACGGCACGCCGGCCGAGCGGAAATACGCCACGAGCCGCTTCATGTGCGGGAGGATGAACGTGCGGTACATATCCGGGCTGAGCAATGGACCGTTCTTCATGCTCATGTCCTCGTTGATGAAAATATAATCCGGCTTCACCCCGCGCTCGAGCACCGGCCGCGCCGTCTCAATCGTGAAGTCCGCCACAAACTCCATCATCTCATGCATCAGCTCCGGTTGGTCGTACCACGCGTAACTCAGGTTTTCCGTCCCCATCCAGTCGCGCGCCCGCCAATAAAAGCCGAGCGTGCTGCAGTTCTTCCCGAGCACGAGCACGTGTTCGCGCTGCTCCCAGGCGGACCATTGAAACTGGTCCCAGTACGCCGGGTAACGGCTCGGCGACGACGGCCGGAATCGGTGCTTGAGCGCCGCGAAATCCGCGGGTGTCTCCACCGGAAACCGCAGGTACTCGTCCATACTCGCCCGCATTCCGCCGACCGCCCCGGTGACGAGCGCGCGGCTCACGACGCCGTTCGCCCGCTGAATCACCTCGGTCTCCCCGTCGCGCGAGAGCACCTTCTCCTCATAGGCAGGGACCATGTCGAAACGCACATCGATGTACTCGCGGGGGTCCATGCCCCACTGCGCCTCCCCCGTGAACCAGTCCCAGTGAAACTCATCCACCGCCAAACCTTCCGCGCGCCAGCGCTCCTTCGTCTGCACCCAGGTGCCCACCTCGTGGTTCGGCACCTGGTCAACCGGCTGGTAATTCATACAGGCATGGAAGCGTTCGCGGGACGTCATGGGGAAAAGGCGGTGATCAGAGTGAAAGGTGGTCGATGTACGCGTCCTCGAAGCCGGGTTGCAGATTGAGTTCAATCGACTCCATCCGACCGCAAGCGGTCTGCATCTCCGCGAGTAGGCTGCGATCATTCAACGCCAGAAACGCGCCGCCGAGCGACGTGTTCCCCACGACGGCAACCTGCGCCTCGGTAAAGCCGGGCAACAGCCCGCAGCCAATCGCGTGCGCCAGCGACAAATGCAGCCCAAAGCCTCCGGCCAGGTGCACGCGTTGCACTTGGGCCGGGGTAGTTTCGAGCAATCCAAGCAGCGTGGTGATGCCCGCCGCGATCGCCGCCTTCGCCTGCAAGAGGCGCGCGATGTCGACCTCGGAAATCCAAATCGGACCCGCCGCTCCGTGCGCGTGCAACCGCAACTTCCAGCCGTACGCGTCGGCCACGAGCGTGTCACCCGCCGCGGCGCGCAACGCGGCCGTGAACCGGCCGCTCGTGCCGATGAAACCGGCCCGCCGCGCTTCCCCCAAGAAATCGACATACGCCGAGCCGCACAACCCGAGCGGGCGCGGACCGCCGCCAATCACGTCGCACTCAACCGAAAACGGCGCGGCCCGCAGCCGCACCCGCTCGATCGCCCCGACCACGCCGCGCACGCCGCTGGTCAGCCCCGCGCCCTCGAACGCCGGACCCGCCGCCGTGGCGCAGCCGATCAACCGCTCGCCGACCTTGGCCACGATCTCCCCGTTGGTCCCGACATCGACGAGCAGCGTCGGTCCGTCGTCGTACAGCATGCCGGTCGCCACGATCCCCGCCGCGAGGTCCGCGCCGACATACGCCGCCGGCCCGGGGAGCAAATGGACCGCCGCATCCGCCGCGCCGAAGTCCAAACCGAGCGCCGCCGGAGCGTAGGTGCGGTAATCCAAAAACACGGCGCGGAACGGATGCGTTCCCAGCGGGGTCGGATCAACGCCCGCCAGCAGGTGTTGCATCGTGGTGTTCGCCGCCACGGTCATCACGGCGACCTCCCGCAACGGCACGCCCGCGTCCACCGCCGCCTTGATGAGCAGTGGCTGCAACGTCTCCACCGCAATCGCCCGCTGCAGTTCGGCCACCGCCGCCGGACCGGTCGCACAAAACTGGATGCGCGTCAGCACGTCCTCGCCGTAACGGATCTGCGCGTTAAAGCCCGAAGCCGCCGCCATCACCCGGCCGTCGCTCAAATCACAGAGCGCCAGCGCCACCGTCGTCGTGCCGACGTCCACCGCCGCGCCGTACCGCGCATTCGCCGCGAGCGGATCATGCGCCCACGGGATCCCCACTCGAAATTCCGACACCACCGCCGGCTCGTGCCGCAACCACGACCGCGCCGGCACCGTGACCTCCGCGCCCGCGACCTCCCGCACCAGCAGCTGACAGGCTTTCACCCGCCGCACTGCACCACTCGGCCCGCCACCGATCGACACCTCGCACCCCGCGCACCGCCCGCGCCCGCCACAACGGGTGTTCAACGGCATGCCGCGGCGGGCCAGCAGGGCCGCCAACGTCAGCCCGTCCTCCTCCGCCGCCGCGACCAATCCGCGCATCCCGTCCGGCGTCGCGAGGCGCACGGCGACGGTCTTCACGGGCCCGGCGGCATTGGCACCGCCTTGATGATCGTTGCGTCGGCGGTCAACCGGATCGCGTGGTGCGGCGGGACCACGAGAAAACGCCGTTCGTCCCAATTCCCCGCTAGTAAATCCACCAACAACTGCGGATCGCCCTTCACGTGTTCGAAGGACCACCCGAGGCACCCGGCACAGTGCTGCGTGTAGCGCACATCTTTTTCCGTCTCCCCCACGCCGAGTCCGACATACGCCGCCCGGTCGTACTTCGCAATCCACTGCGCCTCGACCTCCATCAGATAATCCACCTCATCCCGGCCGAATTTTTCCGTGTACTCTCGCCGCAGCTTGGCGTCGCGCTCCGGCCCCGGCGGGGCCTGGCTCCCGATCCAGCCCGGACTGTACCAATACGTGCCCGGATGCTCGCGGAGGTAATCGGCGTAGCGCTCCTTGTCCCCGAGAAACAGCGTCACACAATCGTGCGCCCGCGCGATCACGAGCGGGCACCGTCCGTGCCGCAGGTTTTCCACCCCGCGGCTGCACAGACCGTACACCAACGCGATCACCTCCGTCCCCTCATCCGCCTCCGCGCGATCGACGGCGGCCTGCAATTGGCGTTGCAGCCGCACCGGCTCGTTGTGCAGCCCCTGCGGCATGAACACCAGATCGCGCACCTGATCGAGCCCCTGCGCAAAGTGTCGTATTTCCTTTTCCAGGACATTGCAGGCGATGACGGTCAGGGCGGGTTTCGCGCGCGGAAAACCCGAAGCCTTCGCCCCGCCGGCCGACGCCCGTGAACTGTTGATTTCCACATCCATCACCGCTTCCGACCCGTGCCGGAACTTCGGCCACGGTAGCTCCTTAGGGTTTGTCTTGTCCACGCCCGTTTCCACACTCGGCGCCATGCCGTCCGTCACCGCTCTCACCGAGGCCGTCGCCGCCGGCAAACGCAACGATGCCTTGCGCCTTACCCAGGAGCTCCTCGCCGCCGGAATCCCGCCCCAAGTCATCGTCGAAACCGGTCTCGTCCCCGGGATGTCGATCGTCGGTGAGCGCTTCCGCAAAAACGAAATCTTCGTCCCCGAAATGCTCATCGCCGCCCGCGCGATGAAGGAGTCGCTCAAGCTGCTCGAACCCCTCCTCGTCGCCGCCGGCATCCGCCCGAAATACACTGCGATCATCGGCACCGCCCAGGGCGACCTGCACGACATTGGCAAGAACCTGGTGGCGATGATGTGGCGCGGCGCCAATTTTAACGTGATTGATCTCGGCACCAACGTGAGCGCCGAACGCTACGTCGCCGCCGCCCGCGAGCATCAGGCGCACCTCGTCGGCATCTCGGCCCTCCTCACCACCACGATGCCGGCGATGAAAGAAGCCGTCCTCGCCCTCAAGGCCGCCGGCCTCACGGGCACCAAGGTCGTCATCGGCGGCGCGCCCGTCACCCAGGACTTCGCCGATGAGATCGGGGCCGACGGCTTCGCGGCCGACGCCGGCACCGCCGTCTCCCTCGCCCGCCGGCTGGTCGGCGAAGCGGCTTAGGGCGCGCGCCGGTTTCACGGTGAAGGTTGAAAGCCCACCCGCCGGCACAAGCCGCTCAACCGGATATTGTCCTTTGCGGGACCAGTCCGGGTGAAAACGACCGGCTTCATGGTGGCGCGCTCGATTTTCGGAGCACGGCAGACGCTCCGTCGTTCACCGGGCGACAGACCACCTTCATTATCAAAATCCCGTCGCGCTCCGCGTTCTTACCCCGTTTGTCACGTGCCGGACCACCCTCCCCCCCCGCTCCCTTTTCACGCATGAACCGCACCGACTCCCTCCGTCAAACCCTCGCCCGCCGCGCCCTCCTCGGTGACGGCGCGACCGGCACGCAATTACAGTCGATGGGCCTGAAGCCCGGCGCGTGCGGCGAATTCTGGAACACCGCCCATCCCGACCGCGTGCGGGAGCTCCACCGCCGCTACGTCACCGCCGGCGCGGATCTGCTCACGACGAATACCTTCGGTGCGAATGCCTTCGTCCTCGGCCACCACGGCGCGGCAGACCGCGGGCGCGAACTCAACGTGGCCGGGGCCCAGCTCGCGCGGGAACTCGCCGGCGACGCCGCCTGGGTCCTCGGCGATGTCGGCCCCTTCGGCGGCATGCTCGAGCCCCTCGGCGAGACCTTACCCGAGGATGCCGCGAAGGCGTTTCGGGATCAGGCCGCCGCGTTGCTCGAGGGCGGGGCCGACGCCATTTTGGTCGAGACGATGTCCGACCCCGTCGAGATGGCCCTCGCCATTGGCGCCGCGCAGGCCGCCGGGGCCACGTTGGTCATCGCCACCTATGCGTTTCAAAAATCAGCAGTCGGGCTGCGCACCATGATGGGCACCACGGTCGCTGCGGCGGTGGCCGCCGCGCTCGCCGCGGGCGCAGATGTGGTGGGAGCCAATTGCGGCACGGACCTGTCGCTCGGCGATTACGAAAAGCTCGCCGCCGAACTGGTCGCCGCCGCCAAAGGCAACCCGGTCATCGTGCAGCCCAACGCCGGTTCGCCGATTCTCCGCGAGGGCAGAATCTCGTACGCCGAGTCGGCGGCGTTGTTCGCCGCCGCCGCGCCGCGACTGCTGGGCGCCGGAGCCCGGCTCATCGGCGGTTGCTGCGGCAGTACGCCGGAGCACATTGCCGCGATGCGCCCCGTCGTGAAGCCGACCGGCTAAGCCGCGTTCATCCAATTTAAAACGGTGGGTTGAGCGACCAATCCCAGGCAGAGACTCCGGCGAAGCGGACCTGCAAACGCGAAGCCACCCGATGGTTTTCGTCTCAACGCTCCGCAACCCACGCTCACCGGCATAAGTCCGGCCGATAGCATTTCCAGAAATAGGGTGGCCGCGTTGTCGCCTCCGGCTCGGACGCGGCTACGCCAGAATCCCCTTCACGATCTGCGACGGCAGCACGCCGGTAAGGCGAGCGTCGAGGCCCTGGACCCTCACGGAGAGGCGCTCGTGGTCGATGCCCATCAGGTGCAGGATGGTGGCGTGCAGATCGCGCACGTGCACGGGATCGCGCACCACGTTGTAGGACATCTCGTCCGTCTCGCCGTAGACCATGCCGCCCTTGATGCCGCCGCCGGCCATCCAGAGCGAAAAGCACCGCGGGTGGTGGTCGCGCCCGTAGTTCTTCTCGGTGAGCGTGCCCTGACAATAAACCGTGCGACCGAACTCACCACCCCAGATCACGAGCGTGTCGTCGAGCATACCGCGCTGCTTCAAATCCTGCACGAGTCCGTAGCAGGCCTGGTCGACATCCTTGCATTGCGAGGCGATGTCGCGGGGCAGCGAGCCGTGCTGGTCCCAGCCACGGTGGAAAATCTGCACAAAACGCACGCCGCGCTCGACGAGCCGCCGCGCCATCAGGGCCGAACTGGCAAAACTGCCGCGCGTGCGCGCCTCCTCCCCATAGAGTGCATAGGTCGAGTCGGGCTCCTGCGAGAGATCGGCCAACTCCGGGATGCTCGCCTGCATGCGGAACGCCATCTCGAACTGCTGCGTGCGCGTCTGGATCTCCGGGTCACCGATACTTGCGTAGCTGCGGAGGTTTAATTCCTCGAGACCGTCGAGCATCTTGCGGCGCAACTCGCGCGGGATGCCGGGCGCGTCGTTCAGGTACAGCACCGGATCGCCCTGGGAGCGGAATGAAACGCCGGCGTGCTTGCCCGGCAGGTAACCCGAGCCCCAGAGCCGCGCCGAGATCGCCTGCACGTTCGACAACGGACTCGAGTGCTTGGCGTGCAGGACCACGAACGCCGGCAAATCCTGATTCACCGTACCGAGGCCGTAGGCGAGCCACGAACCGAGCGAGGCTTTGCCGTTTTGCATCGAGCCGGTGTACATGAGCTGGTTGGCGGGCTCATGGTTGATCGCATCGGTCTTCATCGAGCGGATAACACAGATGTCGTCCGCCATCTTCGCGGTCCACGGCAGAAGCTCGCTGATCCACGTTCCGCTCTGCCCGTGCTGCGCGAAATTAAACATGCTCGGCGCGAGCGGAAACGCCTCCTGCTTCGCGGTCATGCCGGTCAGGCGCTCGCCCTGCCCCGCCAGCCAGTCCTTGAGGTCCTCCTTAAACCGCTTCCGCAGGTCGGGCTTGTAGTCGAACAACTCCAGCTGCGACGGCGCGCCGATGAGCGAAACGTAGATCGCCCGCTTGGCTTTCGGCGCAATCTTCCACGGCTCCCGCATCGCCGTCGCGAGCGTGTCGGCACCGGCGCCGAGCACACTCTGCCCGAGCAACGAGCCGAGCGCGGCCACGCCGAGCCCCGTGCCCGACTGCCGGAAAAACTGCCGGCGCGTCAGCGCTTCATTGTAAGTGGCGATCGAATTCTGCCAGTCGGGGGGAAGCATGGGGGAAGGAAGTGCCGGGGAACAAGGGGCAAGGATCAGGAGGGCCGAATCAGCAGCGTGCGCCAGGACCCTGGTTCCGGTTTGGGCGTTTGAGATTTGGCGTTCGGAGTTTTGCGCTGGTCCCTCGAATATGCGCCTCGGTCCTTATTTGGACAGCGCTTCATCCAGATTCATCACCTGGCTGGCGACCATCGTCCAGGCGGCGAGTTCGGGGACCGGGAGCTTTGCGTCCAGCGGCGACTCACCGACGCCCAGCAGCTGTTTCGCCAACGCCGGCTCGCGCTGGTAGATCGAGAGGGCGGCGTCGAAGGTCCGGCGCACCACGGCGCGTTCGGGCTTGGCAAAGGTCCGGCCGAGCAGGCGCAGTGAAACCGCGTCGAGGCGGCCGTCAAAGGAACGGGACTCGCGCAGCGCGCGCGCCGCGAGCTGCCGCGACGCCTCGACGAAGAGCGGCTCATTTAACGTCACCAACGCCTGCAACGGCGTGTTGGTCCGGTCGCGTCGCACGCACGACGCCTCGCGGCTCGGCGCATTGAGGATGTCCATCGCCGGCGGCGGCGCGGTGCGCTTCCAGAGTGTGTAGAGTGAGCGGCGATAAAGATTCTCCGTCACATCGAGGCGGTAATACCGCGTGGTCGACTCCTTCATCGCCACCGCCTCCCAAGTCCCCTCGGGCTGATAGGGCCGCGTGGGCCGCCCCCCGAGTTTGGCGACGAGCAAACCCGAAGCGGAAAGCGCCTGATCGCGGAGTTGCTCCGCATCGAGCCGATACCGGGGCCCGCGGGCCAACAGGCGGTTGGCCGGATCGCGTTCCAACAAAGACGGGCTCACCGCCGCGGACTGGCGGTACGTCGCACTCGTCACCATGAGCCGTACGAGGCGGCGGTAGTCCCACCCATTTTCCCGAAAGTCCACCGCGAGCCAGTCGAGCAACTGCGGGTGCGAGGGCCGGCTGCCGGTGACACCGAAGTCGCCCGCGGATTCCACGAGGCCGGTGCCGAAGAATTGTTGCCAGGTACGATTGACGGTCACGCGGGCGGGCAGCGGATTTTCCGGCGCCACGAGCCAGCGGGCCAACGCGAGGCGATTGGCCGGAGTATCGCTGGGCAAGGGCGGCAGCGCGCCCGGCGTGCCGGCGGCAACCTTGTCGCCAGGCTGGTTATACTCCCCGCGCTTCAGCACGTGGGCGAAGGGCTCCGCATCCTTCTTCTCTTCCATCACCAGCGTGATGCCGCCGCGCTGGCGCAGGCCGTCATCCTCACCGAGCAACCGCTCGAGGTCCCCCGCCATTTTGACCGCCGCCGGATCAATGGCGGAGAAGTAGTGCGCGCGCAGGAGCTTTTGGTGCGCAGCGGTCCGCTTTTCCGGCGCCACCTTCAGCGCGGCATAAACGTCCTGGATGTCGGACAGAGCCTTCGCGTCGCCGGCGAGGAAGCCGCGTTGATAACGGCGAAACTCCTGCACCCATACCTCGCCGCCGGTGAGGCCGGCCGCCGCGCGACCATCGGCCCCGTGCCGGGATCCGAGCCGCAACGGCGCCGCGGGTTTCACATCGCCGGGTAAATGGGCGGACACCGCTGAGTTCGCGACCGAGCGCCCGTCGAGGAACACCTCGATGGTGCGGCTGCGCAACGACGCCGCGTCGAAATTCAGCAGTACATGGTGCCACTTGCCCGGCGCGATCGCCGCGCCGGCCACGCCGCGCGCGTCGATCGTGCCTTTGCCGTCGGAAACGGAGAGGCCGATCTTGCCGTCCTCGAAGAAGAGTTCCCAGCCGCCGCGCTTGCCGTCGGCCTCGAGGCACGAGAGCAGCGTGCCGTTGGGTTTGCCCTCGACGCGCACCATGAGGCTGAACGCTTCAACCCCTTCGCGGAGCAGCGGCACCGCGGGACCGAGCACGAGATCCTGGCCGTTGAGCTTCGGCGCGGGGCCGTACACGCCTTCGACGAGGAAATCAGCCGGGAAACCCTTGGCCGCGGTTCCGGCCAGCTGCGCGAGACCCGCGCCGCCCGGCTCATTGAGCGGCACGTGCTGGCGAACCTTGCGGTCCAGCGGCGCCGGCGTGAGCACCTTGGCCGTCTGCAACCACGCGACGAAGCCCGCGTCCTCCGCCTTGGTGCGGGCGTCGAGCGCCGACTTGGCGCCGCCGATCTCCGCCTGCAAAGCGTCCCAGCGGGCGCGGTCGGCCAGCGCCGGCACGAAGAGACTCGGCGGGGTGTCGGACACGTTGCCGTCCATCGCCGGCATGGTGTTATTACGAAAAAAAGCGGACAGCGCGTAGAAGTCGCGCTGCGAGACGGCGTCAAACTTGTGATCGTGACAGGCCGCGCAGCCCATCGTCAGGCCGAGCCAGACACTCGACATCGTCTCGACGCGATCCTTGGCGTAGATGACCTCGTACTCCGCGGCGATCGCTCCGCCTTCGCTCGTGGTGGACAGGCAGCGGTTGTAGCCGGAAGCGATTTTCTGCTCCAGCGTCGGGTTCGGCAAAAGGTCGCCGGCCATTTGCTCCACGGTGAATTGGTCGAACGGCAGATTCCGTTTGTAGGCCCCGACCACCCAGTCGCGGTACGGCCAGATCGAGCGGTAATTGTCGATATGGATGCCATGGGTATCGGCGTACCGCACCGCATCGAGCCAGTGCCGCGCGAACTGTTCCGCGCAGGCGTCGCTCGCGAGCAGCCGGTCCACGGCCTTTTCGTAGGCATCGGCCGAGCGATCCTTCCCGAACGCCGCGAGTTCCTCGGGCGTCGGCGGCAGGCCGCTGAGGTCGAGCGTCACCCGGCGCAGGAGGCGCGCGCGGTTTTCCTCGGCCGACGGCACGAGGCCATTCGCGGCGAGTTGTGCGCCGACGAACTGGTCGATGGCATTGCGCGCCCATTTCTTCGCCAGCGGCACGGCGGGCACCGCCGGACGCACCGGCGCGAGCAAAGACCAATGCAGCTGGTACTCGGCGCCCTCGGCGACCCAGCGCTCCAGCAGTGCGATTTCCGCGGGCTTGAGCGTCTTGTGCGAGTCGCTCGGCGGCATGACCTCCTCCGCATCAGTGCTCCGGATACGCTCGACGAGCGGGCTCTCGGCCGGCTTGCCCGGCACGATGGCCGGCGCGAGATCGCCGCTGCCGCGCGGCGACGTGGCATCCTTCGCGCGGTCGAGTCGCAGCTTGCCCTTGCGCGTGCCCGAATCCGGCCCGTGGCAGAGAAAGCAGTTCTCCGCCAGGATCGGCTGGATGTGTTCGTTGTAGCTAAGCTTGGCGGGGCCCGCGGGGGCGGCCCCGGCCAAGCCGGTGAGCGCCCCCGCCGCCACCACTCCACCGCTCAGCCAACGCAGCAGGTCACGGGACGGCATCGGGGTACGCGGTTGAATTACTTCTTGGCGGAACGCTGCAGTTTCGTGAACCGGCCAGCGAAGTTCCAGTCCTGCACGAAGAGGTTCCCGTCTTTGTCCCAGGACAGGCCATGGGGCGCGATGAAGATGCCGTCCTTCCAGTGCTCGGGCTCGAGCTTGAAGGCGGCCCACTGCTTCTGGTCGGGATTGTCGCCGAGCGTGGCGGCGATCTGGCCCGCCTGGTCGATGATCACGACGCGGCCTTCGAGTTCGGCCACGGCGACGTTGTCGCCCTGGATCGAGACGGCGCACGGCCGACGCAGGCCGGTCGTCACGACGCCGAGCCACTTGCCCTCGAGGTCGAGGTGCACGAGGCGGCGGTTTTCACGGTCGGCCACGAGCAGACGCGGCGCGCCAAAGCGCGTATCAAGCGCGATGCCGTGGCAGGTCTTGAACTGGTTCTCGCCCTCGCCCTTGGTGCCGATCGTCTTCAGGTACTTCTGTTGATCCGCGCTGAAAACATGGATGACGCTCGCGCCGTATCCGTCGGCGACGTAAATGCGGCCGTCCGGTCCCACCGCGACCGCGGTCGGACGAAACGCCTGCGCACTCCGCTTCTTCTTCGGGTCGGCCGGCTGATCCTTGGGCTCGTCGTAGAAGCCGCTCTCCTTCGGCACCGTGATTTTCCAAAGAACCTTGCCGGTGAGATCGATCTTCACCGCGGCCGGGCCCTTCACGTGGGCGGCGTAGATGAACTCCTGCCCCTTCTCCTCCCGGATGATGAAGCCGTGGATGCCGCTCAACTCCGGCGCGAGGCCGCGCAGGTAGTTACCGCTCTTGTCGAAGACCAGAATGCCCTCGGGACCGTCGGACGAGACGTAGATGTTGCCGGCCTTGTCGACGCCGACGCCGCCGTGCGTGGGCCCGAGCGAAACCTTGGCGGGCAACTTGGCCCAGCCGGCCTGGACATCGAAGCGGAAATTGCCGCTGCCCAGCGGGGCGGCCGGCAACGGCGTGGCGGACACCTGGCCGATCGGCAAGGGGAAGTCCGTGTGGGCGGAGAGGACGGCGGGCAAAGCCAACGCAGCCGCGAGGGTGAGGGTAAGACGGGGATTCACGGCGCGACGTTTGCGAGCGCCCGTGTCGCCGTCAAGCGGCGGCCCGAGACAACGACCGAAACTGGGCGGCCGCTTCCGGCCCCTCCTGCCTCCGCTATTTTTTCCCCGGAGCAACGATCGGCGTCAGGGAAACCTCAACCTGCATTCCGCGCAGCTGCCGGTCGAAGAAGGCGCGGACGCGGCGGTCCTCCTCGGGGCTCTGAAAGCCGTGGCCGAAACCTTGCATCGGCAACAGCGCGTGCGCGACCCCCGCCCGCCGGGCCGCCGCCGCCAGCTCCTCCGCCTGCACATACGGCACCAATTGGTCCGCCGTGCCGTGCACCGTCAGAATCGGCGGATCGTCGGGCGTCAGGTGATTCACGGCCGAAGCTCGGCGGGCGAGGTCCGTCTTGTCCTCCAGCGTTCCGCCGAACAGCAGTCGCAGCCGCCCCGCCAGGGCCACCGCCTGAGCCGGGGCCGCGCGCGCCGCTGCGGGCTCGGCGAGAAAATTGATCCGGCCGAACCGGTTCACCACACAGGCCACACGGGTACTCTCACCCCGATGCGGACCAACCTCCCCGTCCAACTCGCTCAACCCTGCCGTCGTGCCGAGCAGCGTCGCCAAGGTGCCGCCGGCCGAAGGACCGATGACGCCGATTTTTGCGGGATCTAAACCGTGTTCGACCGCATGGGCCCGGATCCAACGGATCGCCGCCTTCACGTCGTGGAGCTGCGCCGGCCAGGCCGCGTCTCCCGCCAACCGGTACCCGACCGAGACGGCCGCGTAGGCTCCACTTTCCACATAGGGCAGTAACACCGTGCGGCCGGCACTCGCGCTGCCCCCGACCCATCCGCCGCCGTGGATAAACACGATCACCGGCAATAGCCCCGGCGCGGTCCGTACCATCGGCAAGTACAGGTCGAGCGCCTGCCGCGGATGCCCGGCCCCGGCGTAGGAGATTCCGGTCTGCACGTTCACCCCCGAGGACGCCGCCGGCAGCGGGAGCGCCGCCACCACCAGCAGCGGAACCGCCCGCCACAGCCAGCAGGCGCAGCCGAGCCAGGCAGAAATCGCCAACACGGGGTGGATAACGCGTCGGAGCGTGCGGGGCATCCGCTCGTGATGCGTCGCATGCCAACGAAGTCAAGCAGCGCGCCGACCGCTCACTCGCCCGTTGACCCCACCCTCGAAGTCCGCGAAACCCAACCACCCCTCTGGCGCCCGACCTTCCGTCAACCCTGCGTCCGCTTGGCCTCCTATGCTTCACCCGCTCCGCCTCCTCGCTTTGGTCTGGTGTTTCACCGCGGCCAACCACCTGCCGGCCGCCCAACCCACCGCCACCCTCTCCGGCCGGGTATCGTTTGCCGCCACCGGCGAGTACCTCGAACGCGCGCGCGTTGTCCTCGAGGGCACCGGCCGCGAGGTCTACACCGACTCCCTCGGCAGCTTCATATTCGCCGACGTCGCCACCGGCCCAAGCCGGCTCCAGGTTTTCTACACCGGCCTCGGCACGGCGACCGCGACGATCAACCTCACCCCC
>CAIJFT010000020.1 GCA_903820035.1 uncultured Opitutia bacterium
CCCAAGCGCTGCTCCGCTGCGTTCCCTTCTGCGTGGGGGTGACCGACACGTCCTGATCGGTAACCGACCGACACGTGGTGATAGGTGGCCCGTGAGCGCAGGGCTACCCGAGCGGATGTTTTGATCGGTGCCGCGGTTGAACTCGCCGCGGATATCTGTTCGCTCGCGGTCATGGCAACCCCTGGCTTTTTCCGCCGGCTCTGCGCCGCAGGCATACTCCTCACCACGGCTGGCTTCGCGCAAGCCCCGCGGCCGAACCTCATTCTGATCCTTGCCGACGACCTCGGCTACGGGGAACTCGGCTCTTACGGCCAAAAGCAGATCCAAACGCCGCACCTCGACCGACTCGCGGCTGAGGGAATGCGTTTCACGCAGTTCTACGCAGGCAACACCGTGTGCGCGCCGTCCCGCAGCGTGTTGATGACCGGCCTGCACATGGGCCACACGCGCGTCCGCGGCAATGCCGGCAACCGCAACCCCGAAGCGCAGTCCTTGCAGGCCGGCGACGTGACCGTCGCGCGCGTGTTGCAGCAGGCGGGCTACGCCACCGGCCTTGTCGGCAAGTGGGGCCTCGGGGAAGTCGAAAGTCCGGGGGAGCCGCGGAAACAGGGCTTCGATTACTACTTCGGGTTTCTCAACCAGACCCACGCGCATAACCACTTCCCGGCTTTCCTCTGGCGCAACGGCGAAAAGGTTCCGCTGCCCAACGTGGTCACGGCCGTCGGGGAGATTCCCGGCGCCGGCTACGCGACCAAACGCATCGTCTACGCCGACGACCTCTGCGCCGACGACTCGCGCGCCTTCATCGCGCGGAACAAGGACACCCCGTTCTTCCTTTTTGTCTCGCTGGTCACGCCGCACGCCAACAACGAGCGCTCCCGTGAGCTCGGTGACGGCAACGAAGTGCCGGATTACGGGATTTACGCCGGCAAGCCCTGGAAGGATTCGGTCAAGGGCCACGCGGCGATGGTCTCAAGGCTCGACCGTGACGTCGGCCGGCTCATGGCGCAGCTGAAGGAGCTGAACCTCGACGAACGCACGGCGGTTTTTTTCTCCAGCGACAACGGCCCGCATCGCGAGGGCGGGCCCGACTACGAGCCGAATTTCTTCGAGGCCAGCGGACCGTTGCGCGGGATCAAACGCAGCCTGACCGACGGTGGCATCCGCGTGCCGTTTCTCGCCCGCTGGCCGGGCCGGATCAAGGCGGGCACGGTTTCCAACCACGTCGGTTATTTCGGCGACCTGATGGCCACGTGGGCGGAGCTCGGCGGCACGCCGCCGCCGGCGAAGACCGACAGTATCAGCTTTGTCCCGACGCTGCTCGGCCGCGGCCCGCAGCCGAAACACGACTATCTCTATTGGGAATTCTACGAGCAGGGCGTCAGTCAGGCGGTGCTGCTCGACGGTCACTGGAAGGCGATCCGGCTGAAGACGCTGGCCGCGCCGATTGAGCTCTACGACCTTGCGAGCAATCTGGCGGAAAAGCCCGACGTCGCGGCGCAACACCCCGCACTGGTCGCCCGCGCGGCGGCGTTGTTCAAATCGGCGCGGTTCGACAACGAGCACTGGAAGCTTGCGCGGTGAAGCGTTTGGCCCGCGGTTGAGCAGGCAACCGCTCGGACGGCGGGGCTCCGCGTGCCGATCAAAGGAAAACGGTCCGGTCGGTTAAGCGGTGGCTTGGGCCGCCAGCGGGAGGGTGAATGAAAACGTCGAGCCCCGGCCCGGCGTGCTTTCGGCCCAGATGCGGCCGCCGTGATCCTCGGCGATTTTCTTGCAGATCGAGAGGCCGAGCCCGGTGCCGTTCTGCTTCCCGTGGCTCACAAAAGGCTGGAAGAGCGTCGACGCGATCTCCGGAGCGATGCCCTTGCCGGTGTCCTCGACGTGCACCTGAAGTTCCTCCCCGGTGACGGCAAAACGGAGTAAGATGGTCCCGCCGTTACTCATCTCCGCCACGGCGTTGTTCACCAGATTGTAGAACAGCCGTTCAAGCCGTTGGGGCATGATATTCACCGTCACCTCGGGCGGAGCAGAGGGGAGGACCAGCGTGACGTTGCGGCCGGCCGCCTCGTGGGCGAGCTCAGGGGTTAGGAGGCGCAGGAAGTCTGTAAAGCGCGTGGGCTCCAGTTTGGGGTGGAGGCCCGACGGCTGGGTGAACGCGATCAGCTCGTGCAGCATGCCGGTCATGCGCTTGATCTGCTGCTCGATCCGGCTCTGGGCGATTTTTCGCAACTTCTCCGAGGTACTTTCGCTGCAGCCGAGCTCGCCGGCGAGACTGATGACTGCCAGCGGATTTTTGAAATCATGGACGATGCCGCGGGCAAAGCGGCCGATGGCGGCAAGGCGTTCGGCCTGCAAAATCTCTTCGCTGTATTTTTGGTTCAGTGCCCGCATTCGACCACTGAGCTCGCGCAGGAGACTCAACGCCAGCTGCGGCCGTTGCTCCAGCAGCCGGAGAAAGACCGCGAGGGGCAGGAAGAGGGCCGTGGTTTCGACCTCCGCCGTCGCGCTGGCGGAGCGTGGTGCCGTATCGAGCACGGACATTTCTCCGAACGATTCACC
>CAIJFT010000021.1 GCA_903820035.1 uncultured Opitutia bacterium
GGGCGGGAAGATCGGGCGAAGGAGGGGGATTGAGATCTTTCCGCCCTCCCCGAACTTTCGGTTTAAAGTCTGGTGTCCGCGGCCGGGCGCAGCGTCGGACCGTCGACCCAGTGGGCGGCGACGGTCGTGGTCGTCGGCCACTCGGGGATGCCGGTTTCGTTGCGTTGCAGTTGGGCGATCAGCAACTCTGCCGCGCGGGCGCCGAGGTTGCGCGGCAGCAGGTCCAGGCCGGCGCAGGGGCGGGTCTGGCGCAGGACGTTCAGGCACACGAAACCGTGCGTCGCAGGGACCTCCGCGCCGCTGCTCTCCATCCAGTCGATCGCGGTGGTGTCGTGGCCGAGCACGACATCGGGCTTGTACCGGCGGAACCACTGCAGGAAGGGCCCGCGGGTGAGTTCCTGTACGATCAGGGGCGGAATCACGTGGAGACCGGGCTGGTTCTCCTGAAAGGCCCGGAACGCCGCGCCCCAGCGGTATTGCAGGCGCTCGTCGTGGTGCTGTTGCAGAAAAAGTCCGGGCCGGCGGTAGCCGAGCGCGAGCAGGCGTTGGAGCGCGGCCAACATGGAACGGTAATGGTCCGAGCACACGGAGTGCAGCGCGGGCCGCTCGATCATGTAGTCGGTGTAGACTCCGGAGAATCGCGTCCAGTCGAGATTCGACAAATCAGGTTCGCCCCACGCGGGTAACAGCAGCACGCCGTGAATACCGCGCGACTGCAGGATCGAGTCGAGGCGTTGCACCGACACGCCGGCGTGGCCGACCAAGAATTTCTCTACCTTGAAACCAAGTTCGACGGCGCGGCCCGCGGCGCCGAGTACGAGCTCCCGGTGAAAACGGGTCGCGGCTTCCGGCCGGTCGGGTTCGTTGAAGTCGATCGCGGCCAGCACGCCGCGAAAGGCCGTGCCGCGCGAGCGCCGCAATTCCGACATCAGCGCGCCGGCCAGCGGATTGCGCCGGTAGCCGGCTTCGCGCGCGGCCTTTTTCACGCGTTGCGCGGTGTTCGGGTCCACCCGGGGAGAACCGCGCAGCGCATCGGAAACCGTGGTGCGGGAGAGGCCGAGGACCTTGGCGAGTGAACGCAGGGTGGGGGACGAGGCGGGCATGTCCGGACGGTCCGACTCTCCGATCGCAAAACGGTAACGCAACCGCTTTTTGGGTGGGCGATCGATGGGGCGGTGGACCCCGATATTCCATCGGGTTGGATCGTGAATTCCCGCGTGGCGAGAGCGGCTCAGGACTTTGGTCGCCGCGTTTGAGCCGGAGGCGAAAACGTGGTCACGTCGGAGGACCTCGCTGGCGGTGCGCTGCAACGCGGCGGCACTCTTTCTGCAAACGCTGTAGCGAGTCTGCCGGGGGTCAGCCGGCTCCACGGGAAGTGGAGCATCGTCGGCCGGTTGCCGGACGGTCCGCGGAACTGCGGGCTCGCGGCTCCCGCCGGGCCCGACCAGCGTTGCGCGACCCCCCCCCATGATATCCGGCAGCCTGCACCCCCTCGATCTGGCGATCATTGTCGCGTACGTGATCGCTGTGATTTGGATCGGAAAACGCGCGGCGAAAGCGGCGGCTTCGGAGGACGGCTTCTTTCTGGCGGGCCGTAAACTGGGCAAGCTGTACCAGTTTTTCCTTAATTTCGGCAACGCCACCGAGCCGCAGGGCGCCGTCAGCACCGCGAGCTTTGTCTACCAGCAGGGCGCGCCGGGTTCGTGGCTGTCGTTCCAGACCGTATTCATGAATCCTTACTTTTGGTTCATGAACGTCTGGTTCCGCCGCGTGCGGCTCACGACGCTCTCCGACCTCTGGGAAGATCGCTTCGGGAGCAAGGGCCTGAGCCTGTTCTACGCGCTCTTCCAGATTCTCGTGGCCTGTGTGTTTCTCGGCTTTGGCAACGTCACGGCGTACAAGATCGCGTCGTCGCTGGTGGTGAAACCCGAGCCGGCCTGGACCGCCGCGGACCGCGCGGCCATCGAGGGTTACCGCGAGCTGAAGCAGTTGGAAAAACAACCCGGGGGGGCGCTGACCCCCGAGGGCCGGGCGCGGCTCGACCAGCTGCGTGATCGCAGCGCCCGCGGCGAACTGAAGAGCTACGTGACGCTGCTCAACGACATCGCGTTCTACCTGATCTTCACCGTGGTGGTCGGCACCTACATTGTCATGGGCGGCATGGCGGCGGCGGCGGTGAACGAGGGCCTGCAGAGCGTGCTGATCATGGTGTTTTCGCTGCTCCTGATTCCGACGGGTCTACACGCGATCGGGGGCTGGGCGGCGCTCGCGCAAAAAGTGCCGGCCAAGATGTTCGATCTCTTGGGCTCGGCGGGTTCGGAGCAGTTTTCCGTCTTCGGCCTGGCGGCGATTTTGCTCGTGAGTATCGTGCAGAACGCGGGCCTGAGCCATAACATGGGCATCTGCGGCTCGGCGAAGAATGAGTTTGCGGCGCGCACCGGGGTCTCGGGCACCTACCTCAAGCGGCTCATGATCATTCTTTGGGCGCTCGCCGGCCTGATTGCGGTCGCGCTGTTCGGGGTGGGCGGCCTCGCCGATCCCGATGCCGCGTGGGGTGCGATGTCGAACCAGCTGCTCGGGCCCGGGCTCGTCGGGCTCATGCTCGCCGGCGTGCTCGCCGGCACCATGTCCACCCTCGCCGCGAAGGCCCTCGCGATTTCGTCCCTCTTCGTGCGGAACGTTTATCGTCAGGTCTGGCCCGACCTCACGCAGAAGCAGGGCGTCTTCTACGCCCGGTGCACGATCGTCGCGGTGCTCATCCTCGGCACGGTCTCCGCGTGGTTGATGCGCGACTTCTTCTCGATCGTGAATCTGGTGCTCACGGTCAACCTGCCGTTCGGCGCGGCGGTGCTCGTGACGTTCTTCTGGCGCCGGCTCACCGCGCCGGCGGTGTGGTGCTGCGTCATCATCAGCACCCTCGTTGTGCTCGTCATCCCGTGGACGGCCTCGCAGGTGCCGGCCCTGCGCTCGAGTCCGGGCCTGACGGTGCTGAGCACGACGCCGAACGCGGTGCCGAACCCGGTGTATTTCAGCAAGGTGGTGCGCGTGCGCGCCGACGATCCCGCGAGTCCGCTCATCGCGGCCGACGGCCTGAATCGTTTCAACGTCGAGGCCTGGCTGCTGGGCAAGGCGGGGCTGGACGTGGCCGTTTTGTCGAAGACCCAGCGGGTGACGTTGCAGTTTTTCTTCGACGGCATTTTCCCCTTTATTGTCCTGCTGGGGGCGAGCCTCCTGACGCGTCCGACCGATCCGGCGCGGGTGGCGCAGTTCTACGGGCGGATGAAAACGCCGGTCGGTGACACGCCGGAGCTCGAGGCCGCGGCGCTGGCGGAGACGGCGCGCAACCCCGCGCGCTTTGACCACACGAAGTTATTTCCGCAGTCGCGCTGGGAATTCTGCAAATGGGACCGCGTCGATACGATCGGTTTCCTCGTCTGCTGTGCGCTGTCCGCGGCGATCGTGGGTTTGTTCCTGCTGGTGCTGCAGTCCGCGGCGCCGTGATCGCGGGTGCACGCGACCCGCTTGCGCGGTGAGCGCGCCGACGGATCCCGTTGGTCACCAGGGGAGCTGCGGACCAGCTCATCGGGGTCCTGCGCGGGGGATTTTAGTCTCGGCAACTTCCCCCCGCAGCGCTCGTCTAAGATGACATGAAACTGGCGGTTCCTTCGCTGTGGTGTGCACTTCTCCTCGCCGGTTCAGTTCTCCGGGCGCAACCGGCGCCGCCGGCTGCCGAACCGGTGGTTGAACTGCCCAAGTTCGTCGTGACCGATAGTCGGGAACTGCCGCCGCCGGAGTCGTGGCGCTACGGGACGATTCCCGGTTTCGAGGTGCTCAGTAACGCGTCCGAGAAAGGCACCCAGCGGCTCCTGCGTGATTTTGGCATGTTCCGGCAAGCCCTCGGACACGTGTGGCAGATTCCCCAGCGGGCCGGGCAAAGCACGACGCTGATCATCTGCGGACGTGGCGCGAAGTTCGACCAGTTCATCCCCGCCGGGAAACTCACCCCCGACACGGCCTTTGCCAGCCTCTTCCTGAAGCAGGGTGGGCAGTCCGCCATCGTGATCGACTTGGAGGCCACGACGCTGAACGTGCTCAACCTCGAGGCGGCGAGCGATCCCGGCACGGACGGTAACACGATTTCCGTCGAGCACGACAAGCAGCTCTACCGCGAGTACGTGCGTTATCTGCTCAGTCAAAATGAGGCGCGGCTGCCCGCCTGGTTCGAGGAGGGGCTGTCGCAGATCATCATGAAGATGCAGTTCGACAAGCGCTGGATCGAATTTGCGAAGCTCGAGGACCCGAACACGATTTCCACGCAGGCGGCGATGGTGGCCCAGATGAACGCGCTGATGACGGCGGAAGATCCGGAGGCGCCGACCTTTGCCGGTGCGCCGGCCGAGGACCGCGACTTTCCCGCGGCGCTGCGGCGGCGGAGTCTGATTCCGTTGGATAAGTTTTTCGGGGTTTCCCATGACTCGCCCGAGGCGACCAACACCCTCGGCAACAACCGGTGGGGCAAGCAGGCCTACGCGTTCGTGCACATGTGCCTCTACGGCTACAAGGGTAAGTACCAAAAGCAGTTCATGACCTTCCTGCAGCGCTCGGCGCGCGAGCCGGTCACCGAGGCGCTTTTCAAGGAGTGCTTCCGCTTCCCGGGCAAGAACGGAAGCTTCAAGGAAATGAGCTACAAGGATATGCTCATGGAGATCCGGAGCTACTGCGACTTTACCGTTTACGAGGCGAAGCTCTTCAAGGCCAAGGAGGACGTGATTATCCCGCCGCCGCTGCTGGTGATGCGCGAGGCGACCCAGTCGGAAATCGGCCGCATCAAGGGCGAGGCCATGGTGCTCGCCGGTCACACCAAGGCCGCGCGCTCCGAGCTGATCGCCCCCTACCAGCGCGGTGAGCGAGATCCCTACCTGCTCGCCGCCCTCGGGTTGTTCGAGCTGCGCCACGGCGAGGCGGATCGTGCGCGCAAGTTTCTGGAGGCCGCCGTCGCCGCCAAGGTGAAGCGGCAGGATGCGGCCCTTGAGGTCGCCAAGCTGCGATTCGCCGACGCGATGGCCAAGCCCGCGGGCCGGGGCGGACTGCTTTCCGCGGAACAGACCGCCGCCGTGTTGGACCCGCTGCTGCTGGTGCGGCGGCAGGCTCCGCCGATGCCCGCACTGTATGACTTGGCCGGAGATGCCTGGCTGCGCTGCGAAGCCAAGCCGAAGAAGGAGGATGTGACGCTGCTGATCGAGGGCGCGCAGCTGTTTCCAACCCGCCTCAAACTGGTCTACCGCGCCGCGGTCTTAGCCGGTGAGGTTAACGACCTTCAGGCCGCGCACGCGCTCGCCGACCACGGTATCCGTTATGCGCCGGATGGGACGGGCAAGAAACGCTTCGAGGATTTGAAGGCGACGCTTCCGCCGGCCCCCGCCGCGCCGCCCGAAAACAAGCCGGCGCCATCCGTGCCCGCCAAGAAGTAACCGCTCCGCTCCCATGAAACCACGTCTCCTCCGGTTGTCCGGTCTTTGCCGAGTGCGGCGGGCGGCGACGCTCGCGTTGGTGGCCTGGACCGGTTTGCGCGCCGCCGATGCCATCCCGGTCGGCGAGCGGGTCGTGGAATTGCCGAAGTTCGAGGTGACGGACAGCCGTATTCTGCCGCAGCCGGAGAAGTGGCGTTACGCGGAGATTCCCGGTTTCGAGATTCTTTCCAGCTTATCCACGAGCGCGACCAAGCGCTTCGTGAACGATTTTCTTCTGCTGCAGGACGTCATGAACGTGATCATGCCGGGCCTGCAGACCGGCTCGGCTATACCCACGAGCCTGATCCTGACGGGCCGCGGCGACGCCTTCGATAAATTCCTCCCGTCGGACCGGGGCGAGGATCGCTACCGGACGAACTCGCTTTTTTTCCAGGATGCCGAACGCGGTGCGATCATCGTCGATTTCCAACTGCCGGAGCTGATGCTCGAGGACAACACCTCGATCGAGAGCGACCCTTATCGCGGCTTTTACCGCGAGTACTTCCGCTACGTGATCCGGCGCAATGTCGGTCAGAAGTCCCCGGCCTGGTTTGAAGAAGGCCTCGTGCAGTTGTTCGCGGGCATCGATTTCACCAAGAAGTGGATCAACTTCGGAATGATCGGCGACGGCTTTGGCGGGGAGCGCACCGGTGATTTCAACCGCATGCTCGCGCGCCGCGCCCTGATCCCGATGGGAGAGCTCCTGCAGGATCCGCCGAAGCGCCGCACCACGTTCTGGGAGGCGCAGTCGTACGCCTTCGTCCACCTGTGCCTTTACGGGCGGAACCTGAAGTACCAGCGGCCTTTCCTGCAGTTCATCACCCGGCTCGATAAGGAGCCGCTCAGCGAGCAGCTCTTCAAGGAGTGCTTTAAGCTGACGTATAAGCAAATGGCGCTCGAACTGCGCGGGTACCTCGATTTCACCGACCACAAGTACATGCAGTTTTCGGCGAAGAAGGGCCAGTCGCTGAAGGACCCGGCGCCGTTCAGCCTGCTCGAGGCGCCCGATGCCGTCGTGGGCCGGATCAAGGGCGAGGCGCTGCGGCTCGGCGGTCACGATGCCGACGCCCGCAATGCGCTCATCGCCCCTTACATTCGCGGCGAACGTGATCCGCGGCTCCTCGCGGCGCTCGGGCTGGACGAAAAAGCCGCGGGCCAAGACGACCGCGCGCGCAAATTTCTCGAAGCCGCCGCCGGCGCCAAGGCGGTCCGCGCCCGTGCGTACCTCGAGCTTGCCCGACTCCGGCTCGACGAGGTGCGCGCGAAGCCCGGCGCCGCCAACGGGCTGCTGACAACCCAGCAGGTCGGCTTCGTGCTGGACCCGCTCTTTATCGCGCGCAACCAACCGCCGCCGCAGGCCGCCGTCTACGGCCTCATTGCGGAGGCCTGGGGTCTTTCCGCTGAAGCGCCGAAGTCGGAGCACCTGGCCGTCGTCATTGAAGGTATCCAGCGCTTTCCCCGGGATATGGCCCTGCTGATGCAGGTGACGCTGCTCGCCGCGAAACGCGGCTTTGCCGACGAGGCGAAGGCGCTGGCGGACCGCGGCGTGAAGCTCGCGAAGGAGCCCGGGCAGCAGGACCGTTTCCGGATGATCGCCGCGGCCTTTGAACGGGATGCGACGCCCGCGGCGCCGGTGGCCGCGCCCAAGGCTGCGCCGGCCGAAGAGTCCTACCTCTTGAAGAAGATCCCATGATTCGAAAAGCGTTCGTCATGAGCGTGCACCCCGGCCACGAGGCCGAGTACGCGCGCCGGCACCAACCCATCTGGGCCGAACTCGCCACCGTGTTAAAGGCCCACGGCGTGCACAACTACTCGATCTTCCTCCACGAGGAAACGCGCCAGCTCTTTGCGTATGCGGAAATTGAAGACGAGGCCCGCTGGGCCGCCATCGCCCAGACCGAGGTCTGCCAGCGTTGGTGGAAGCACATGGGCGACGTCATGCCGAGCAACCCCGACCACAGTCCCGTCGCAACGGGCCTGAAGGAAGTGTTTCATCTCGGCTGAGCCGGGCTTGAACAGGAAGGCCGGGGAGGGCGGAGAGTCGGGCACCTAGAAAGTGGATTCACTGCGGTGGGACCCGCTGTCTCCATCGGGTCTTTTCGTTTTGGTTCACGTCCCGGCCCGATGGGGACATCGGGCCCCACCGGGGATCGACTCACTCCCAGCCGAGCCGCCGTTTCCCGACCTTCCCGTTCTCCCTGTGAATCCGCCCGGGTGCAGTCGATGGCGCTTACTTCAGCCACTGCGCCAGCGGCAGCTTCTGTTCGCGAATTTGTTTCGCCGCCAGGCCGGCCACGGCTTCCGCGCCGGCGGCAACGAAGTGGGTATCGTCCTTCCGGCCGTCGGGGATTTTCGGATGCGTGCCGGGGGCGATCCACATGAAGAATTTCTTCGCCGGTTCGTCGCCGGTGTTTTCCAGCCACTGCGCGGTCGCAACGGTGAGTTCGAGCAGCGCCACCTTTTCCTCGGCCGCCACCGCGCGCACGGCCGCCGGGTAGTCGCCGTGGGTGTCGACGAGCTTACCCGCGGCGTTGAACTTCCGACGGCAGACCGGGGTGGTGAGCAACGGGGTCGCGCCCTTGGCGCGGGTCTCGGCGATGAAGCGGCGGAGGTTGTCGCGGAAGGCCCCTGCCGGGTCGGCGTAGCGCTTCGGGTCCTCCTTCTTCTCGTCGTTGTGCGCAAACTGGATGATGACGAAGTCGCCGGCCTGGAGCTCTCCGGCGAGCTTGGCCCAGCGGCCCTCGTCGATGAAGCTCTTGGTCGAGCGGCCGTTCAGCGCGTGATTCCGCACCACGACCTCGGCTTTGAAAAATCCGCCCAGCGCCATGCCCCAGCCGCGCTCGGGCAGATCGAGCGGTTTGTCGGCCATGGTCGAATCACCGGCCATGAAGATGCGCGGCGCCGCGGTGGCCGATACGAGCGAGAGAACGGAGAACAGGAGGAGTAGGGGTAGTTTCATGGAGGGAATGTGGAAAGTCGGTCTCCGGCAGAGCAAATGAAACGAATGCTATGACGATGCCCAAACTTTGAACAGGAAGGGCGGGAAGGGCGGAAGGATTTCAGGCGATTCTCCCCGTTCTTCCCGCTCTCCCTGTTCAATGGCTTGGATGGTTGGGTTCACGGCTGCCTTAGCCACGGCAGCGCGTCGAGGTCGACGTTGCCGCCCGTGAAAATCAAGCCGACGCGCTTGCCCGTGACCTCGACCTTCCGCTCGAGGATGGCCGCGTACGGCACCGCGGCCGACGGCTCGATCACGATTTTCAACGTCTCCCAGATCGTGCGCATCGCCGCGACGATCGCCTCTTCGCTCACCGTCACCACGTCGTCCACGTGGGCGCGGGCGAGGGCAAAGTTGGGCGCCCCGATCGTCGTGCGCAGGCCGTCCGCGATGGTCTCGGCGTGCTCGAGCGGAATGATTTTTCCGGCCAGGAATGAGCGGGCCGTATCGCCTGCGCCCGCGGGCTCGGTGGCGATGACGCGGATGCCCGGCCTCAGGGCCTTGGCCGCGATCGCCGTGCCGCCGAGCAGGCCGCCGCCCCCGACCGGACACAGGATGAAATCCAAGTCGGGTGCATCCTCGAATAGTTCGATGGTTGCGGTGCCCTGGCCGGCCATCACCGCTTCGTTTTCAAAGGGGTGGATCATCGTCGCGCCCGTTTCGGCCACGACGCGCGCGCAGGTGGATTCGCGCGCCGCCTGGGTCGGCTCGCAGAAGGTCAGTTTGCCGCCGTAGCCCTCGACGGCGCGGACTTTCGCCTTGGCGGAATTCGAGGGCATGACGATGTGGGCGGTGATGCCGCGGAGCCGGGCGGCACGGGCGAGGGCGGCGGCGTGGTTGCCGGACGAGTGCGTGGCTACGCCGCGGGCCGCCGTGGCGTCGTCGAGGGCGAAGACCGCGTTGGTGGCGCCGCGGGCCTTGAAGGCGCCGGCCTTCTGGAAGTTTTCGCACTTGAAAAACAGCCGGCCGCCGCAGGCTTCGTCCAGCCGGGCGCTGGTCAGCACGGGGGTGCGGTGGATACGCGAGCGGATGCGATCATGCGCGGCGCGGATGAGGGCAAGATCGAGGGCCATGCCGGCAGCTTGCGCGTCGGGCGGTCGCATGCAAACTCCCCGCATGGTCAAAAAACTTTTGCACACGCGGATGCGCGTGAACGATCTCGAGCGCACGGTGAAGTTTTATACCGAGGCGCTCGAGCTGAAGGTCTCCCGCCGCAGCATCTCGCCGCGCGGGGCGCAGATCGTGTTTCTCGCGACGCCGAACAGCGACGAGGAAATCGAGATCTGCCAGCTGCCCAACAGCCCGAGCGTGCAGGTGCAGCCCGACCTCATGCACCTGGCGTTCGAGGTCGACGACATGCTGGAATTCGTGCGGAAGCTGGAGCTGAAGGGTTACAAACTCAGCGACGGCCCGACGCCCCACGGTACCGGCTCGATGCTGGCCTTCATCGACGCCCCCGAGGGCTACGAGGTCGAGTTGATCCAGCGGGCGAAGTAGGTTTCCGCAGGGGTGATGTTGCCGCGTTCAAGGCCGTCGGCCGGAAACGTGGCCGGCGGACTTGTGGGTCGTTCCGGTCAGGCCACGTGGTCGCTGCGCGCCAACGCGGCTACGCGTTGGACGAGAGCTGCCTCAGTCCGTTAATCCCTCGGCCCCTCACTCCCGTCCCTGGGCGCGTTCCCAGGAGAAAAGAAACTGCTGGGCGAATCCGGCCAGGTCGCCGAAATGGGCCCGCCCGAACTGCGCGACTTGCGCCGGTTTCCAGCCATCGAGTCCATATCGGCGGGCGAGCGCCTTCAAAATCCAGGTGTCGACGGGGAAGGCTTCCAGCCGGCCCGCCCCGAAGAGGAGCACGCAGTCGGCCACTTTCTCGCCGACGCCGGGCAGTGAGCACAGCCGCTCCTTGGCGAGCGCGTACGGTGCCGCTTCGGTTTCCTCCAGCCAGCCGGGACGGGCCGCGATCAACGCCGCCGTCTCCGCGATGTAGCGGGCGCGGAATCCCAGCAGGCAGGCGCGGAGTTCGGACTCGGGGATTGTCGCCAACTCAGCCCACGTCGGCAGGGCATGCCGGTCCGGGCAGGCGGCGAGCGGACGACCGTGGCGCTCGGCGAGGAGGGCGACCATCTGCTTGATTTGGACGATCTGCTTCGTCGCGCTGCAGAGAAAACCGAGGAGCGTCTCGCCGAAGGGTTGGTGGAGAATGCGCAGGCCGGGGTAGGCAGCGAGACAACGCGCCAAGTGTGGGTCGCTGCGCCAGGGCAGGGTGTCGGCGAGGCTCGCGAAGTTGCGTTCGGTGCCGAAATACCGGCCGAGGGCGGCCGGCGTTGTGCCGGCCAGCGCCGCCGGCGCACTCCAATGCAGGCCGCCGTCGGCGACGGTGCGCAGTCGCACGACCTGATCGCTCCACTGGCCCAGCCACGTGCCGTCGGCTTGGGCGGCCCAGCGGAAGGACTGACCGCCGTCGACGGTTTCGCGCAGGACGCCGGCGGAAAGCGACGGCAGCCCGGCGAGGGGCTGCCAGACCGTCCAGCCGTCGCGGCCCGGGCTCACTTCGCCGGCTTTTCCCACAGAAAACTTTTGTGCTCGTTGAGCAGCTTCCCGTCGGCGCCGACGACGGTGATCTTCCACGCCACGGGATTCTTCTTCTCGCCGCCGGGCCAGTCGGGTCCGGTCAAACCAAGTTGCAACACCGCTTCCCCTGCCGGTAGCGCGGCGGCGAAGGCGAACACCTTCGGCTCCGGTGCGTCCGGCCGGATCACGTTGACCTCGATCCGGACGCCCGCGTGGGCGGTCGCGCTCTTCAGGCGCATGAGGAAATAGTAACCTGCCCGCACGCCCGGCTGGGTCCGCAGGATGACCTGTCCGCCGTGGTTCTCGCCCCCGCCGAAATACTCGCTGATGCGGTCGAACGCCTCGGCGTTGCGCCAACCCGGCCAGACGTGGAGGAATTCGACATCCGCAGCGCGGGCGGCGACCGACACGAAAAGCAGCGTGAGAAAAGAGAGAAGGCGCACGGTGAAGGTCCGAGCCATGGCTTTTTCCGCAGGCGACGCAAACGCGATCTCCGCGGGATTACGCGGGGGGGATCGCGGACGGCGCGGGGAGTCCGCTGGCCCCCTTGGACTCGGGCGGAATTTGGATCGTTGCGAATCAACCCGATGGGTGCAGCGGGTCCCGCCGCTAACGGATCGGGTGCGCCGTTTAACGCGTCAGTTGGATTTCCTGAAACCGGTTCAGCCCGAGCGGGGACGCCTGCCAATTCTTCACGGCCGGGTGAATGAGGAAGGCGCGGGCCGAAAAGTTCAACGGCGCGGCGCCCACGTCGTCCAGCAGGATGGCCTCCGCGCGCTGGAGGAGCGCCAGGCGTTTCGGGGCGTCGACCGTGGCGCCGGCCTCGTCGAGCAGGGCGTCGTAAGCGGTACTGCCCCAGCCGGTGAAGTTGTTGCCGTTCCCGGTCCGGAACGTCTCAAGAAAAGTGTACGGATCGGGATAGTCGGCGATCCAGCCGCTAAAGCCGATCGTGTGGGCCAGCGTCTGCTGACTTTGCAGCAGGGTCTTCTGTTCGAGTTGCTCGATGGTGACCTTTACGCCCAGTTCCTTGAGCCAGAGGGATTGGATGATTTCAGCGGCTTTCGGGTCCTTGTCGTCGTTGACGACCTGCAGCGGCATCACCGGCAACCCCGCGCCTCCCGGAAAACCGGCCTCGGCGAGCAAGGCCCGGGCGGCGGCGAAATCTTCTTTTTGCCCGGCGGGATCCGTGTAGCCCCCGCAGTTGGGCGGCACGATCGTGAATCCGGGAATCCGCGCTCCGCCGTAGACTCGGTCGCACAACGCGGCGCGGTTGAGGGCGAGGGTGAGGGCGCGCCGGACCTTGAGGTTGTTCAGCGGCGGCTTGGTGACGTTGAACGTAATAAACGTGTTCGCCAGGTAGGGATCGATGCGGAGGCGCTCCGGGGTCTGCTGGCGGTAGACCGCGATTTTGGATGCGGGCACGCTGTAGCTGACGTGCAATTGGCCGGCGCGAAACGCGAGTTCCTCGGCGTCGGATTTTTCGATCGGAAAAAACTGCACGCGTTCAAGCCGGTTGTTGGCGGCGTTCCAGTAGTGCGGGTTCTTCGCCACGGTGATGCGCGCGTTGGGCTTCCATTCGGTCAGCACGAACGGTCCGTTTCCGACCAGGTTGCCCGGCCGGATCCAGAGCGTATCGCGTGTTTCCATTTTACCGAATTTCTCCACCGTTCCGCGCGGCACGGGAAACCAGGTTGAGTGGGCGGCGAGGGCCAGAAGATAGGCGGTGGGGCGCTCGAGCGTGACCCGCAGGGTGCGTGCGTCCGGGGCGGTGACGCCAACCGCCGAGAAATCCTGCCGCTTGCCGGTGTTGAACGCCTCGGCGTTTTTGATCGGCCAAAGCATGTAGGCGTACCCCGAGGCGAGGGCCGGCGTCAGAATCCGGTGGAAGGAGTAAACGAAGTCATCGGCGGTGACGGGCTCGCCGTTTGACCATTTGCCGTTGGCGCGCAGGTGGAACGTGTAGACCAGGCCGTCGGCCGAAACCTCCCACCGCTCCGCCGCGCCCGGCAGGGGTTTGGCGGTGGCTTCGTCGAGCACCGTCAGGCCCTCAAACAGCGCCATGGCGACGCGCATGTCGGTGTAAGCGTTGAGCGCGTGCGGATCGAGCGTCGCGGGCTCGGCGGCGTTGCCGACGAGCAGCGTGCGGGTGCGGACGCCCTCGTCCGCGGCGGTCTCGCGTTTGCTGCAGCTGCTGAGGAGGGCTAGACAGATCGCCAACAACCAAGCCGTTGTCCGGGGTATCCTGCGCATGGCGACGAACAGAGGGCGGTAAGGTGGGTTGGCAAATCCAAACTCGAGCGTCTCACGCGAAGCGCGAAGGGTGCGAAGCCAAGACCTCCGGGAGGCCTGACGTTAGGCCGGAGCCGACGACGGCGTGGGGCTGGCGGCCGGTGCCGGGTGCAAGCGGAGACGCGAGGCGCGGCAGTCGGCGTGGGCGTTCACCACGCGTTTGACGCCGTCGGCAAATTTCGCCGCGCCAAAATTGATCAGCAGCCCGAGCGGCAGCTGCATCAAGCGCAGGTAGGTGAGAACCTGCTTCGGGTGGACGGGGGTCAGCTGCTCGACTGACTTCAATTCGACCAGGAGGCGGCCGTCCACCAGCAGATCGGCGCGAAAGCCCTCGTCCCATTGCAGGCCGTCGAAGGCGACGGGTACGGGCTTTTGCCGAATGACCTCGAGGCCGCGGCGTCGGAGTTCGCGGGCGAGCAGGATTTCGTAGACCGCTTCCAGCAGGCCCGGGCCCAACTCGCGGTGCAGGCGGTGCGCGGCATCGACGACCACCGTTGAAAGTTCCTCCACCGTGTGGCGGCCTGGCGGACGATGGGGTTCGGGCCGTTCCCGGTTTTGGGTGAGATCCGAGTCGGCCGCACGCTGGGGTAGAATTTCCATGTCAAAGTCCTGAAGGGCCGCGGTGGCTTCAGGCAATCGGGCCAAATCCCCGAAATGCGGGTTCACGCGCACGCGCGAAGCTCGCGAATACCGATCCTTCCGACTTCTTGCCCTTCGCGGTTTCGGGTGCGCCTTCCGGCTCGGCGCGCCGGGTTAAGGTTGCAGCGTCACCAACTGAAAGCGCCGAAAGACCAGCGGCGCGGGTGCCCAGCCCTGGACGGCGGGGTGGATCAAGTATGTCTGCGCGCCGGAGTAGAGCGGGGCCACGGGCGCTTCCTGCAGCAGCAGGGCCTCCGCTTGTTGGAGGATCTCGTAGCGCTTGGCCGCGTCGGCCGTGGTGCCGGCGGCGTCCATGAGTTTCTCGAACGAGGGGTTTTTCCAGCCGGTCCAATTGTACGCGCTCGTGGCGGTGAACAGCCCGATGAACGTGACAGGATCGGGGAAGTCGGCCGTCCATGCGGCCGTCGAGATGCCATAGTTCAGGTTCTGCTGATTCTGGATCCAGGTCTTTTGCTCGAGCTGGGAAATCGTGGTGCGGATGCCGAGTTCGCGTTGCCACATCGCCTGCAACGCTTCCGCGAGGCGTGGCATGATTTCATCGTTGCGGCATTGGATATCGATCACCGGGAAACCCTTGCCCTCCGGAAAGCCCGCCGCGGCGAGGAGCCGCTTGGCCTCCGCCACGTCGTGGCCGACGCCGGCCTGCGCCGTGTATCCGCCGGTCTCGGGCGGGGTGAGGGCGCTGGCGGGGGTCCGACTGCCCTGCAGGACGCTCGCGGCGAGCGCGGCGCGGTCGATGGCGAGAGCCAGGGCGCGGCGTACGGCCGCTTGGTCAAGCGGCGGCTTGGTCGTGTTGAAGCGCAGGAAATTCGCTTGGAGCGTCGGGTCGATCCGCAAGGCGGTCGGATCGTT
Source organism: uncultured Opitutia bacterium (assembly GCA_903820035.1). GTDB lineage: Bacteria > Verrucomicrobiota > Verrucomicrobiia > Opitutales > Opitutaceae > ER46. The sequence goes on from CAIJFT010000021.1 coordinate 14,878, forward strand.
TTTGCGCCAGGCGGCGATCTTGGTGACCGGAAGGTTGAAGGTCACGTGCAGCTGGCCGGCGCGGAAGTCGCGTTCCTCGACGTCGGGGTTCTCGATCGGAAAAAAGATCACCTGCGCCAAGGTGGTCAGTGCCGCGTCGCGGTGGTGCGGATTTTTCGCGAGGACAATGCGGGCGTTCGGTTTCCACTCGGTGAGCTGGAATGCGCCGTTGCTCACGAGCTGGCCGGGCTTGGTCCAGGCGACGCCCCGTTTGTCCATGGCGCCGAGCGGGCCGAGGACGCGGGGATTAACCGGGAACCAAGCGGGTAGTGAAACGAGAGCCGGCAGGTACGGGGTTGGCCGCTCGAGCGTGAGGACCAGCGTGCGGGCGTCGGGAGCGCGGCAGCCGACGCCGGTGAAGTCGGTCAGTTTCTTGGCGTTGAAGGCCTCGGCGTTTTTCAGGGCGAAGAGGTACCAGGCGTTCTCCGCGGCCATTTCCGGATTCAGGGCCCGGCGCCAGGACTGGATGAAGTCATCGGCGTTCAGCGCGTCGCCGTTGGACCACTTCAGTCCCTCGCGCAGGCGGAAGGTCCACGTCAGGCCGTCGGCTGAAACACGCCACGACGCGGCGGCGGCGGGCAGCGGTTGGGTGGTCTTTTCATCGAGCAGGGTGAGGCCCTCGAAGAGGGTGTTGACGATGATCTGGTCGCTCAGGATGGAGGCCTGATGCGGATCGAGGTCGCCCGGTTCGGCGGCGTTGCCCACGAGCAGCGTCTGCGTGCGGATCCCCGCGGCGACGGGGGTTTCCCGCTTGGTGCACGAGATAAGTAGGAGGGTGGCGACGAGAACGGCGCCGATTCGGAGAGGTCGCATCGCTCCACTCAAGTGCCGGCCGCCCTTGCAGGCAAAAAGCTTTTGAGGGATTTCGCCCGAGTTAAGGCGCGCCGAGGCGAAGGAAGCCGGCCGTTGCTCAATGGGCGCTCGCCTGCGAGTTGGGTTAGAGGAAGCGCATCGCCTCCCAGCGCCGCGCAAAAAAAGGAGGCGGGATTTTGGATCCCGCCTCCCGGAAAGTTCGAATCAGATGGATTCGATTTACTTGCTAAACCGGCGCCGGAAGGCGCCAAGGCAGACGATCGCGCCGCCGAGCAGCAACCAGGTCGAGCCAGTGTCCGGCGCGCGATTGGTTCCCGTTACACTCAGATTGCCGGAAGAGCCGGTCAGGTTCTCCTCCAGCGTGAACCAAGCGGTGGCGCCGCCGTTGAGCCCACCCGCGAAAACCACTGTACCGCTGTTCGCGTTCACAATGTTGAAACTCGTATTCGGGCCGGCATATCCGCTGCTGTCATAAGAGGTGCCCGTGTAGGCGGCTTGGCCGTCGCCATCGAACCCGAAGATATTCGCGCCGGTCAGGGTCAGCGAGTTCAGGCGCGAACCGCTATTGTTCACGACCTTCACGTAGGAGTCTTCGATGCCGTCGTAGGGGCCTTCGGAGGCGTCGAACGCAACCGTGACGGTGCTGTTGGCGTTGACGGTGATCTGCACGTTGGGGTTGTGACCGTTGATCAGCGGCACGCCGCCCGCGAAGAGACCGGTGGCGTTAGCCGAGGGCAGGGCGATGGCGAATCCGGCCACAAGCGCCGCCAGAAGGGATAGGTTTCGGTGAGGGTATTTCATGAGCTTTCGTTTTTCGGGCTGTTTTTTAGTGTGATCGATCGGGGTAATTTCGTACCTTGGATCAATTCATAGCAAAAAAAGTACCATCGTTTGGGGTAAAAGGCTCACGATGCATTCTAAATAATGATTAATAAGGAGATAAAAATTACAAATCTCCCGATAATCCGCCATTGGGCCCGAATTAAATGGCCCCAAAGCGACATTTTGTAAGATTAAATTACACCGAGTACGGGAAAACTTACACCAGAATTTGGCAATAAACCAATCTCGATCCGCGGTGGCCGGCGCGGGGAGAGCCCGCTGGCTGTGCCGGCCGCTTGGCGGGTTTCTTTGCGACTCCGGCCGGTGTTAGCGTCGGGCAAGAGCGCGGCGGTCTGCTCGGCGCCCCGTTTGGCGCCGGTCAACCAGCGAAAAGACTGCGGTCAAGGCTGGCGGGCGGCCTGCCCGTTCGATCCGGCTGGCCGGCTTGATTCTGCCCTCTTCGCCAACCTACAACCTAGGCCAGCGACCAAGGTTTGCCAGCTACGGCTGCTTCGGCTGCTCCGTTGTCGGTGCTTTTGCGGGTGCCGCCGGGCCGGCGGCAAGCAGGCGTTTAGCCTCCGACTTGACCGTGGACGTTCCGGGGCTTTGAGCGGCGCGGCGCAAGGCGGCTTGGGCCGCGGCTTCGTTGCCCAGGTTCCGTTGCACGAGGCCCACGTGGAGTTGAATCTCGGGATTATCCGGGAGGTTCCGCGCGGCTTCCTCCACCAGCGGTAGCGCGCCAACGTAGTCCTTCTGCTGGTACAGGATCCAGCCGAGGGTATCGGCCACGGAGGGCGAGGTGGGCTCCAGGGCCCGGGCCTTGCGGGCGGTTTCCAGCGCCTTGGGCAGGTTCCCCAGATTATCGGCGTAGAGGTTGGCGAGGTTGTTGTAGATGATGCCGGAGCTTGGGTTCATTTTCACGTACGCCTCGTACAGGTCGCGGGCGCGCGCAAACTGGCCGGCGGCCGTGTAAATCTGTCCCCCGAGAAGCGTCGCGAGTTGCTCATTGGGGTGCCGCTGGAGGTAGGCGTCCAGGGCCGGCAGCGTTTCCGGTTGCTTGACTCGAGCCATGAAAAAGTCCGCCAACAGGCCGTTGGCTCCCCGGTTGTTAGGATCCAACTCGGTTGTCTTTGCGGCGGCACGATAGGCGGCGTTCCAATCGCCCCGGATCGCCAGCACCCGCCCTAGCAGTAAATGTCCCGCGGCCAGGTTGGGCAGTTTTTCAACCAACACCTGGGCCCGCTGCAGGGCGTCGGCGGTCTTTCCCTCCCGTAGGTCCAACTCAGCGAGTTCGAACCACGCGGCCAGCAGATTGGGGGCCGCGGCAAGGGCTTGCTCAAAGCTCTTGCGCGCCGCTTCGCCCTGCTTCTGTTCCACTCGCACGCGCCCGAGCAAGTAGTGGAGCTGGGCGTTCTGCGGGGATTTTTCCTGTGCGGTCGTCACGGCCGTGGCCAGTTCCGCGAGCTTGCCGAGTGCCTTGGTGGCCTCGATCAGGGTCTCGTAGGCCTGCAGGAGATCGGGTCGGCGGCTGACCAGACTGGTCATAGCCTCGACGGCGGGTTGCGGCGTGCCGGCGCGGATTTGAAGTTTGGCCAGCAGCAGGCCGGCCTCCACCTGATCGGGAAACAGGGCCAAAGACTGCTGGAGCGCGACGATCGCCGCGGCCTCGTCCCGATTTTGCAGATGGGCGAGTGCGAGGTAATACTTTTCCAGATTCAGGCCCTTGAACGTCGCGCCAAATTTCGCGAACTCTTCGAGTGCGGGTCCGATCTCGCCCCTGGCTTGCCGGATCCGGGCCCGCAGGATCAGTGCTTCGTGGTCACTGGCTTCGACGCCCAACGCCTTCTGGAGAAATCCGATGGCGTCGTCGTACCGCTTTTCCGTGAGTGCGACCTGCGCCAGGGTGTGCAGCGCCGGCAGATAATCGGGCGCCTGCCGGACCACGTCATTCAGGAGCGTGAGAGCCTCGGGGGACGAGCCGTTTTGGATGAGGTAGTGGATTTGGGCGAGTCGCTCCGGGGAGCGCAGCGGGGCCAATTCCGCGGCCGTCTTGTATTCCGCCAAGGCCTGCGGCGTGTTGCCCTGCCGGGCGTGGACGCCGGCGAGGGCGGCGTGGGCGGCGGCGGATTTTGGGTCAAGGGCCAGCGCCCGCTGCACGGCGGCCTTGGCGCCGTTCAGGTCACCCCGCAGGTTGGCCAGGTTGGCCGCCGCGAGGTGGTAGGGGGCCTTCCCCTTTTCCTGATGCTTCTGCATGAGGTCGTCCGCCGCCTTGAGGTCCTCGGGATCGCGGACGCTCTCGGTCAGCAGCACAAAGGCATCTGCCGCGCTGGAGGAACTTTTGATGATCGCGGCCGCTTCATTCCGCGCTTCCGCGATGCGGCCGATGGCAAACAGTAACCGCGCTTTTTTCAGCCGAAGATCGAGATTGCCGGGTGCCAGCGTAGTCATCTTCGCCAGCAGATTCAACGCCCGCAGGGTTGCGCCCCGCTCGTACCAGATCAGCGCCAGATGTTCGGTGGCGTTGGGGTCATCCGGGAATTTCTGCAGCACCGTCTGGTACTCGAGCCGGGCCCGTTCATAGTCCCCCGTCTTGAAATAGGTGAGCCCGCGCTCGAGGGCCTGATTTTTTTTGCTCTCGGCGGAGCAGCCCGCGAGGAGCGCCAGAGCGGCGGTGATAAGGAGGATTCGGGCGTGATGGATATTCATGTTTCCGCGGGAATGGACGATGGGCGATGTGGCGGGCGGAGGTCTCACCCCGTGCTTCCGCGGCGACGGAAATGAAAGGGGAAGGGTGATGCACGGTGCCGCCGCTGCGGCGGGGTTCAACCGGATTCAAGCAGCAGCGTGACGATACTGACGCCGAGCGCCGGTTTGGGCAGGATTGAGGCCACTCATCTCCGGCTCGCCGACCAGGGGACCCCGCGGTGCGCGGTTTTCTTAAAATTTTGTGCGCTTTGCACCTCGCCGAGTGCTAGGCGTTATCGAGTCCATGAACGCTGCTGCCGCACTGCTCTGCTGCTCCGTTGCCGAAAACGCCCGGGCGGCGTGCGCGCAACGGGGGTTTCGTCCTCGGGCCGTTGTGCCCGCCGTGCGGCGGCGGCAAGGATGGCTCGCGTAATGTTTATCATGAAGCTGACCCGACTGCAGGTGGGCCTAACGGCGGCGCTGGGGATTGCGGGTGTGACCGGATATGGGCTGCAGGCCGAAGCCGGCGCGAACCGCCGGGCGGAGCGGGAGCGATTGCAACGCGAGCAAACTGCGGTGACGCGGCTGCAGGAGGCAACTCTCCGGCTGAAACGGCAGTGGTCCGAGACGGAAGAACTCCGCGCGGCGGCGGCGGGTGCGGAGGCGTTGCGGGTGGAGGTCGCGGACTTGAACGCTCAGGCGGCATCGCTCCGGACCGTGCCCCCGCCGCCGCTGCGCCGCGCGCCGGAACCGGTCGCTCTGCAGGGCGAGGTCTTTGATGTTTCCCGCTTGGATGAGAAGCCCGCCCCGTTGGCACAGCCACGGCCGATCGATCCGGGTGAACTCCGCGGGGGCGGTGCGAACGGCGAGGTGGTGGTCGACTTCGTGGTCATGGCCGACGGCACGGTGCGCAATGCAATTGCGGTCCGTGCCAGCGAACCGCGGCTCGAGGCGCCGGCGGTTGACGCGGTGAGCCAGTGGAAATTCAAGCCGGGCCGGAAGGGCGGCCGTGCGGTGCAGACGCACCTGCAGGTCCCGATCGTCTTCGCGGTCGGCCAGAACGACGACCCCGCCAGGGCCTCCGCGGGTCAGGCCCGTCCGGACCCGTCTGCGCCATGGTTCTGAGCTCGGAGATGTCGACGTGTGGTGCATCGTGTCGCCGCGAGCGCCAGCGAGTGGAAGCGGGCCACTCGCTGGCGCTCGCAGCCGCGTCCAAAGCCCTGGCTTCCCGGTGAATTAAGAATCATGCGCATGAATTTCGGAACGGTTCTCGTTGTCGCGTCCACGGCCGTGGTGGCGGCCGTACTCGGCACACACTACCGCACGGGCCGCACCGAGCAGGAGGAAATCGCGCGTCTGCGCGCGGCGGCGGACGGGCTTGCGGGCTTGCAGGCGGAACAGGCGCGCCTGCAGGCGGCGCAGCCGGATCCGGCGCAACTTGCGGCTTGGAAGGCCGAACGCGCGGCGTTGCCCGCCTTGCGGACGGCGGTGGAAACAGCGCAGCGTAAATTGGATTTTGTGACCCGCGCCGCGGCGGAGAAGCAGGCGGCGTTCGAGCGGTTCCCTGCGGGCGTGACCGTGCCGGCGACCGAGTGGCGTAATGCCGGCGGCGCTACGCCGGCCGCCGCGCTCGAATCCGTGCTCTGGGCGGCGGCGAGCGGCGATGTCGGCGGGTTTGCCCGGCGGCTGAAGTTTTTCGCTGGGGCGCAGAAGGCCGCGACGGCGCTCCGGGCGAGCCTGCCGCCGGCGCTGCGCGATCAGGTGAAGACGCCCGAGGAGACGGTCGCGTTCTTCACCATCAAAGATGTGCCGCTCGGCTCGGTGCAGGTGCGGCAGTGGAGCGAGTCCAGCGGGCCGTTTCAGCAGGTCGCCTTGAAGTTGTCGCAGCCCGACGGTGCGACGAAGGAGGTGAATCTGGTCTTTTTGCGCGGCGACGAC